>NZ_JBHYGX010000011.1:155415-191173 GCF_042739975.1 Streptomyces sp. NPDC059080
CATGCCCCGCGGCGACTGGGCGGGCGGGGGGGGGAGGTGTGGGGAGCCCTGGGGGTTGCTCCCACCCGGGGGGGGGGGGCGGCCCGCGCCCCCCCCCCGCCCGGGGGGCCCCCCCCCCGCGGGCGCCCCCCCCCTCCCGGCCCGTACGCCGCCGCGGACCCGCGCGCCATGCCCGGGGCTGTACGGGACCGGGAAAACCGCCTGAGCGGCCGTGTACGGCGTCTCAGCGCCATGTACGCGCCCAGGCCCCGCGCTCCCGGCCGGCAAATCCGGTGGCCCGCGTACCGGACGCGTCGTCATGCTGACGCCATGACCGACTCCACAGGACCGGGACTCGACCAGGACGGCTGCTTCCTCCGGGAGGGCGCGCTCGCGCGGATCACCGAGGAGTTCGCCCCCGTGGCGGCGGCCGCACGGGAGCGGAGCGCCGCGCGCTTCGGCCACCGGCTGCACAGCGCGTACCTCTACGGCAGCATCCCGCGCGGCACCGCCGTCCCCGGGATCTCCGACCTCGACCTGCTCCTCGCGCTCCACGAGCCGCCCACCCCGGACGACCACGCCGACGCCGACGCCCTGGGCGCGGAACTTGACGCGGCCTTCCCCCAGATCGACGGTGCCGCGGTCCTGCTGGACGGCGTGGCAAGGCTGCTGAGCGACCTGGAGCGGTACGACCTGGGCTGGTTCGTGGCCTGCCTGTGCACCCCGCTCAGCGGGCCCGACCTGGCCGAACGGCTGCCCCGCTACCGCCCGACCTCGCTGCTGGCCCGTGAGACCAACGGGGACCTGTTCCGCGTGCTGCCCGGGATGCGCGCCCGCGCGGCGGCGGCGCGCACGGAGGAGGAGCGGCGGCGGCTGACCCGCGGCATGACCCGGCATCTGGTGCGTACCGGCTTCACGCTGGTGATGCCGTGGTGGGGCGGCTGGACCAGCGATCTCGCCGAGATGGCCGAGGTGTTCGGCCGCTACTACCCGGCGCGCGCCGAGCAGATGCGCGCCGCGGCCCGCGCCGCCCGCGCCCCGGCGGACCACCCCGCGCTGCTCGACGCGCTGCTGTCCGATCTCGCGCCCTGGCTGGCCGACGAGTACCTGGCCGTCCACGGCCCGAAGGCGCCCCGCCCCTGAGGCGCCCGGCGCGCCCCCAGGCGCCTCAGATCAGCCCGTGCTCCCCCAGGTACTCCAGCTGTGCCCGTACCGACAGTTCGGCGGCGGGCCACAGGGAGCGGTCGACGTCGGCGTAGACCGCGGCGACGACCTCGGACGCCGTCCGGTGGCCGCTCTCGACCGCGGTCTCCACCTGGGCGAGCCGGTGGGCGCGGTGCGCCAGATAGAACTCCACCGCACCCTGGGCGTCGTCGAGCACCGGGCCGTGTCCGGGGAGCACCGTCGTCACACCGTCGTCGACGGTCAGCGACCGGAGGCGGCGCAGCGAGTCCAGGTACTCGCCGAGCCGCCCGTCGGGGTGGGCGACCATCGTGGTGCCGCGCCCCAGGACGGTGTCGCCGGTCAGGACGGCGGCATCCGCGGGCAGGTGGAAGGAGAGCGAATCGGCGGTGTGCCCCGGGGTGGGCACGACGTGCATCTCCAGCCCGCCGGTGGTGATCACGTCACCGGCCCCCAGCCCTTCGTCCCCCAGGCGCAGCGCCGGGTCCAGGGCGCGTACGGCCGTCCCGGTCAACTCGGCGAAGCGGGCGGCGCCCTCGGCGTGGTCGGCGTGCCCATGGGTGAGCAGGGTCAGCGCGACGCGTTTACCGGACTGCTCGGCGGCGTCGGCGACGGCCCGCAGATGGCCCTCGTCGAGCGGCCCGGGGTCGATGACGACGGCCAGCGGCGAGTCGGGCTCGGCGACGATCCAGGTGTTGGTGCCGTCCAGGGTCATCGCCGACGGGTTGGGCGCCAGGACGCACCGGGCGCGGTCGGTGGCCGAACCGGAGACCACCACGCCACGGGGCTGCCCGGGGAGCGCTGCCGCATCGGTCATGACCGGCCTCCTTCCGAAGGGTCGCCCGGAGCCGTGTCACCCGGGGCGATGTGCTTGGTGAACTCCTCGTGCCCCGGCCAGCTCAGTTCGATCTCCCCGTCGCGCAGCCGGGCACGGGCCAGCACCGGCGTCAGATCGCGACGCCCCGCCGCCTCCAGGGCCGCGGCGGCGGAACCGTACGGCTCCAGGGCACGCAGGGTCGCGAGAGTCGGCGGCATCATCAGCAGTTCGCCGCGTTCGTATCCGGCGATGGCGTCGGCCGGGCGGGTCCATACGGTGCGGTCCGCCTCCGTGGAGGCGTTACGGGTGCGCTGCCCCTCGGGGAGCGCGGCGACGAAGAACCAGGTGTCGTAGCGGCGTGGTTCGAACGCGGGGGTGATCCAGCGGGCCCAGGCGCCCAGCAGGTCGGAGCGGAGCACCAGCCCGTGGTGGTCGAGGAAGTCGGCGAAGGAGAGTTCGTGGGCGACGAGGGCGGCGCGACCGGCCTCCCAGTCGTCGCCCGTGGTGTCCGCGACGACGGTCGTCGCCGACGGGCCCGCGAGCAGCACCCCGGACTCCTCGAACGTCTCGCGCACGGCGGCGCAGACGACGGACTGCGCGGCGGCCTCGTCCACGCCCAGTCGCGCGGCCCAGGCGGCGCGCGAGGGCCCGGTCCAGGCGACCGGCCGTTCGTCGCGGGGGTCCACGGAGCCGCCCGGATAGGCGTACGCGCCTCCGGCGAAGGCCATGGAGGCGCGTCTGCGCAGCATGTGCACGGCGGGGCCGCCGTCGCCGTCCCGCAGCAGCAGGACGGTCGCGGCCCGCCGGGGCTCGGCGGGGGTCAGCTCACCGTTCACGAGCGCCCGGATGAGGCCCGGCCACTCCGGCGGGTACCACTGGCCATTGGTCGTCGACGACATGGCCGGATGCTATGCGCTCACGCGCGGATGTTCGAGGGCCCCTTTCGGAAGCCCCGCGCGGAGGTCCCGCCCGCGCCGCGCCCGGTCCCCCGGGGCTGCCGGGGGGCCGGGCGTACGGACGACCGGACGTGCGGACCTGCGGACTACTCCGCGATCTCGACCTGGATCTCGACCTCGACGGGCGCGTCGACGGGCAGCACCGCCACGCCGACCGCGGACCGGGCGTGCACGCCCTTGTCACCGAGGATCTCGCCCAGCAGCTCGCTGGCGCCGTTGACGACCCCGGGCTGGCCGGTGAAGTCGGGCGCCGAGGCGACGAACCCGACGACCTTCACGACCCGCTGGATCCGGTCCAGGTCGCCGATCACGGACTTCACCGCGGCCAGCGCGTTGAGCGCGCAGGTCGCGGCCAGCTCCTTGGCCGCCTCCGGGGTGACGTCGGCGCCGACCTTGCCGGTGGCGGGCAGGGCACCGTCCACCATGGGCAGCTGGCCGGAGGTGAAGACGTAATTCCCGGAGCGCACCGCGGGCTGGTACGTGGCCAGCGGCGGCACGACCTCGGGGAGCTTCAGCCCCAGCTCCGCGATCCTCGCCTCGACGGCGCTCACGCCTTCTCCCTCTTCAGGTAGGCCACCAGCTGCTCGGGGTTGTTCGGCCCCGGAACGACCTGGACCAGCTCCCAGCCGTCCTCGCCCCAGGTGTCCAGAATCTGCTTCGTCGCGTGTACGAGAAGCGGCACAGTCGCGTATTCCCACTTGGTCATGGAGCGAGCGTAATGCCTGCCAGGACGGCCTCGGACGCCGCCGCCCCCACCGCCCTGGCAAAGGACGGACCTGCGCCAGGAAGGGCCACGTCAGACGGCCGGAGTGTGCTGTTCCTCCCCTTCCTCCTCTTCCGCCGCTCGACTCCGCCGGCGCTCCCGGTATTCGAGGAGGGGTACGGCCGCCCGGAGCCGGAATACCCGCCTCGGGCGCCCCTCCCCGCCCCCGGTGGACCGTCCCGTAGGGGAACGCCTCCGGGACGGATCCGGGGTCGTCCCGTGCGTAGCCGCGGCGGGGACTGGTTAGGCTCCTTGACGTGAGCAGGCTCCATGTCGTCAGCGGCAAGGGCGGCACCGGCAAGACCACGGTCGCCGCCGCCCTCGCCCTTGCCCTGGCCACCGAGGGACGCCGGACCCTCCTGGTCGAGGTCGAGGGCCGGCAGGGCATCGCCCAGGTCTTCGAGACCGAGGCCCTTCCGTACGAGGAACGCAAGATCGCCGTGGCGCCCGGCCCGGACGGCGCCTCGGCCGGTGACGCCGCCCGCGGCGGGCGCCGCCCCGGCGAGGTGCACGCCCTCGCCATCGACGCCGAGCGCGCGCTGCTGGACTACCTCCAGATGTTCTACAAACTCGGCAGCGCCGGCCGGGCCCTGAAGAAGCTCGGCGCGATCGACTTCGCCACCACCATCGCCCCCGGTCTGCGGGACGTCCTGCTGACCGGCAAGGCGTGCGAGGCGGTGCGCCGCAAGGACAAGCAGGGCCGGTACGTCTACGACGCGGTGGTGATGGACGCCCCGCCCACGGGCCGCATCACCCGCTTCCTGAACGTCAACGACGAGGTGGCGGGCCTGGCCAAGATGGGCCCGATCCACAATCAGGCACAGGCGGTCATGCGGGTCCTCAAGTCCCCCGAGACCGCGGTGCACATGGTGACGCTCCTGGAGGAGATGCCCGTCCAGGAGACCGCGGACGGCATCGCGGAGCTGCGCGCCGCCGGGCTCCCGGTCGGCGGCGTCGTCATCAACATGACCCGTCCCACCGTGCTCGGCACCGGCGATCTCGACATCGCCGCCCGCGGCTCCCGCGCGGGCGTGGCCAAGGCGCTCTCCCAGGCCGGGCTGGGCGGGGCGCGCCGCGGCGGGCTGGCCGAGCGGCTGATCGACCCGCTGCTGGAGCAGGCACGCGAGCACGCCGAGCGCGTCGATCTGGAGCGCGCCGAGCACGCCGAGCTGACCGCGCTCGGCCTGCCCACCTACGAGCTGGAGCTGCTCCCCGAGGGAGTGGACCTCGCCGGTCTCTACCGCCTGGCGAGGGACCTGCGGAGACAGGGGCCCATATGACCGCCGACGAGCCGACGCTGGACGCCCCGGCCCCGTGGCTGGAGGTCGACGCGCTACTCGACAACCCCGGCACCCGCATCGTGGTGTGCTGCGGCTCCGGCGGCGTCGGCAAGACCACGACGGCCGCCGCCCTCGGTGTGCGCGCCGCGGAGCGCGGGCGCCGGGCCGTCGTGCTGACCATCGACCCGGCCCGGCGGCTCGCCCAGTCCATGGGCATCTCCGAGCTGGACAACGTCCCGCGCCAGGTCAAGGGCGTCGACGGCGCGTCCGGGGGCGAACTCCACGCGATGATGCTGGACATGAAGCGCACCTTCGACGAGATCGTCGAGGGGCACGCGGACGCCGCCCGGGCCAGGGCCATCCTGGAGAACCCCTTCTACCAGTCCTTGTCGGCCGGTTTCGCGGGCACGCAGGAGTACATGGCCATGGAGAAGCTCGGCCAGCTCCGCGCCCGCGACGAGTGGGATCTGATCATCGTCGACACCCCGCCCAGCCGCTCCGCGCTGGACTTCCTGGACGCGCCGCAGCGCCTCGGGTCGTTCCTGGACGGCAAGTTCATCCGGGTGCTGATGGCCCCGGCGAAGGTCGGCGGCCGGGCCGGGATGAAGTTCCTCAACGCCGGGATGTCGATGATGACCGGCACACTCAGCAAGTTGATGGGCGGTCAACTGCTGCGTGACGTCCAGACGTTCGTCGCCGCGATGGACACGATGTTCGGCGGCTTCCGCACCCGCGCGGACGCCACGTACCGGCTGCTCCAGGCCCCCGGCACGGCGTTCTTGGTGGTGGCGGCCCCGGAGCGGGACGCGCTGCGGGAGGCGGCGTACTTCATCGAGCGGCTGGCGGCCGAGCGGATGCCGCTGGCCGGTCTCGTACTGAACCGTGTGCACGGCAGCGGGGCGGCGAAGCTGAGCGCGGAGCGGGCGCTGGCCGCCGCCGAGACGCTGACCGACCGCGCCGAGGAGGAGGCCGGTGTTCCCCCCGGAACCGCCCCGGGCACGGCGGAAAATCTTGAACCGGGCGGCATTGTGGATCACGACGGCGGGAAGGCTGCTTCCGGTACCGCCGACGGCCCCTCTCCCGCCCCGGCGGCGCCTGCCGGACACCCCCCGGTCTCCGCAGAGCAACTCGCCGCCGGTCTCCTCCGTTTGCACGCCGAACGCATGCAGGTCCTCGCCCGCGAACGCCGCACGCGGGATCGTTTCACCGCCCTGCATCCGGAGGTCCCGGTCGCCGAGATCGCCGCGCTCCCCGGCGACGTCCACGATCTCGACGGTCTGCGGCTGATCGGCGCCCGCCTCGCCCTCGACCCCGCCCGCACCGACGCACCCGACTGACACCGCTCCCCCGGCCGCCCCGCCCTGACAGGCACGGCCCGGCGGCCCGACATGCGAAAGCCGCCGCGGTACGGCTCCGCCCGCGGCGGGGTATCCACTCACGGCGGAGCGTCGGCCCGCTTCACCCGCCCCTTATGGATGGCGCGTTGACCCCGTACGGGCATGACAGACATGACACGCATCACGCCGACGCGACCGGCTCACCGCCCGGCCCGAGCCCTGAAGCGCCGCCGGTCCGGTGCCCCTTGGGCCGACAGGTCAGCTGACCGCCGCGTAGGTGTCGTAGGTCTCGTCCTCGCACTCCACGGCCAGCATGCCGGTGCTGCGCTCGTACTCCGTGCGCGCCGTCTCCAGCAGGCGCCGCCATGACGTCACGGTCGGACGGCGGCGGAGCAGCGCGCGGCGCTCGCGCTCGGTCATGCCGCCCCAGACGCCGAACTCCACCCGGTTGTCCAGGGCGTCGGCGAGGCATTCGGTGCGTACCGGACATCCGGTGCACACGGCTTTGGCGCGGTTCTGGGCCGCCCCCTGGACGAAGAGTTCGTCTGGATCGGTGGTGCGGCAGGCTGCTTGTGCGTTCCAGTCGGTTACCCAGCTCATGCTGGCGCCGTCCTCTCCCGAATCGAGGCTCCCCCACGGCGGCAAGCGGCATATTCACCGTTGCCAGTTGAGGACGTTACGGAAGGCGGGCAGGGCGCAACACCTCCTTCGGGCCCAATCTTGAATGGTCCTAACGGACTATGCGTACGCGGCAGATCACCCAACGGAGTGAGCGAGCGACATGCGTCGCTTTTCTCGCCTCTCGGGGCAGGTCGCCGGGTACATACCGGAATTCCGGCGATACGAGCGGATGTTCGGGACGTGGCCCCGTGCGCGGACGGACGGAAGGGGAGGACGGGTGCGTTGGGGCGGAACGCTCCGCTGTGACAGATGTGAAACAGCGTAGGCGAACAGTTGCGCCCCTGTCCGGCGATTGAGAACGTAGGGTGCCCTCATGGGTAAGAAGCGCGACGGCGGGGGTCTGAGCAAGACCCAGCAGGCCGCGAAATTCCTGGGTGTCAGTGTGCTGGCCGGAGCCGTTCTCGCGGGTCTCGCCCTTCCCGCCGCCGGAGCACTGGGCCTCACGGCCAAGGGCACCGTCGAAGGGTTCGACGAGATTCCCTCGGACCTCAAGGCGCCACCGCTGAGCGAGCGGACCATCGTCCAGGACGCCAACGGCACCGAGATCGCCAAGATCTACTCCCGGGACCGCACGGTCGTGGACCTCAAGGACATGTCGCCGTACGTCCGGAAGGCGATCGTCGCGATCGAGGACGCGCGCTTCTACGAGCACGGCGCGGTCGACATGAAGGGCATCCTGCGCGCGGTCAACAAGAACGCGCAGTCCGGCGGCGTCTCCGAGGGCGCCTCGACACTCACGCAGCAGTACGTGAAGAACGTCTTCATCGAGGAAGCCGGGAACGACCCCGACAAGGTCGCGCAGGCCACGCAGCAGACCATCGGCCGCAAGATCAAGGAACTGAAGTACGCGATCCAGGTGGAGAAGGAGCTCGGCAAGCGCAAGATCCTGCAGAACTACCTCAACATCACCTTCTTCGGGCAGCAGGCGTACGGCGTCGAGGCCGCCAGCCAGCGGTACTTCAGCAAGTCCGCCAAGGACCTCAGCCTCGGCGAATCGGCCCTGCTCGCCGGTATCGTCCAGTCCCCGACCCGCTACGACCCGCTCAACAACCGCGACGAGGCCACCCGCCGCCGTAACACCGTGCTCCAGCGGATGGCCGATCTGAAGGACATCACACAGGCGCAGGCCGACGAGGCGGCGAAGCAGCCGATCAAGCTGACCGTCAGCCGCCCCAAGAACGGCTGCATCACCGCGACCGACGGCGCCGGTTTCTTCTGCGACTACGTCCGCAACGTCTTCCTCAGCGACAAGACGTTCGGCAAGACCGCCAAGGCGCGCGCGAAGCGGTGGAACCAGGGCGGCCTGACCATCCGCACCACCCTGGACGCGCAGACGCAGAAGGCCGTCCAGGCGTC
Source organism: Streptomyces sp. NPDC059080 (assembly GCF_042739975.1). Classification (NCBI taxonomy): domain Bacteria; kingdom Bacillati; phylum Actinomycetota; class Actinomycetes; order Kitasatosporales; family Streptomycetaceae; genus Streptomyces; species Streptomyces sp. NPDC059080. The sequence goes on from NZ_JBHYGX010000011.1 coordinate 163,767, forward strand.
GATAGGCGGCCATGTCCACAGCGACGACCAGGTCGCGAGCGCCGCGACGATCGTGGAGCCCGGCACCGGCAAGATCCTCGGCATGGGCCAGTCCCGCCCCTACGGGTTCGGCAACCACGAGACGGTGATGAACCTCTCCGTCAACCACGACATGGGCGGCGGCGCCGGGTACCAGCCCGGTTCGACGTTCAAGCCGCTGGTCGCCGCCGCCGCGCTGGACCAGGGCATGAGCCCGTACCAGGAGTACTCCTCGCCGTACCGGATGCCGTACCCGAGCCCGGTGCAGACCTGCGACGGCGAATGGCAGGGCCACGACTCGACGCAGAACGAGAACAAGTCGGAGGTCGGCCCGTACGCCATGAAGGAGGCGACCGCGAAGTCGGTCAACACCTACTTCGTGCAGATGATCAGCGACATGGGCATCTGCCCGGCGGTCAAGATGATCGAGAAGCTGGGCATCGAGCGCGCCGACGGCAAGCCGATCCAGGAAGTGCCGTCGATGACGCTCGGCGTCCAGGAGATGTCGCCGCTGACCATGGCCACGGCGTACGCCGCCTTCGCCAACAACGGCACCTACTGCACGCCCGTCGCCATCGCCTCGATCACCGACGCGGCCGGGAAGCCGATGGACGTCCCGCAGACGGATTGCCAGCGGGCCATGTCCGACAACACCGCCAAGACGATAAACGCCCTGCTCAAGGGCGTGGTCGAGGACGGTACGGGCAAGGAGGCCGGTCTCAGCGGCCGCGACAGCGCGGGCAAGACCGGCACCAGCGACAGCCGCTACGCCGCCTGGTTCGTGGGCTACACCCCGAACATGGCCGGTGCCGTGTGGGTCGGCGACCCGATGCACAAGCGGAAGATGTTCAACATCACCATCGGCGGCACCTTCCACGAGAAGGTCTACGGCGCCGACACCCCCGGCCCCATCTGGCGGGACGCGATGTCCGGCGCCCTCACCGGGCGTCCGGCGCCGTCCCTGCCGACGGTCCAGATCGACGACGCCGACGCCGGCCAGCCGGCGGACGACGGCAAGAGCAAGGGGAAGGGCGGCAAGGGCAAGCCCGGGAAGCCGGGCCAGGGCCACGGCAACAAGCCCGGCGGCGGCTGGCACCTCCCCGACATACTGGGCCACCTCCAGCACTGAGGCCACACCGTCACCACGCCGAAGGGGCGCCTTCCCAGCAGGGAGGGCGCCCCTTCGGCGCAGGCGACCGGTGTCTTCCGGCCTCCTACTCGGCTACTCCGCCAGCAGCTTCTTGACGACCGCGGCGACCCGGCCGCCGTCGGCCCGGCCCGCCACCTTCGGGTTGACGATCTTCATGACGGCGCCCATGGCGCGCGGCCCCTCGGCGCCGCCGCCCACGGCCTCCGCCACCGCGGCCGCCACCAGACGCTCCAGCTCATCGTCGGACAGCTGCTTGGGGAGGTAGTCGGCGAGGATCTCGCCCTCGGCCCGCTCCCGGTCCGCCGACTCGGCACGGCCACCCTTGTCGAACGCCTCCGCGGCCTCGCGGCGCTTCTTCGCCTCCCGCGCGATGATCTTCTCGACCTCGCCGTCGGACAGCTCGCGCGCCTCGGTGCCCGCGACCTCCTCCTTCTGGATGGCGGTCAGCGTGAGCCGGAGGGTGGCGGAGCGCAGCTCGTCGCGCGCCTTGATCGCGGCGGTGAGGTCGTCCTGCAGTGTGGACTTGAGCGTGGTCATGCCGTCGAGTATGCCCGCCCCCACCGACAACCGCCGCGCCTTTTCCCCGGCCCGCGGCCCCCTGTCACCCTCATGATCAGCCGGAATGCCGCACGGCACCGGACCCCGCCGCCCCCTCTGCCGCACCGCTGCTCCCGGACCGGCACTCTGCGACGATGGAACCATGCGCGCGCGATACGGAGTTCCCCTGTCCCTGACCGCAGTCGGCGCGGCCGGCCTGGCCTACGCCGCCGGCTTCGAGGTCCGCTCGTTCCGCCTGCGGCGCGTCACCGTGCCCGTACTGCCCCGCGGCATGCGGCCGTTGCGCGTCCTGCAGGTCTCCGACATCCACATGGTCGGCGGCCAGCGCAAGAAACAGCGCTGGCTGCAGTCGCTGGCCGGGCTGCGCCCCGACTTCGTGATCAACACCGGGGACAACCTCTCCGACCCCGAGGGCGTCCCCGAGACCCTCGACGCCCTCGGCCCCCTGATGGAGTTCCCCGGCGCCTACGTCTTCGGTTCCAACGACTACTACGGCCCCAAGCTGCGCAACCCGGCCCGCTATCTGACCGAGAAGGTCCGGGGCCGCCACGGCCTCAATGGCAACGCGCCCGCCGTCGGCGTCGTCCACAACCCGTGGGAGGAGCTGCGCGACGCGTTCGACGCGGTCGGGTGGGTCGGCCTGTCCAACACCCGCGGCCGCCTCAAGCTGGAGGGCGTCGAGATCGCCCTGACCGGCCTGGACGACCCGCACATCAAGCGCGACCGCTACGCCGAGGTGGCCGGCGGCCCCGAGTCCGGCGCCGATCTCTCCCTGGCCGTCGTCCACGCGCCGTATCTGCGCTCCCTGGACGCCTTCGCCGCCGACGGCTACCCGCTGATCCTCGCCGGGCACACCCACGGCGGCCAGCTCTGCATCCCCTTCTACGGGGCACTGGTCACCAACTGCGATCTCGACACCCGTCGCGTGAAGGGCCTGTCCACCCACACCGCCGACGGCCGGACGTCCTTCCTCCACGTCTCCGCCGGCTGCGGCACCAACCGCTACACCCCGGTCCGCTTCGCCTGCCCGCCCGAGGCCACCCTCCTCACCCTCACCGCCAAGGAGTGACCGCTCGCGGGGCGCCGCACGAACCCCAGGTGGGGCGCCCCGCACCGGTCGCCCGGAACCGGATTTCACCTCTGGGGATCAGTCCGCTAAAGTAGAGCTCGTTGCTTCGGGGTGTAGCGCAGCTTGGCAGCGCGCTTCGTTCGGGACGAAGAGGTCGTGGGTTCAAATCCCGCCACCCCGACTGAAGGAACACAGATCAGGGGCCTGATCCGCGAGAGCGGGTCGGGCCCCTGAGTGTTTGTGAGCGCCATGGGGGCCGAGTGCGGAATCCGGCTCCCGGGCAGCTCCGTTTCTCCCCACTGCGGCGCCGGCACAAGGAAGCCGCCGGGCACGGACGCGAGTGAAGTGCGCCACAGTCCGCGCCGGTGGCGACGTCACTCACGCGCTGGGCTCTGCCGAAAGGCAGAGTCCGGGTCCGACTTGAGGTCCACGCCCGCGCGCCCGCGGCGACCAATACTGGATGGCGTGCCCCTCATCAGCCGTTTCCGTCGTGCCGCCCGCCCCGTGCCGGACGCCCCGGCGCGTCCGGGCGGAGGTGGCCGGCACGTCGTGGAGACGGCCGGTGCGGCCCTCGCCGCCGTGTGCCTGTTCGCGGTCGCCCAGCGGTTGTGGGATCTGCCGCACGCCGTTTTCCAGCTGTGCGTGGTCGCGGTCGCCGTGCCGCTCTTCCCGCTGAGGCAGCGTCGGCCCGGGGCCGTGCTCCTGGTCCTCGCCGTCCTTGCCGGGGCGGCGCCCGTTGCCGGCCCGGTGATGGCGGCCACTGCGTACACGGTGGCGCTCGACACGGTCCGGCCGCGCCACCGGGTCCGGCTGCTGGGCGGCGCGAGCCTGTTGATCATGGCGTCAGCGACCGCGGCCGGCCCCTCGGGCGGCCCCGGCTCGGCCGCTTACGGCCTGGAGCTCGGGTTGCTTCTGGCGGTGACCGCCGTGGTCGTGCCCGGCCTGGTCGGGACGGTGTACGGGCAGCAGGCCCGTTTGCTGCGGGCACTGCGCGAACGCGGCGACGCGGCCGAGCGGGCCCGCCGGTTCGCCGACAGCGAGGCCCGCACCCACGAGCGGTCCCGGATCGCCGCGGAGATGCACGACCTGGTGGGCCACCGGCTCAGTCTCATCTCGCTGCACGCCGGCGGTCTGGAACTCGCCCTCGACCAGGCCGCACCGGAGCTGCGCGAGGAGGCCGTCCTGGTCCGGCGGACCACCCGGGACGCGATGCGCGAACTGCGGCAGGCACTCGGGGTCCTCGGCCCGCTCGGCCGGGACACCGGCCCGGACGCGCTCACCGACGCCACCGGCACCCGGGCCGACGTCGAGGCGCTGGTCGCGGAGTCCCGCGACGGCGGAATCGCCGTACGGCTGGAATGGAGCGGCCCCGACCTCGGTGCATGCCCGGCGCGGGTGCGGCGCGCGGTACACCGGGTGGTGCGGGAGGCCCTGACGAACGTGCACCGGTACGCGACGGCCGCCCATGTCACCGTACGGGTCGAGCAGGACGAGCAGACCGTCCGGGTGACGGTCCGCAATGGCGCGTCCCCCGCTGCGGCCGGCGCACCGTCCGAGACCGGGACGGGGCGCGGCCTGACGGGCCTGCGCGAGCGGGTCGAACTGCTCGGCGGCACCTTCGAGGCCGGCCCGCTGCCCTCCGGCGGGTTCCGGGTGGTCGCGGCCGTACCGGCGGAACCGGACGACACCGTCGCGTGGAAACGGTCCGAAGGCGGCGCGGAGGCTTCCCCGCCGGCCGCGCCCGGCGATGCGGCGGCGCTGTCGCGTGAGCCGCGGACGGCCGGGGCGCTGACCCTCGCCCTCGGAGCGGCGGCGCTGTGGGTGCTGATGACGCTCGCGATCGGCCTGGTGTACAGCCAGCCGCGGCACGTGGCCCGGCCCGTGGAGCCGCGTCTGGGCATGACCTACCAGGAGTTGACGGGGGTCGTGGACATCCCGGCCGCGCGCGCCGCGGCCACCGGGCACGAGCCGCCGCGGCCCGCCGACACGGTGAGCTGCGTCTACACGCCGGAAGGGTCAGGCACCCGGCCCGGTTCCTTCGGCGTCACCCGGTACTGCTTCAACGCTTCCCAACGTCTCGCCTCCATCGCCCGTTTCACCGTCCCGTCCGTACGGGACACCGCCCCCTGGGAGATCCCATGACCGAGCCCGCCGGGCCGATCCGTGTCCTGCTCGCCGACGACGAGGCGATGATCCGGCACGGGGTGCGGTTGATCCTGCGGCACGCCGACGGCATCGACGTGGTCGCCGAAGCCGCGGACGGGCACCGGGCGGTCGAGGAGGCCGCCGCGCACCACCCGGATGTGGTGCTGCTCGACATCCGGATGCCCTGGTGCGACGGGCTGGCCGCGATCCGGCCGTTGCTTGCGCTCGATCCGGCGCCGCGCGTGGTGATGCTGACGACCTTCGGCGACGAGGAGAACGTGCTGCGGGCGCTGCGGGACGGCGCCTCGGGTTTCCTGCTGAAGGACGAGGGGCCGCAGGAGCTGATCAGTGCGGTCAGGGCGGCGGCGGCCGGTGACGCGGTGCTCTCCCCCGGCGTCACCGGGGCCGTGATCGCCCGGATGCTGGGCGGCGGCCTCTCGGGCGCCGACGGCGTGGCCCTGAAGGACGAGCGGATCGCCCGGCTGACCGGGCGCGAGCGGGAGGTGCTGGCGATGCTGGGCGAGGGGTTGTCGAACCAGGACATCGCGGAACGGCTGGCCATCGGCATCGGCACGGTGAAGACGCATGTGGGGGCGATCCTGGAGAAGACCGGATCGACGAGCCGGGTGCAGGCGGCCCTCCTGGCGCACCGCGCGGGCCTGCGTCCCTGACCCGGCCCCTTCCGCATGCCCGCGTACCCGCGCGAGGGACGCGTTCGGTGGACCGGGTACGTCGTCCGCCTCCCCGGAGCAGCGGCCGTCCGCCTGCCGCCCGTTGGAGGTCCCGGCGACGCCGAGGGTCCGACCAAAGGCGGAGAGGGATCGGTGAAGGTCTACCGAAGGGCAGGGACGGGCCGCTCGTCCCTGCCCTTCGGCAGACCTCAACTACCGCCTCTGGGGCGATGTTTGCGCAGGTGAGGGCCGCGAGGATGGGAATGCCCCTCCGGCCCGCGGCGCTCGCGGGCCGTCGTTCCCCCGCCGGAGTACTCATGTCTCAGACGTTCGTTCCCTCCGCTCCCCTCGCCACCGAACCGGCCGCCCGCGCCACGGGCCTGACCAAGGTGTACGGGAAGGGCGAGACCCAGGTCACCGCAGTGGACTCGGTGTCCGTGGAGTTCGCGCGGGCGCGGTTCACCGCGGTCATGGGCCCGTCCGGTTCCGGCAAGTCGACGCTGATGCACTGCATGGCGGGCCTGGATCCGGTCACCTCGGGTTCGGCGCAGATCGGCGGTGTCGAACTGGCCCGCCTGAAGGACCGTCACCTCACCCAGCTGCGGCGGGAGAAGGTCGGCTTCGTCTTCCAGGGCTTCAACCTGCTGCCCACCTTGACCGCGCTGGAGAACATGACGCTGCCGCTGCGCCTCGCCGGCCGGCAGCCCGACGCCGCATGGCTGGACACCGTCGTCGCCACCGTGGGGCTGGCCGGGCGTCTTGCGCACCGTCCGGCCCAGCTCTCCGGCGGCCAGCAGCAGCGCGTCGCCGTCGCCCGCGCCCTGGTGTCCCGTCCGGAGATCGTGTTCGCCGACGAGCCGACCGGCAACCTCGACTCCCGTTCCGGCGCGGAGGTGCTGGGCTTCCTGCGCGACTCGGTGCGGGAACTGGGCCAGACCGTGGTGATGGTGACCCACGACCCGGTCGCCGCTGCCCACGCCGACCGCGTGGTCTTCCTCGCCGACGGCCGGATCGTGGACGAGTTGCACGCCCCGACCGCCGACGCCGTGCTAGAGCGGATGCTCGCGTTCGAGTCCCAGGGCCGCCACACCCGCTGACCCCCCTCACCGGCCCGCCGTTCCCTTCCCGCACTGTCGAATCCCACACCGTCGAAAGCCCGCCATGCTGCGAACTGCCCTGCGCAACGTTCTCGCGCACAAGACCCGTCTGATCATGACCGTGCTCGCGGTCTGCCTCGGCGTCGCGTTCATCTCCGGATCCCTGGTCTTCGCCGACTCCACCACCGCCGCCTACCGCGCCGCCATGTCCAGGAACTACGCGGACCTCGACGTGAGCGTGGGTCCGAAATCCGTTCCGGGCGCCTCGGCCGACGAGCAGTACGGGGCCCTGGACCACGCCCTGGTACGCAAGCTGTCCGCCGTTCCCGGTGTCGCCTCCGTCCGCCCGACGGCCGACGGTTCGGTCACCCTGGCCGCCAAGGACGGCACGCCGTTGCGGGCCGACGCCATGAGCGGCAGGTTCGGCGTCGCCTACGTTCCCGGTTCCGACGGCCGGGACAGCCGCTACCCGCTCACGTCGGGCCGCGCTCCCCGCGACGACCGTGAGGTCGCGCTGGACCGTGGGACCGCGGCGGCCGGCGGCTACTCCCTCGGCGACACCGTGACGCTCGCCGTGGACGGGCCGGTCCTCAAAATGCGCCTGGTGGGCCTGGTGTCCACCACGGACAGCCGGGTGAACGCCGGCGGCACCCTGGCGGTGTTCGACAAGGCCACCGCCCAGAAGCTGTTCGCCGCCCCGGGGCACTACGGCGGGATCGACCTGACCGCCACGCCGGGCACCGACCAGTTCGAGCTGGCCGACCGGGTCGGTGCCGTACTGCCGGCCGACCGGGCCGAGGCCACCACCGCCACCGCCCAGGCCAACCAGCAGTCCCTGTTCATCGGGACCAAGACCAAGAGCTACGAACGCCTTCCGCTGCTCTTCGCCGTGGTGTCGCTGTTCATCGGCACGTTCCTCATCGTCAACACCTTCACCATGCTCGTGGCACGCCGTTCCCGCGAGATCGCGCTGCTCCGGGCGATCGGCGCCACCCGCCGCCAGGTGGTCCGCTCGGTCCTCGCCGAGGCGGCACTGGTCGGTCTCGCCGCGTCCGCGCTCGGCTTCGTGCTGGGTCTGGGGGTGGCCACGGTGCTGCCTGCCGTGCTGGACACGTCCGGCGATCTGCCCAGCGGGCCGCTGGTGATCGGCCCGCCCGCGATCCTCGCCTCGCTCGTCGTGGGGGTCGGCGTCACCGTGCTCGCCGCCTGGCTGCCGTCGCGCCGCGCGGCGCGGATCGCTCCCGTCGAGGCGATGCGCACGGCCGAGCAGCCGCCGTCCGCCACGCTCTCCCGCATCCGTGGCGCGGTCGGCCTGGCCATGGTCGTTCTGGGCGTAGGTCTGCTGCTTTCGCTGAGTGACGCGACGAGTGCCACCGACAACAATCTGCGGACCGCGATGTTCGGGTGCGGCATCCTCGTGACCGGTCTGATCGTGCTGGCCCCGCTGCTCGCCGGTCCGGTGATCCGCCTGATCGGCCGGCTCATCACCCGCTTCGGCGTCGTGGGCGACCTCGCCCGCGAGAACACCCTGCGCGATCCGCGCCGTACCGCCGCCACCGCCGTCGCCCTGATGATCAGTACGGCGCTGGTCTCCGGTCTCGCCGTCATCAACCAGTCCACGAGCGAGGCCCTGGACTCCCAGGCCGCCGCCGGACTGAGCGCCGACTACGTCATCAGCACCCGCAACGCCACCACCGCCGTCGACTCCGCCGCCGTCCAGCGGGTCACCGACGTGCCCGGTGTGCGGACCGTCTCCGCCGTGGCGGACTCCACCATTTCCGCCGGCCCCCTCGTCAAGACGGTCTCCGGGGTCGACCCGAAGACCGTGGGCGACGTGCTGAAGCTCCACTTCCTCAGCGGCTCCGCCAAGGACCTCGGCCCCGGAAAGCTCGCCGTCTCCCACAGCTTCGCCCGCGACCACCACGTCACCACCGGCGAGCAGATCAAGGCGAGCATCGGCCCCGGGACCGGCGACCGCGACGAGTCCTACACCGTCGTCGGCGTCTACCAGGAAAACCCCACCGCCCAGGACGTCCTCGGCTACCGCGCCGATGTGCAGGACCACGCCTACCTGCGCGACTCCGTGCAACGCATCCTGGTCCGCACCACCGACGGCACGGTCTCCCCCGACCTGGAGAAGCACCTGCGCGCCGCCGTGAGCGACAGCCCGCTGCTGAAGGTCCAAAACCGCGCCCAGCTCGTCCAGGAGCAGGCCGGCGTCGCCGGGGACCTGATGACCCTGATGTTCGGACTGCTCGGCATCGGCGTACTGATCTCCGCGCTCGGCATGGTCAACACCCTTGCCATGTCGGTCTCGGAGCGCACCCGCGAGATCGGCGTCCTGCGCGCCATCGGCATGGACCGCTCCGGCATCCGCGCCATGATCCGTCTGGAGGCCGTCTGCGTCGCCGCCTTCGGCACCCTGCTCGGAATGGCCGGCGGACTCTTCGGGGCGTGGAAGGTCAGCGGACTGGCCAACGGCGCGATCCCGCAGTACTCCTTCTCCCTCCCCTGGGACACCCTCGCCCTCGTGGTCCTGCTCTCCCTCGCCGTCGGCGCAATCGCCGCCGTCCTCCCCGCCCGACGGGCCGCCGCACTCGGCCCGCTGGAAGCGGTCGCGCAGGCGTAGGGAAGCGGCGGCCTGCGCCGCTGTCCGGGACGTCAAGGCGGGCGAGGCCGACCACCTGCTGTAGCCGTCCGACCCGGCAATGGGCCCGGGTCCGTCATCCGACGGACCCGGGCCCGTTGCCCGGATATCGATACTCAGCGGCGCCTCACACCCGGTCCGCCGCGATCAGCACGTACTGGAACGAGCCGTCCTCGTACGAGTTGATGAAGGCGTCCTCGATGCCGGTGACGAGGGACGAGGTAGCGCGCAGCTTCCAGTAGGGGAGGGTGGCGGGGGTCAGGTCGATGACGGCCTGGGGGACGAGGCGGTTGTCGGCCATGGCGCGGAGGTATTCGCGGCGGGAGTGGATGTTGCACTCGAAGTGCGCGTTGATCTGGGAGACCCACTTCGAGGGCTGGCCGTAGCGCGGGTTCCAGCAGCCGGTGATCGTGACGTAACGGCCGCCGACGCCGAGGACGCGGGAGTGCTCGGCGAAGAGGTCGTGCAGGTCGACGTACATGCTCGACTCGTTGTTCCAGGAGGCGGCGGCCTGCCCGGTCTCGAAGGGGGTGGCGAGCATGTTGCAGACGCGGGCGCGGACATGGTCCTCGATACCGAGTTCACGGGCGCGGTGGTTGGCGAAGTCGGCCTGCTTGGCGGAGAGGGTGACGCCTTCGACGTGGCAGCCGAACCGCTGGTGGGCCATGACCATGGAGCCGCCGCGGCCGCATCCCGCGTCCACGAGGGTGTCGCCGCTCTTGATCGCGCCGAGGTTCTGCAGGAGGACATCGGCCTGCGCGGACTCCAGGCGGTGGAGTTCGGCGATCAGTTTCTTCTCGTACGCGCTGTCGGCGGTGTCACCGAGGGCGGCGTGGTCGACGTCGCCGATGCCGTAGTGGTGGTGGTAGAGCCCGTCGACGTCGCCGAGGCGCAGGTTCACGGGCCTGGCCTCCTGGTCCCAGTAGCGGGCGATGTCCCCCTGGTAGGGCGAGGACGCGCCGGGGATGAACACAGAGGTGCCGGTGGTGAGCTCGGTGCTGGTCACAGAAAAATCCAATTCTTACCAGAAGTCGGGCAGGCTGTATCGGTAGGTGTTGGTCCGGTGCCAGTAGTGGTTGCCGTCGACCCATACGGCGACCCCGCGCAGGAAGCGGACCACGGTCGGTACGGGGCCGGCGGCGGCCAGGGCGGCGGCTTCGGCTTCGAAGGCGTGCATGAGGTCGTTGTGGACCTCGACCGCCTTCAGGTAGGCGTCCCGGTCGGAGACGCCCTCGCGTTCGGCGATCACCACGGGCAGATTGAGGTGGCGGCCGGGGCTGTTGAGTTCCTTGGTGTACGAGTAGAGGTCGTTGACGATCGTGGTGGCGTTCCCGGCGAGCGCGATGACCCGTTGCATGGCGGGCAGGGCGTGCAGGTCGGCCGGGAGTTCGTAGCCGCCGACGGTGTCGGTGATGGTGGGGCAGGGGCGGAAGTTGTTGAACTGGCGCATCGCCAGGTACTCCCACACCTCCGGGACGTGGTCCTCCTGGGCCCACGCGGCCTCGGCGAGGTAGCCCAGGTGGAGGCGGGCCATGTCGTGCCGGTACCGGTCGGCCTGGGAGGCGGTGGACTGGCGGACGAAGTACTCCATGGCGGAGCGGTAGGCGCGCCGGGGGGCGTCCGACTGGAGCGAGGCGACCCACGCCGGTTCGTACTCGCCGGTGGTGTGCAGCGGGTCGAGGGCGGTGTGGGCCAGCAGCAGGCGGCTGCCGAGGCCGATGGGTGAGCCGCCGTGGTCCTCGCAGTAGCAGTCGTCGACGGCGTTCTCGGCGACCATCAGCCGGGTGGCGATCATCAGGTGGTCGACGGTGGGCGCGTCCGGGTGGCAGGCGACCATGTAGCGGCCGACGGAGAACCCGTCGAACTGGTTCTCCCACTCCGGCGGGAACGCCTGGACCTCGTCGACCGCCCACCGCTTGATCCGCGCGCCGACCTCCTCCACACGCGCCGGGTCGGGCTCCGGCACCGGGTGGTGGTAGAGGCCCGGGATCGGCGACCCCGGGGCGGGCGGCCCCGATGTGACGGGGGCCTCCGGCGCGGGGGCCTCCGCGCGGCGGCGCGGGTACAGGCTCGCGGTGCCCAGGCCGCTGGGGCCGCGCAGGGTCCGTTCGATGGTGGGCCGGTCCACCGCGGCGGCGCCCTCCCGCGCGGCGCCGGTGACCTGCGCGCCGCCGGGCGTGGGCGCGTCCGTGGGGACGGTCCGTGCGAACGAGGGCGGGCCGGGCAGCGCGGGCCGGGCGCCCGTGTCGGGGCGGGTCACGGCGCGGGCCGCAGCGGCGGGGAGGCCCGGCTGCAGAGGGGAAGGCCCGGGATCGGACATCCGTAGCTCCTTGGTGAGGTGAGGTGGGCTGCCCCGGATCCCGGGCGTGCTCGCCCGGGGCAGGGAGGTCCGGGCCGTCGTGGCCGAGGTGGCCGCCGTCCGCGACGTCCCGCCGTCCGCCCGCCGGACCGGACCGGACGCGGCGGCGTCGCGGGCCCGTCCTCGGGCGGCTTCGCGGGCCCGTCCTGTGGCGGATGCGCGGGCCCGTCCTCACGGGGCCCGGGGGTGTCTTATCGATCTACGTGGCGGCCCCGCGGAGACCGGGAAGACACGCCCTAGCTGCGCCGGTGCGCGATCTGCACGTTCTCCAGCACGCCGAGCGCGTCGGGCACCAGGATCGCGGCGGAGTAGTAGGTGGAGACCAGGTACGAGATGATCGCCTGCTCGCTGATGCCCATGAACCGCACGGACAGGCCCGGCTCGTACTCCTCCGGCAGACCGGTCTGGTGCAGGCCGATGACGCCCTGGTTGTCCTCGCCGGTACGCATGGCGAGGATGGAGCTGGTGTTCTCCTTGGAGATGGGGATCTTGCTGCACGGCAGGATCGGGACGCCGCGCCAGGCCGGGACGGACTGACCGCCGAGGTCGACGTGGTCCGGGTAGAGGCCGCGGGCGTTGAACTCCCGCCCGATCGCGGCGATCGCCTTGGGGTGGGCGAAGAGGAACTTCGTGCCGCGGCGGCGGGAGAGCAGGTCGTCGAGGTCGTCCGGGGTGGGCAGACCGGAGTGGCTCTGGATCCGCTGCTTGAAGGCGGCGTTGGGGAGCAGACCGAACTCGCGGTTGTTGATCAGCTCGTACTCCTGGCGCTCACGCAGCGCCTCGATGGTGAGCCGGAGCTGTTCCTCGGTCTGGTTCATCGGGCCGTTGTAGAGGTCGGCGACCCGGGTGTGGACCCGCAGGACCGTCTGCGCGACGGAGAGTTCGTACTCGCGGGGGTGGAGTTCGTAGTCGACGAACGTGCCGGGGAGTTCGGGCTCACCGGAGTGGCCCGCCAACATCGCGATCTCGGCCTCGCCGTGACGGTTCTGCCGCTGTTGGGGCAGGGAGCGGACCTTCTCGACGTGGTCCTGGAGATCCGGCGCCGTGGCCATCACCGCGTCGAAGTCGGCGCGGGAGAGGGTGAGGAGGGTACCGGCGGTCTCCGCGGTGGCCGTGGTGTCCCAGGTGGCCTCGCCGTCCAGGAGGGCCTGCTCACCGAAGTGGCCGCCGTCGGCGACGATGTTGACGGAGGTGTCGCTGCCGTACTTGCCCTCGGCGGTCTGGCTGATCCGGCCGTGGGCGACGAGGTGGATGCGTTCGGCGGGTGTGCCGCGCTCGACCAGCACCTCTCCGGCGCGGAAATCGCGCTGGACGCAGCGGTCGGCGATGGCCTTGAGCACCTCGACGTCGTCGAAGCCGCGCAGCAGGGCGAGTTCGCTCAGTTCGCGGGGGACCACCCGGACGTCGGCGCCGTCCTGGACGAACTCGATGTACCCGTCGCCGACGGTGTAGGTCAGTCGGCGGTTCACCCGGTAGGCGCCGCCCTTCGCCTCGACCCAGGGCAGCATCCGCAGCAGCCAGCGGGAGGTGATCTCCTGCATCTGCGGCGCGGACTTGGTCGTGGTGGCGAGATTGCGGGCAGCCGCGGTGCTCAGGCTGGTCTGCGGGGAGGTGGCCGGCGGAGCTTCCGGGCCGGTCTCAACGGTCATCTGACGAGCTCTCCTTCGCAAGGGGTGATCGGCGTACGCGGGCCAACCGAGGAAAGGTGGAAAGAGGATGGGGGCGCGGAGAAAATGCGGTAAGCGGACGGTTTTCAGAACTCCGTCCGACTCCCGGAGACCAGTAAAGGGGTAAGAAACCCAGCTCACGCAAATAAGAGCGCCGGTGTTACCTCGATGCGGTGACATTGCCCGGCACTAGGTTTAGCAAGCGGCCCGAATGTTTTCGGACTACCCGATACGGAGCACGTCAGCCATACGGAAAAGCACCCGCCGCAATCACTCTTCTGCTATCCGCAGGAAGAATTTTGACGTTCTGACGTCTCATCAGATCACTCGGCGGGGCGAGCGCGGGGGCAGCCCGTCACAGCCACCACCACTCGGCCCCACCCGGTACGCCCCCGCCCCGCATTTGACATCCACCGACACATCGCGAAAAGTAGATACGGCGAAAGGTAGATACGACGCGTTCGCGGTGGACGCGCCGACCGGAGCGGAAGGAGCGGCGCCATGGACCCCCTGGCGATCTACAAGGCGCTGGCCAACCCGGCGCGGCTGCGGTTCCTCCAGTGGCTGAAGGACCCGGCCGCCCACTTCGACGAGGACGCCTACCGGCAGCAGGGCCTCGGGTTCCACATCGGGGTGTGCGTCGGCGACATCCGCACCAGGTCGGGCCTCTCGCAGTCCGTGGTCTCCAGCTATCTGCACACCCTGCGGGACGCGGGGCTGCTGGAGTCCGAGCGGATCGGCAAGTGGACGTACTACCGGCGCAACGAGCGCACGATCGAGGCGTTCGCGGCACACGTCCGCGACGCGCTCTGACCCACCGGCCCGGGCCGGTTCGTAAGCCCTGAGCCCTGCGTCGCGAGCCCTGAGCTGTGCATCGTGAGTCGCGAGCCCTGAACCCTGATGCCCGACGGACCGGGCCCCACACAGGCAAACATATCGAGAAAACGCGATACGTAGATGCGCTAGAGGTAGAGGTAACTGCCGAGCCGCACTACGTACAGGAACCCACCCTGAAGGAAAGGATCCGACGATGAGGAGAGAGGCGGTGGCGCTTCCGGCGCTCGCGCTGGGGGTGTTCAGCATCATCACCACGGAGATGGGGATCGTCGGCGTCCTGCCGGAGATCGCGGACAGGCTGGGGGTCAGCGCCTCCGCCGCGGGGCTGCTCGTGGGCTCGTTCGCGCTGGTGGTGGCGGTGTCCGGGCCCTTCATGACGCTGGCGTCGTCGGCGGTCGACCGGCGGGCCGTGCTGGCCGTGACCATGGGCGTCTTCGCCGTATCGAACGCCGTCTACGCGCTCAGTACGGACTTCGGGCTGACGCTCGCCTTCCGCGTCATCCCCGCGCTGCTGCACCCGGTCTTCTTCTCCGTCGCGCTGGCGACGGCGGTACGGCTCGGGGAGGCGGCGGAACCGGCACGGGCGACGGCGCGGGTCTTCGCGGGCGTCACCGTCGGCTTCGCCTTCGGCGTACCGCTGACGTCCTACCTGGCCGGCCACTTCTCGCTCCCGGCCGCGTTCTGGTTCGGCGCCGCGGTCAACCTGCTCGGGCTGGTGGGCCTCGTACGGTTCCTGCCCGCGATGCCGGTGGGCGAACGGCTTTCGTACGGCGCCCAGTTGGGGGTGCTGCGGCGCGGGCGGACGTGGCTGACGCTCGTCTCCGTCGTGCTCGTCTTCGCGGCGCTGTTCTCCGTATACGGCTACTTCGCGGCGTATCTCGGCGGCGTCACCGGGATGAACAGCTCCTGGATCAGCGCGATGCTGCTGGTGTTCGGCGTGGTGATGATCTTCGGCAACTTCGCCTTCGCCACACTGCTGCGGCGCGGAGTGGGCCGCACCGCGCTCGCCTTCCCCGTCCTGTGCCTGGCCGTCTTCGCGGCGCTGCTGGCGCTGGGGGCGCGGCTGCCCGCGGTGGTGGCGCTGGTTCCGGTCTGGGCGATGGTGCACTCCGGAGGGCTGATCGTGTGCCAGAGCTGGCTGGGGCGCGATACGCGGCAGGCGCCGGAGTTCGGCAACAGCCTCTTCGTGTCGTTCTCCAATCTGGGCATCACGGTGGGCACGACGATCGGCGGCTGGTCGCTGGCGGCGCTCGGCACCCGCGCGCTCCCTTGGACCGGTATCGCGTTCGCCCTCGCGGCGCTGGTCACCGTGGTGCTGCGGCTGGCGTGGGGCGAGCGGACGGGCGCGGCGCCGCAGCGTGGAACGGGGTCCGCCAGGGCCGGCGAGGCGTCGGTGCCCGTTGGCAAGGTCATTGCCTGACACCGTGATCCGCGGCCGGTACCTTCCTTGGCGACACCCATGAGATGAGGGAAGAGGCCCTGTGTCCGAGCACCAATGGAACGCCGTCGAAGGCTACTTCGCACCCCTGCTCGCCCCGCACGACGACGTCCTCGTCGCGGCGCTGCGGGCCAGCGACGCCGCCGGACTGCCCAAGATCGCCGTCTCGCCCACCGAGGGCAAGCTGCTCCACCTCCTCGCGCAGACCCAGGGCGCGCGCCGGATCCTCGAACTGGGCACGCTGGGCGGCTACAGCACCATCTGGCTGGGGCGCGCGCTCCCCGCCGACGGGCGGCTGGTCTCCGTGGAGGCGGACGCGACCCACGCCGAGGTGGCGCGCGCCAACCTCGACCGGGCGGGTCTGTCCGGGGTGGCGGAGGTCCGTGTCGGCCCGGCGCTCGACACGCTGGCCACGCTGGTGGCGGATGGCACCGAACCGTTCGACCTGGTCTTCATCGACGCGGACAAGCCCAACAACCCGCACTATCTGGAGTGGGCGCTGCGGCTCACCCGCCCCGGGTCCCTGATCATCTGCGACAACGTCGTACGCGGCGGAAAGGTCGCCGACGCGGCCAGCGCCGAGCCCGCCATCCAGGGCACCCGCCGCTGCCTGGAGATGATGGCCGAGCACCCGAGGCTGTCGGCGACCGCGATCCAGACGGTCGGCAGCAAGGGGTACGACGGCTTCGCACTGGCCCGGGTGGTCGCGTAGGGGTACTCCCGGTGGGGCGTCCCTTCGGGGGCGCCCCTGCTGGTCAGGCGGGCCGGGTGGCCTTGAGGGAGTACATGAGCGGGATGCGGGGGCGGCCGGCGGGGAGGCGGTAGAAGCCGTCGTCGCCGCGTTGCAGCGCGCCGAAGCGCTGGAACATCGTCATGTCGTGCTCATGGAGGAATTCGATCCGCAGCCCGGTCGCGGCGACCGCGCTGACCACGTCGCCGATCGGATGCTGCCATTCGACGGTGCGGTTGTTGACCGTCGGGGCACCGAAGTCCGTGTACGTACCGGGGGCCTCGTCCACCCACGCGTCACGGCTGAAGTAGTCGTGCGTGATGCGGGAGCCCGTGGAGTCGTCCAGCGCATCGCACAACGGGTGGAACTCCGCGAGGTAGAGGAAGCCGCCGGGGGCGACGAGGGAGGCGGCCGTCTCGGCCCAACGCTCCACGTCCGGCAGCCAGTTGAGCGCACCGATGCCGGTGTACACGACGTCGTAGGCGGAATCGGGCACCGCCTCCGCCGCGTCGTACACATCGGCGGCCACGAACGAGGCGCGGTCGGTGCCGTATCCGAGGTCGGCGGCGGTCTCGCGGGCCGCGTCGACCGCCGGTTCGGAGAAGTCCAGGCCGACGACCTGGGACGCGCCGCGGTGCAGCCACGAGAGGGTGTCCTGCCCGAAGTGGCACTGGAGATGCAGCAGGGAGCTGCCGGTGACGTCGCCGACCTCCGCCGCTTCGAAGGCGCGGATCGTGTCCCGGCTGCGCCGGAACCCTTCGTGGTCGTAATAATCGCTCGCCATGTGGAGGGGGACCCGCTCGTCCCACCTCGCGCGGTTGGCCTCGCGCCAGTCGTCGGGGCCCGTATGTCTTCGCATGCCGCGAAGTTATCCACAGGCGTGGGCGGCCGCCAACACGATTTTTGCGACCGGGCGCAGAATGGGGCCATGACTGACGAGACCACTGACAACGGCCCCGGCACCGCCCCGGCCGACCCGCGCAATTCCCCGCTGCCGCACTCCCCCGCGGCCCTCGCCGACGGCTCCGGCATGCCGGAGTGGGAGCAGCGGTTCCGCGCCCCGCGGGTCTCCCTGCCGGACTGGGCGCAGGACGCCCCGGACCGCTCGCTGTTCGTCTCCAACGCGACCGGCACCTTCGAGCTGTACGCATGGGACCGGGCCTCCGGCAGTCAGCGCCAGGCCACGGACCGGCCGAACGGCACCACGGACGGCACGCTGTCGCCGGACGGCGAGTGGATCTGGTGGTTCTCGGACACCGACGGCGACGAATTCGGGGTGTGGATGCGGCAGCCGTTCGGCGGCGGCGCCGATGAACCGGCCACGCCCGGCCTCGCCCCCTCCTACCCCGCCGGGCTCGCCCTCGGCCGGGACGGCTCCGCCGTCGTCGGCCGCTCCACGGACGAGGAGGGTTCGACGATCCATGTCGTGCGGCCCGGCGAGGAGCCGGTGGAGATCTACCGCCACCAGGAGTCGGCGGGGGTGGGCGACTACTCCCACGACGGTTCGCTGATCGCGATCGAGCACACCGAGCACGGCGACGCGATGCACTCGGCGATCCGCGTCGTCCGCCCGGACGGTTCGACCGTCGCCGAGCTGGACGACACCAAGGGCGGCACCGAGGAGCTGGGGCTGTCCGTGATGGGCTTCGCGCCGGTCGACGGCGACACCCGGCTGCTCGTCGGACACCAGCGGCGCGGCCGGTGGGAGCCGATGA
Organism: Streptomyces sp. NPDC059080; assembly: GCF_042739975.1. Lineage (NCBI taxonomy): Bacteria > Bacillati > Actinomycetota > Actinomycetes > Kitasatosporales > Streptomycetaceae > Streptomyces > Streptomyces sp. NPDC059080. The sequence continues at coordinate 181,868 of NZ_JBHYGX010000011.1, forward strand.
TCTGGGACCCGCTGACCGGCGTCGAGACCGCCCTCGACATCGACCTCCCCGGTGATGTGGGCGCCGACTGGTACCCGGACGGCTCGGCCCTGCTGATCGAGCACGAATACCAGGCCCGCAGCGAACTGTGGCGCTACGGCCTCGGCGCAGCGGCCACTACCGAAGGTGCCACGCCCGCGCTGACGCGGGTGTCGACACCGGTGGGCACGGTGTCCGGGGCGACGGCCCGGCCCGACGGTGCCGTGGAGTTCCTGTGGTCGTCGGCCGCCCAGCCGCCGGAGGTCCGGTCGACGAGCGCCGCGGTCGTCCTCGACCCGCCCGGGATGAAGGCCCCGGCTTCGGTCGCGGTGACGGACACCTGGGTGGAGGGGCCGGGCGGCCGGATCCACGCCCTGGTCCAGCGGCCCGCGGGCGATGGCCCGTTCCCCACCGTCTTCGACATCCACGGCGGCCCCACCTGGCACGACAGCGACGCGTTCGCCTCCGCGCCCGCCGCCTGGGTGGACCACGGCTTCGCGGTCGTCCGCGTCAACTACCGCGGTTCGACGGGCTACGGCCGCGCCTGGACGGACGCGCTCAAGCACCGCGTCGGGCTGATCGAGCTGGAGGACATCGCCGCGGTCCGCGAATGGGCCGTCTCCTCGGGCCTGGCCGACCCGGAGCGGCTGGTCCTGTCCGGCGGCTCGTGGGGCGGCTACCTCACCCTGCTCGGCCTGGGCACCCAGCCCGACGCCTGGGCTCTCGGCCTCGCCGCCGTCCCGGTCGCCGACTACGTCACGGCGTACCACGACGAGATGGAAGCCCTCAAGGCGATGGACCGCACCCTCCTCGGCGGCACTCCCGAAGAGGTCCCGGAACGCTTCGAGGCGTCCTCCCCGCTCACCTACGTGGACGCGGTACGGGCCCCCGTCTACATCTCCGCGGGGGTCAACGACCCCCGCTGCCCGATCCGCCAGGTGGAGAACTACGTCGCACGCCTGGAACAGCGCGCCCACCCGCACGAGGTCTACCGCTACGACGCGGGCCACGGCTCCCTCGTCGTAGAGGAACGCATCAAGCAGGTCCGCCTGGAACTGGACTTCGCGCTGCGGTACCTGAAGGAGGGTGAGGGGGAGAGCTGAGGTCAGGCACGTCGCAGTGGGCGCCGGGCCGGGCGCCCACTGCGGGGCTGCCCCTCGGGGGGCGGGGCTCGGAGGCCGGGGGCGGGTGGCGCCATGTCGTCGTGCGGTTTCGCGTCGTCGAGTCGTCGAGTCGTAGCGCCAGACGGTGCGGGGCAGTGACGCGGTCGTACATGCCTGTGCGCGAGGCGGGGTGGGAGGGCGGAGGGGTGGGGAGGGGGCGGGGGCGGGGGCGGGGGGGGAGGCCCCCTAGCCGGCCGAAACGCTCTCCCGTTCCCCCTCCCCCACCCCAGCCCCAGCCCCAATCCCCAACGCCACATCCCGGGCCGCCTCCGCCTCTCGCCGGAAGAGCCGGAACCACATGAAGACGACGAAGCCTGCGAAGACGAACCATTCGCCGGTGTAGCCGAGGTTCTGGAACGCCTTGAGGTCCAGTCCGCTGCCCTCCGCCGCGGCCGGCGGTACGGCCTTCAGGGGCGCGGAGGTGTCGCCGAGCGTGATCCAGGCGTCGTAGACCGGGTACGGCACGATGTTGACCAGCGAGGCGGCGCTGATCATGCCGAGTTGGCCCTTGGGGAGGCCGCCGCCGGACTGCACGCCGCTGGTGCCGACGTTCTCGGACCCCTGGAGGGCGCCGGTGACGGTCACCTCGCCGGACGGCGGTGCGGGCACCTTGGCGGTGTCGGCGGGGTTGTTCGCGTCGCCGGGGAGCCAGCCGCGGACGACCGGGAGCGCCTTGCCGCCATCGGTGCGCAGCAGCGTCAGGACGTAGAAGCCGGGGCGGCTGCTCGCCTTGCGGTCGAGGGTGCGGTCCGGGACGAGCAGTTGGTGCCGGGTGTCGTACGTGCCGCGGGCGCGGGCCTGGCGGCCGGAGGTGACCTGGTCGACGGGGAGGAGGCTGTCGAGGGGACGGGCGGCGGCCGTCTCGGCCGCCACGGCCCGGTCCGCCTGCTGCCGGTGCGAGTGGACGCGGTCCTCGAAGCGGCTGAGCTGCCAGCTGCCCATGAAGACGCAGAAGGGGATCGCCAGTACGGCGAAGACGTTGATCCCCCACCACCGCGGGGTCAGCAGGAACCGATACACGCCCTCAACGGTACGGGGCCCGCCCGGTGCCCCCGCACCGCCCCCTCACGGGGCGCCGCCTCCGTACGGGACCGGGGCCCGCGGTCCCTACTTCCCGTTCAGCACCCCGGTCCGGTACACGGTTCCGGCGCAGGCGTCGGTGAGGGTGGCGTCGGCGGCGGTCGGTTCGCCGGCTTCCGGGGTGTGCCTGAGGACGATGTCTCCGAGCGCCGCGCCGCCGCCTCCCGAACCGCCGCCGCTCCCGCCGGTGGTGTCGCCGCCCTGGCCGCCGCCCGTGTCCTCGCCGTTGTCGGCGGGGGGCGGGGCGGCCGACGGGCTGGACGGCGAGGCCGACGGCGACGGCCCGGACCCGCCGCAGCCGCCGGACGCCGGGATCCACGCGAACTTGATCTCGTACGCCTGTCCCGGCTTGAGAACGAGCTGGTCAGGGGCGGTGGCAGGGTCGGGCAGGCCGGTGGCCTCGTCGCCGCTGGTGTGGTCGACGACATGGATGCGGGCGGTGTCGGCGGAGCCCTGCGCCTCGACGTCCACGGTGCCACCGCCGTCGACGGAGCAGGCCGTGGCGGAGGTGTTGACGACACGGAAGACGCCGTAGACGCGGCCCTGGGAGTCGGCGGGGGTGACGCTGCCGGTGCCCTTGCCGAGCTGGTCGCGTCCGCAGGCCGGGGAGGTGACGTCCATCGTTTCGTACGGGTCCGGGCTGGTCGCGCCGGTGCCGTGGCCGGGGTGGCGGGTCTCGGCGGGTTCGCCGTGGCCGTCGTGGGGGTGGCCGGGGCCGCCCTCCGCGTCGCCGTCGGAGGGCTGGCGTCCGCGGTGGACGGGGGCGCCGTCCGGGGCGCCGTCGGCGGCGCCGGTCTGCCGGTTTCCGACGGCGTTCGCGGGCCGGTCGCCGGGGGCGTCGTCGAGGTGGGCGACCTGCACCATCGCCGGGATGGAGGTGCCGCCGAGCAGCAGCGCGGCGGCCGCGCCGACGACGGCGTGGCGGCGGCGCCGCCGTCGGGCGGGGACGGCGTGCCGGATCTGGTCCAGGGCGTCCGGTGCCGGTTCCAGGTCGCCGACGGAGGACTGCAGTAGCCGCCGCAGTGCGTCCTCGCCGCCGAAACCGTCGTCGCCGGGCTCCTCGCCCCGCCTCGGGGAGCCGGGGCCGTCGGCTCCCCAGGAACCCGCGCCTCCGCCGTTACGGCCCGCGCCACCGGCCCCTGGGGCGTCGTCCCCGGGCCCGGCACCCCGGGCAGCGCCCTGGGCCCAGCCGGGCGCCCCGTGGCTCCCGCCCGCACTTCCGGAATTCACGAAATCTCCGGCACCGTCCGGGCCGCCGGGATCGCCCGCCCCGGAGTGTGCACGGGCCGGGTCGACGGTGTTGCCGTTCATGCCGGTGCCTCCATCGCGACGCGGAGCGCCGCGATACCGCGTGAGCCGTACGCCTTGACCGAGCCGAGCGATATGCCCAGCGTCTCGGCGACCTGCGCCTCGGTCATGTCGGCGAAGTAGCGCAGCACCAGCACCTCGCGCTGGCGGCGCTGGAGTCCGCGCATCGCCCGGATCAGTTCATCGCGTTCCAGCAGGTCATACGCGCCTTCCTCGGCGCTGGCCATGTCCGGCATCGGCTTGGAGAGCAGCTTGAGGCCGATGATGCGGCGGCGCAGCGCGGAGCGGGAAAGATTGACGACGGTCTGCCGCAGGTAGGCGAGGGTCTTCTCCGGTTCGCGGACGCGGTTGCGGGCGGAGTGGACGCGGATGAACGCCTCCTGGACGACGTCCTCGCAGGACGCGGTGTCGTCGAGGAGCAGCGCGGCGAGGCCGAGCAGGGAGCGGTAGTGGGCGCGGTAGGTCTCGGTGAGGTGGTCGACGGTGGTGCCGGTGGCCGCCGCGCCATCGGAGTCGCCGAGCTGGTCGGCGTCCCCACGCTGGGGCGGGAGTTTGCCGGGCCGCGTGGTGGGCCAGGGCGCGATCACCGGCATGCCCCCGGCGCCACGGGCGTGGGACGGACGCACTGCCGCGCCCGCTGCGCCCACCGGGGCGATCGTGAATGCGAGAACCTCTGCCACGCCTGTTGGACACGCATCTCCCCGTCAGGGTTGTACGCGCACGCCACCGTCTCCGGTGCTGCGTAGTATGCCCTCATTGCGCCCCAGCTCTTCCTCGGTGCCCCACCCAGTTGCCCCGATGCGTTCGCTCCGGCCTCACCCGCCGGCCCGTCGCGACCGCCCCTGGCGCCGTCCGCCCCAGGACCCCGACCGCCCACGACGCCCCGCGGGGCAGCACCCAAGACGCACCACTCCCGATCGCCGGTTCCCTGACGGTTCCGCGCCTCGCGACCGGGTGCACCGAGACGCCGCCGACCAGGCACGGGACGGCGGAACCAGCGGCCCGATCACAGAACCTTCACACGTTTCGCAAGTATGTCGCAGGGGGTCAAGGCCGCGACACCCGATTCCCGGAACACCTCTCCGCCCGGCCACCGACGTCCGAAAGCCGCCCGCCCGGGGCCGCGTCGCCCGCCCCGGGCCACGCCACGCCGCCCCGCCCCGGGCCGCGTCCCGGCCCGGTCAGCAAAGCGCCCGGTCAACAAAGCGGGCGGCCCGCCCCCGCCTCATGCGCGGGGAGCGGACCGCCCGGTCCGTTCCGGTGGGTCAGCGCCCGGTGCCGCCGTAGACCACGGCCTCGTCGCTGTCCGTGTCGAGACCGAAGGCGGTGTGCACGGCGCGCACCGCCTCGTTGACGTCGTCGGCGCGGGTGACGACCGAGATGCGGATCTCGGAGGTCGAGATCAGCTCGATGTTCACCCCGGCGTTCGACAGCGCCTCGAAGAACGTCGCGGTGACGCCCGGGTTGGTCTTCATCCCCGCGCCGACCAGGGAGATCTTGGCGATCTGGTCGTCGTAACGGAGCGAGTCGAAGCCGACCGCCGCGCGGGTCTTCTCCAGGGCGGCGACGGCCTTGCGGCCCTCGGACTTCGGCAGCGTGAAGGAGATGTCCGTCAGTCCGGTCGAGGCGGCCGAGACGTTCTGGACGACCATGTCGATGTTGACCTCGGAGTCCGCGATGGCGCGGAAGATGCGCGCGGCCTCACCCGGCTTGTCCGGCACGCCGACGACCGTGACCTTCGCCTCGGAGGTGTCATGTGCGACGCCCGAGATGATTGCCTGCTCCATCGGCTGGTCCCCTTGTGGTTCGTTGCTGACCCACGTGCCCTTGAGCCCCGAGAACGAGGAGCGGACGTGGATCGGAATGTCGTAACGGCGTGCGTATTCGACGCAGCGGTGCAGCAGCACCTTGGATCCGGAGCTGGCCAGCTCCAGCATGTCCTCGAAGGAGATCCAGTCGATCTTCCGGGCCTTCTTGACGACCCGGGGGTCGGCGGTGAAGACGCCGTCGACGTCGGTGTAGATCTCGCAGACGTCGGCGTTCAGCGCGGCGGCCAGCGCGACCGCCGTGGTGTCCGAGCCACCACGACCCAGCGTCGTGATGTCCTTCTTGTCCTGGGAGACACCCTGGAATCCGGCGACGATGGCGATGTTGCCCTCGTCGACGGAGGTCTTGATGCGGCCGGGCGTCACATCGATGATCCGTGCCTTGTTGTGCACGGAGTCGGTGATCACACCGGCCTGGCTGCCGGTGAAGGACTGCGCTTCATGACCGAGGTTTTTGATCGCCATCGCCAGCAGCGCCATGGAGATTCGCTCTCCGGCGGTCAGCAGCATGTCGAACTCGCGCCCCGATGGAATCGGGGACACTTCCTGAGCGAGATCGATCAGCTCGTCCGTCGTGTCGCCCATCGCCGAAACCACCACGACAACCTGGTTGCCGTTCTTCTTGGCCTCGACGACTCGCTTGGCAACGCGCTTGATGCCCTCGGCATCCGCAACGGATGAGCCGCCGTACTTCTGCACGACAAGGCCCACGTGCGCTCCTCGCAACTGTCTCTTCGGGAGTTTCCTCCCGGACCCCCGGAAATGGGGGTACTGCGGTCGACTCAGTTTAACGAGCAGGCGGAAACCGCCTCGCCGATACCGCATGGTGAGACACAACGCTCAACCATCGATCATCTTTCGTACGCAGATGATCACCGTGTCCCGCGGCGGCTCCGCGTGGCGCCCCGTTGCGCCCGCTCGGCCAGCGCATGCCCGCTCCGGCACGGAGCACACGGGAACGTAAGCCAGGTCACACACCGCCACGGCCGTGCTGCATACGGTTTCCGCCATCCCGGCAGCGCCTCGGAAACCCCTCCGGCACCGCCCCGCCCACCGGCCACGCGCCACCGTGGCGGCGCGTGCCCTGTCCGACGGCGGGGCGCCCCGGATCACTCCCTGTGCAGCCCCAGCGGCCCGGCGATCTCCGCCACCATGACCTTGCCCGCCTCCTCGGCGAGCCGCTCCTCGTCGCTGCCCGCCCCGCTGTCGGTGTCCAGCCCGTTGAGCGCGTCCAGCGGCTGGTCGAGGCGGACGTGCGCGACCAGCGACTGGAGTGCGCGCAGCGCCGCTGACGCGGTCGGGCCCCAGTTGGTGAGGTAGGAGAACTGCCACCACCACAGCGCCTCGCTGACCCGGCCTGCCCGGTAGTGCGCCAGCCCGTGCCGCAGATCGGTGACGATGTTGGCGAGGTCGTCGGAGATCCGGCAGGCCACCGGCTCGCTGCGCGGCACGTACGGGTCGAAGACCTCGGAGTACACATCGACCGGATCGAGGAGGCGGGCGAACCGCTCGCGCAGCTCGTCGGCGTCCGGCTCCGGGCCGCTGTCCGGTTCGTATCGCTCGTCCGGGACGATGTCCTCGTGGGCGCCGAGGCGTCCGCCGGTCAGTAGCAGCTGGGAGATCTCCAGCAGCAGGAACGGCACCGCGCTGTCCGGTTCGTCGCCCTTGGCGACCTCGGTCACCGCGACGATGAAGCTCTCGATCGAGTCGGAGATCGATACGGCGAAGTCGTCGGGATTCTGCGTCGCGTTGTGCAGCGTGGCATCAGACATCGAGAAGTCTCCTCCCTTCGAAGGCCCGCCCGAGCGTGACCTCGTCGGCATACTCCAGGTCGCCCCCGACCGGCAGTCCGCTGGCCAGTCGCGTCACCTTCAGCCCCATGGGCTTGATCATGCGCGCCAGGTACGTGGCGGTGGCCTCGCCCTCCAGATTCGGGTCGGTGGCCAGGATCAGCTCGGTGACGGTGCCGTCGGCGAGCCTGGCCAGCAACTCCCGGATCCGCAGATCGTCCGGGCCGACGCCCTCGATCGGGCTGATCGCCCCGCCGAGCACGTGGTACCGGCCGCGGAACTCCCGCGTCCGCTCGATCGCCACGACGTCCTTGGGCTCCTCCACGACGCAGATGACCGCCAGGTCGCGGCGCGGGTCCAGGCAGACCCGGCACTGCTCCTCCTGTGCGACGTTGCCGCACACGCTGCAGAACCGGACCTTCGCCTTGACCTCCATCAGCGCGTTCGCGAGCCGACGGACATCGGTCGGCTCGGCCTGCAGAACATGGAAGGCGATCCGCTGCGCGCTCTTGGGACCGACGCCGGGCAGCCTGCCCAGCTCGTCGATCAGATCCTGAACCACGCCTTCGTACACGGAACGTCTTCTTTCTCTTCTGCCCTGCTCAGTACGCTAGTTGGCCACCGCCGGAAAAGGGAGACCGCGATCAGGCCCCGGGCCTCAGAAGGGCAGGCCGGGGATTCCGCCGCCGCCCAGGCCCTGCGCCAGCGGGCCGAGCTTCTGCTGCTGGAGCTGCTGGGCGCTGGCGTTCGCGTCCCGGACGGCCGCGAGCACCAGGTCGGCGAGGGTCTCGGCGGTCTCCTCCGCGGAGTCGACATCGACCGCCTTCGGGTCGATGACCAGGCTCTTCAGCTCACCGGAGCCGGTCACCGTCGCCTTGACGAGGCCGCCGCCCGCCGACCCGTCGACGGGCGTCTCCGCCAGCTCCTGCTGGGCGGCCGCAAGGTCCTGCTGCATCTTCTGGGCCTGCTGAAGCAGCTGCTGCATATTGGGCTGACCACCGGGGATCACGACGTGACTCCTGCCGTACGACAACGATTGGTGCGGTAGCCCGAGCCTACGTGCTTCCCGGGACCCGCGCCTTACGCCGTACGGACGAGCCGCCACACCTACGCCCGGCCTTGCTCCGCTCTCCCATCCTGCCCCTTCGGGGTGAACGGAGCGGGGCCGTCGGACCACCTGTGGCGGTACGGGCGGGGCGGGGGCGGGACGGCCCGGCGGCGCCCCGAAGCCTCGGGCGGGGCGCCCCGCCGCCTCACTCGTTGTGGAACTCCTCCACGACCGTCGCGCCCAGCTCCCGGACAATGAGGTCGTGGCCGCTCAGGGCGGAGTCGACGAGGTCCGGGTCGTCCGCCTCCGGTATGTCGTACTCGACGGACATCGGCGGCTCGGGGGACACCTCGGGCTCCGGGGTGCGGCCACCCGGCCCGCCGGACGACGGCGATGACACGGCCTCCCGCGCCATCCGGGCGCCCTGGCTGCCGCCGGAGGCGCCGCCGCCGGCGGCCGGGCCGCCCTGCGACGGCGCGGGCGACGCCGGAGCGGACTGCGCCGGGCCGCCGTAGCCACCGCCCTGACCTGCGCCGTAACCGCCGCCTTGGCCACCGAAGCCGCCTCCGCCGCTGCCGCCACGGGCGCCACCGGCCGGCGGATTGGCGCCGCCCGACGGGTCGACGATGGCCTCCACCCGCCACTGCACCTGGAATGTCTCGGCGAGCACGTCCTTGAGGACGTCCTCGCTGCCGCCGTTGGCGAAGCTGTCGCGCGCCCCGGCGTTGGGGAAGCCGATCTGGAGCGTGGTGCCGTCGAAGCCGGAGACCTGGGCGTTCTGGCTCAGCAGGATCCATGTGAAACGTCGGCGGCCCTTGACCGCGTCCAGGATCTGCGGCCACATCTGCCGCACCTGCGCCGCCCCCGTACCCTGCCCGCCCCCGGCCGGGGCCTGCGGTGCGGGCGCCTGCGCCGCGGCGGGCTGCTGCGGGGCCGCTGCGGGCACCGGGGCGGACGGACGCGTCCCCTGCCCCGGAGCCGCGGCCGACGGCCAGCCCCCGGGCCGCCGCCCGGCCTCGCCCTGACCCGCGCCGCCGCCACCGGGCCAGGCACCGGGCCGCGCGGGACCGCCC
>NZ_JBHYGX010000012.1:0-21155 GCF_042739975.1 Streptomyces sp. NPDC059080
CGATCTCCCACAATCCGTCCGGAACAATCCAACTCCACGTACCCCGCCCCATACACAGACCAACGCCCGCCTCACCACATAGGACACGGTCTAAGGAAACCGGCGTCGGCGGACCTGGTGTCCGGCCGTCGCCGGCGCCTACTGCTTCGACGATGACGGCGAGCAGCAGCTCTTCCCGCACTTGCGTCACACCTGTGCTTCATGGCTCGTGCAGAAGGGCGTCTCGCTCTACGAGGTCCAACACCTCCTCGGCCACAAGAGCTTCCAGGGAGCGTCTGAGAGCGATCTTGCCCATAGCCGACGGCAACACCGTCGAGCTGCGCCGGTACCCGGCGGACGCCACCCACGGCCGGTAGACCGCGGCATCCCTCCCGGCAGACCCCGCCGGGTGGACGGCGGGGACGTGACGACACCCCTCAGCGCAATGTCCGAATACCGCCGGACCATCGGCTCGCGGGGGTGCACACTCGGCTTCGTCATGGACAGATTCACGGGGGACGCGGCCTATACGCTCATCGGGCGTGACGGCAGCCCCTACGTGAGCGCCACACCCGGCAGCCTGGGCGACCACCGGCCGGGAAAGCTGTACGGGCGGCTCGACTGCCCCTCCGCGTTGCGCCATCGCCCGTGGGCACTACGCACGCCATCGGGTCTTCTTCGCCGACGAAGTCACCGCCGTCGCTGCGGGGTACCGGCCGTGCGCGGTGTGCCTGCCCCGGCAGTACGCGCGATGGAAGGCCGGGGACGGCGCGTCGTGAGGGCGCCCGGTCGGGGTGCCCCAGGGAAGAGAGTGAGCGCGTGACCACCAGCACAACCGGCAGCGAGACGTCCACGGATCCGGCGGAGCGGGAAGCCGTCGTGGGGGAGGACGGGCTCGGACGGTGCCCGTGGGCCGTGACGCACCCCCTCAACAGGGAGTGTCACGACACCGAATGGGGGCTTCCGGTCCGTGGTGAACAGGCGCTGTTCGAGCGGATCATGCTCGAGGCATTCCAGCCTGGGCTGAGCTGGCTGACGATTCTCGCCAAGCGGCCGGCCTTCCGCGCGGCGTTCGCCGACTTCGCCCCGGAGGCCGTCGCGGCGTTCACCGACGAGGACGTCCAACGGCTCATGGGCGACGCCGGGATCGTCCGCAACCGCATGAAGATCGAGGCGGCACGCACCAACGCCCGGGCTGTCCTGGGGCTGCGCGAGCACGGTGGGCTCGACCGGCTGATCTGGTCCCACAAGCCCGGCAGCACCCCGGTGCCCCGCACGGTGTCCGAGGCGCCCACCCAGCCCCCCGGGTCGAAGGCCCTCGCCGCCGAACTGCGCTCGTACGGCTTCCGGTTCGTCGGCTCCACCACGAGCTACGCACTTATGGAGGCCATCGGGATGGTCGACACTCACCTGGTCGGATGCCACCGGCGCGGCTCGTCCGGCGAGCACGACACCCGCTGACCGAACGCGTCCGAGGTCCCGTTCCCAGCCCGCCCGGTAGGGCCCGCGGTGTTCCGCTCGGGGCGCTGCGGGGCACTGTGAGGCGGGCGGCACGTGGCGGGGTGCGGGCGACGCATGGGCAAGGCGAGTCGGCCCGCGGGGTCGCCGCCACCGGTGCTCACCGTTGCCGAGGTCGCACAGGGGCATCGCCCGCACGGCATCGGGCATCACCGCGGAGGAAGTCCCGCAGTGGACGGCACCACCAAGTACCCGCCCGCGCCGACCGGTACGCGGGCGAGCAACGCGCACACAGCATGAAGATCATTATCCACCCATGGAGTTCGGAACAACTGAGCACGAACTTCCGCTGTTCCGCGCCCCGCTGCCGCACGCACATTCCGGCGTACTCGCCCGGTCGAACCGCCGTCACCAGGAGCGCGAGTCGGAGGGCGAAATTCCGACTCCGTCGGAGCGGGCATCGTTTTGCGTCAGTTGTGTCACGGCCTCTCGCCGGTTGGCAAACACTGTGTGCGAAAACCCTCGATTGCCTTGAAATCCTATGGCTCGCATCTCATTATCGCGGTGACTCCCTTTTGGGGCCGGCGCATTGAGTCCCGTGCCCGGTGTGGGGGAGGGAGTCCGGGATCTGGGGGAGATCTGCTCATTGGCGCTCCACGCGCATTATCTGTCGGCGACGTGCCACGTGATCGCGACGGTCGAACCTGCGCGGAGTTCTCGTCAGCCACATGCCAGGCGGTGTAATTCCGTACGAGCCGGGTGACCCTCCGGCGACGCGGGAGGTACTTCGCGCGATCGCGAGGGTCGATGGCTGCGCCTACCCGTGGCCGTTCGACACGCGGCCTGGACATCCTCGTGAACAACGCCGGCGGCGGCTGCTCAGCTTTTTCTGATGTGCACGAAGTGGAGCACGCCGTGTGCCGGACCAATGCCCCTGACCTGCGGATCCGATCCGTGACGGAAAGGCGGGCGAGTGTCGCCACCGGTCTTCGCGGGGTCCGCGTAAGGCGGCCCTGAGGCTCATGTGACGTTCGCTCTGATCGGGCGTCAGCTTATACATGAGGCTGGCGTGCGGTCCGTGTGTCGAGTTGCACGGAGCGCGGCAATGGGCGCCCACATCAGGAACGTGACCGGCGGTCCGGTGTCGACGGGGGTGGTGGAGTGCGGCGGTACGAGCAGCCCATGCACCGGGCTGTGCCTGCTGCGTCCGAGTCGCGGGACGCGGATTTCGCTGGAGCAAGAGGGAGAGACTTGCGCGTCGTGGACCTGGTCAAGGGTGACTACGGCTGCCAGCGGGCGGCCGTTGCCGTACACGGGGTCTGCTCGTCAGGCCGCTACGGGATCGGCCTGTTGCGTGGCGCGACTGGCTCGCCCCTGGTGGTAGGAGCTTCGCTGCTGCGGCAGGTGGCGGCGCTGGTGTACCTCTCCGGCCTGGCCGTGTTCGTGGCGTTGACGCTGCGGCTCTACGGTATTCGTGAACGCGGTGGGCGGATTCGATCGTCGTGGGCCATCGCAAAGTGATGAAAGCGCCGCAGGAAACCCAAGGATGGGAATATCCTGCGGGAATGACCGCAGGTGGGCCGGGGCGACCTGTAGTGCGGCGGAGGTGCCATGGGTGGGGACCCGTATGTGTCAGCAAAAGGGGTCGGAGAACGCGAGCGGACGGGGGTGCCGGATCCGTACGGTGACCAGGCTCTCCTGACCTCTGCCATGACGGAGGGCTACGACGCCGTCCCCGGCCAGGAACGCAGTCGACTGCGGAGCTATCTCGAAGCGGTTGTCGCGGCCCGTCCGGCGCCGGTGCACACCACGGTCGCCTTCAATGCCGTCTACTTCGGGTATGACCTCGGCGGCGACGGCTACGGCGGAACCCCGCTGTGCCTGGACAACTTTCCCGTCATCAGCTTCGGTGAGTGCGCTCCCGTGCTCCCGGTCGGTGCCATGGTGTGTGTCGCCACCGGGTCGGACCCGCTCTACGCCGAAATCGTCTACCGGGAGGGCGCGCACCCGGAGGTGGGCGCGCTCGGTGACGTGCCGGCTTGGGTGTCGGGGGCGCCCGCGGGCGCCGAGGGCTCGGGCAGGCCGGGTGCAGACGCCGAACCACGGCGCAGGGAGCTGCTGGTCCCGGACCTCCACGCCTTCGGTCCGGCGCTGAGCCTGTCACCGGCCCAGCTTCATCGCTTACGCACGCGCGGGCGATGGATCAATATGGACGGGCATGTCGTCGTCGACGTCTGCTATCCGTCCTCGCAAGCAGCCCGGCGCGACGATCTGACGGCCTACGCGGACCATCTCCTGACGGCGGCCCGGGAGCAGCTTCTCAGCCCCCTCGTTCCTGTTTCCCTTGCTTCCCTGGTGGGCGGCACGCACGACGATCTGCGGGCGGGACTGCTCGGTCTCCTCGACGCGGTGCGAGGTGTCCTCAACTCCAGTGCCGTTTTGCGCACCTGGGGCCACTACGCCATGACCCGTACCTCCCTCGCGGACTGCTGGCGAGACACCGGACCGCTGGGCGGCGACGACCTCCGGTCTCTCGTGGCCGCGGTCGAGCGCGCAGCCACCCCGGCGAGGCGGCGACACGGCCTCATCACTCCGAGCACTGTGTACACAGCGGTGGGACCACGGCTCCGCGGTTTTCCCGGAGCGGCGGAGCGGCTCAGGGGAGCGGGGTATGCCGCTGAGGTGTGCCGGGCGAACGTGGCGCTCGCCGACGTGGTCCAAGGGGACAGCGACCATGGCCTGTTGGCAACGGCTCGCGGATCACGCTTGACGACGCCTTCGAGGGGGGAGGGGTGTGGCGGTCCCACCATCCTGGTGACGCAGAGAAACCCGGAGACCCCCTGGTCCCGGCCGGGCGCGGCTGGAACTCCACACTGCACGCACTGCCGGAGCCAGAAACGGAAGTGGAGCTGGAACCGGTAGATGCACCCCTCGCCGACGACGACGCCCTCGGCACCGGCGAACTCCTGCGAAGCGACGCGCAGGAGATCGTCTGGCGGGCTCCCCTGCGGCTGGCCCATCTCATCGGCGGCTGGTTTCCCCTGCACCCGTTCGTCGCGGAGGAGCTTTGCCGGTCCCACGACGCGCACCCCACGCTTCGCCTCGAACTCGACCATGCTGGTGAGACGCTGGGCGAGAAGGAGGCGGTGCAGAACGTCACGGCCGAACTCGGAGACGAATCAGGTCGGTTGACGGGAGTCGTCTGGCCCGGCGACTTCTTCCCCGGTTTGATGCTGGAGCTGCGCCGGCTCCGGGGTGGCACAGTGATCCGCCTCGCTACGACGCAGCTGAAGGAACGCGTGCAAGCTGGTGACCGTGAGACGGGGCACTGTTACGACCCTCGCGTGCTCACCAGGGAGGACGTGCCGGGCAGCAGCCGCCACGGTGACAGCGCGGTCGGGCTGGGCCCTCGGCAACTGATTATGCGCACCGTGCGCCGTTGCGGTCTGCTCACCCTGGACGGTCATGCCCTGATGGACCGGTCGGTCCTGCCGAGCGCGGTCTATGGGCGCCGACCCGCCCGGTCGCAGGCCGCCGCCCTGGACTCGGCCGTCGTGGAACTGCTCGCGGAACGCCTTTTGGAGCCAGCCCTCGGCAGCCGGGATGTCTGGGGGCAGCCGCACTTCCCGCCGCATGACGGACAGCGGACCATTCCCCTCATCGGCTACCGCCCCGCCAGGCCGAGGGTGATACGTCCGTGGGGCGGCGAACCGGGCGGTGAGGGGCTGCGCGGCGCTCAGTTCGTTGCAGGTCATCTGCGCCGCCTGCGGCCGGGATGTCTGCCCAGCGACGTTCAGCGTGCGGCCTTCCGGGAGTACTGCCGCAGGCTCGGCAAGGCGGACGGCTGGGAACTGCCGTACGGCTACACGTTCGTGACTGAGCACACGCGTGTCCGCTGACCTTTCACGACGTTCGCCTGTCCATGGCTCCGGTCCCCTCTCTTCTTCCCATGACCCGCAGGCTTCTCCATCCGCCACCCGCAGAAACGGAGTACGTATACATGCAGGACCGCTACCGCGTCGCCACAGGGCCGCCGTGGTCCCCGCCGAGCGTCTCGGCCGAGGACCTGGAAGATCTGGCCGCCGCGCTCAACGCCTTGGGATCCCCGGCCGCCGCCGCCCTGAACGATCTGACGGCGGACATGGTGGAACTCGCCTTCAACTCCCTGCGGCCCAAGCAGCGTCAGGAGTTGCTCACCAGTCTGGGCATCCGCATGTCGGCTCCTCGACGGGTGAGCAGTGCCCTGTGCCGGGACGTCCTCACCAGGCTGCGACGCGAGTCGCGGCAGCACACCTGCACATGCGGTGCCAAGGGACTCACGGTCACTGTGATGAAGCAGGTGGGCGACTTCGTCCTGGCGCACGACGGGGAGCCGGTTCCCGACCCTGTTGCCCGGTGGGGTGCCACGCTGGTCCGGGCCACCGTGTTCGCGTGGTGCAACGCCTCCGTGATTGACGCCCACATCCTTGCCTGGGCGGCGGACCAGGACTGGTTCGGCGCGACGGCCGACGACGAGGAGGCGGCCCGGCTCACCGCTGTCGCTGCCACGGCGCGGCCCCTCGTGGAGGCGTACCCCGATTTCGCCCTTGGAGCGGCGGAAGACGATGGGCTGGCGCTCGCGGAGGACGGTGAACCAGGGGGCGCTGCCATCGCCGACCGGCCGGGCACCGGCGTCCCCGCACCGGAGACCGCAGTAGCGGACCCCGGCATTTCGCATGAGGAGACCGCTACCGCGTCCGACAACACCGGGACCAAGGCGGGGACAGCTCCCGAGGAGGCATGTCGGCAGCTGGAGTCTGCCCTGGCGGGGGCCCGCCAAGCCGCGGAGAAGGTCACCGATGCGATCATGGACGGCCGCCCTCCGCAGGACGCGGACCTGGCTCCGCTCGCTGCGCTGAGCACTGTTTTCAACGACGTGGACGCGGTGTTCCGGGGCGCCGGGATCGAGGGGGTGCCTCGTCGTCTGGAGGACATGACGCGCGCCGCACGCGCACACCGGACAGCGCAGGAGCGTGACCTCCAGGCCCGCGAGCCGCTGCGGGAACTGCTGGATGTCGCCTGTCGCCCGGACAGCTCCGCCGCAGCCTCCGCTGCCGCTGAGGCCGTGCGCGGCGCGGCCCGCCGCCTGCTGGACGTGCCGGTGTGGGAGGAGCCGCAACGGGAGGAGAGCGCCGCGCTCGCCGCCCTGGCCCGGCTCATCAGGTTGGGACGACAGGCGGATGCCGCGACGGAGATCCTGGCACTGCAGACGCAGGTCGTACGGGTCCTGCCCACGTGCGCCATGGCGGTGCTCATCGCTCCCGAGCTGACGCTGGACCAGCCGGTGGACGGTGACCCGCACCCGGCCGGGACCGACGAGGCGCACGGCACCGCCGAGCCCGCCGACGCCGAGACGACCGCAGAACACGGAACCGCGCAGTCGGCCGCACCGACCGGGGCGATCGCGCCCCAGCCCGCCGCCGAGCCGGAAGCCACTACGACCGCCGAGCCGGTCCACGCCCCCGACGCAGACGCCGTGCCGGCCGCCGACAGCGACTCGGCGCCCCCCACGGCCGCTGACGCGCCTGTCCAGGCACCCGCCGCACCCACGCTTTCTCCCGTGCAGGACACGCCCGTCCGGGAAGCGGGCCCGGCGGCGGACGACGCCACCGATGAGGCCGCGGTCGAGGGGGTCCTGGCGCAGCTGGTCGTGGAGCGGCGCTTCGGACTCGCCCACCATGTGGCGAGGGCCGCCGGCCACTCCGAGCCCCAGGTGGCGGCGATCCGCCTGGCCGGTGCCGCTGCGCTGCTCACCTCCGGGGACAGCCAGAGTGCCCGGCTGACGGCGGACCTGCTCCAGGAGTACGGCGGATACGCGGGCCAGGACAGCGAGGGCAGCGAACTCCTCCTGCTCCCTGCCCTGCTGCGTACCGCGCTGATCACCGGCGACCACGCTGCAGGTGCTCAGCTCAAGGCACTGGTGCCCCGGCTCCCGGACCGGCTGGGGGAGGCAGCGACCGCCGTTGCCGACCGTGCCCTCAGCGGCGCTTTGTTGATCGCCTCGCCACTGGTCGCCGACGTCTCCGAGACGGAGGCCCGGCTGCGGGAGCTGCGCGAGCAGAGCCGTGTCCTGCTCGCGCCGCAGCGGCTGCGGTTCGCACGGGCGACGGAGATCGCCAAGCGCTGGCTCGCCCCCGACGACGGGATGCTCGGATCGCTGCTCACGACCGTCGCCGGTGACGACCGCCACGCGCTGCAGCAGGTGCGGGAGCAGGCCGATCGGCTGTCGAAACTGGCCGAGGTCAACAGCGAGATCGACCGCATGGACCGCAAGTACCGCTCGTCCAGCGGCAAGCCGCTTCAGGGCTCCGGGCGGCAGGACCTGGTGCATCTCGTGGAGCGGGCCGTCAGCCTGGTCAAGGAGTGGTGCCTGGCGGTCGACGGCACCCGTCGTGGCGACCGTTCCGACGGCAACCGGGCGGTCAAGGAGATCTCCTCTCTGCGGCAGTCCCTGCTGCGTGGCAGGGAAGCGGCGCTGGGCGAACTGGAGCGGTTGGCGCGGCGCCCGGACGCGCTCTCGGGCGCGATGGCCTGGGCGGCCCACGCCTCGATGGAGGAGCTGTTCGCTCTGCTGGCCGGCGACACCGGGACCACGCGTTCCGGCGGTCCTGTCGACCCAGCGCTCGTGCTGGACGCGGAGCTGCTGAAGGTGTGTGACACCCGTGACGAGCGGCCGTCGCCCGACGAACTGCTGACCGCGGTCCACCGGAGCTGGCAGGAGGCTCTGGACGAGCGCCTCTCCCGCGACGCGTTCACCGCGGTCCGTGACATCGTCGAGCTGGCCGGACGAGGGCTGCTGCCTGCCGCCGGGGCGGGGGAGTTCGTCCCGCCTGCGGAAGCCGAGATCGAGGACAGGGAGAACGCCCGGCGTGCGCAGCTGCGGAAGGCACACGACGCACTCGTCGCCGAGCTGCACCGTGCGCAGGCCGATGGCGCCGTGACCGAGGACCAGGACCTCGGCCTTCAGGAGTTGCTCGCCGACGCCCACAACAGCCTCGAAAGCGCCGACCGACACGACCTGCTGCACGTGCGGCGGGCGCTCGACACGGTACGGAGTGGCCTGCCGGCCTTCCGGGAGCAGGCGGCGGACCGGATCAGGGCTCGGCTCGACGCCCTGGACCCCTCCGTGGAGGAGCGGGCCCAGGTCCTACGGCGCCTGGAGACGAACGACCTGGCCACCGCTGCCGACCTCGTCTACTTCCTGGAGATCGGCGAACCGGTCCCGGAGATCGAGGGCGGTGAGTCCCATCTGACCGAGTTCTTCCTGGCCGTGCCCGACGGCCTGCCTGGAGGGATTGACCATGAGCTCGTTGAGCTGGTCCGGTCCGGTGGCAAGCATCCGATGGTCCCCGTCCTGGACTACGGCGGCCTCTCCACCGAGGAGGCGGCGCTGGCGGCCGACGCGCTCGACGAGTGGCGCGTGCTTGCCGCCACCGAACGGAAGGACCGGCTCCAGGTGGCTCCGACGCGACAGGTGCCGCCTCTCCTCAAGCTCCTCGGCTACGACGCCAAGAGCGCCAGGCCGCTCGACGACCGATCCCAGCACCGGCGGGAATACCGTCTCTTCGAAGCGACCGGTGTGGAGATCAACGGCAGGGCGAAGGCGCCCGCGTTCGGTTCGCAGATCAAGGAGCAGGGCCGCAACCTGCGGGTGATGATGGTCTGGGGCAGGCCGCCCGCCAAGGTCGTCATGAGCTGGGCGGAGCGGGACACCAGCGGAGCGAGCCTTCTCGTCGTCTACTTCGGCACGCTGAGCCGTGAGGCCCGAGTCGAACTCGCCGTCGGCTCCGACCGGTTGCAGCCGCTGCTCGTGGTGGATGATGCGGCCCTCGCCTATCTCGCGGCCCGTGGCAACCGCCAGGTCAGCGCCGCCACGCAGACCTTGCTGCCCTTCTCCGGCGTCAACCCGTACATCAGGGAGAAGCGCGGCCGGATCGGCGGCGAGATGTTCTACGGCCGCGACGCCGAACGCAAGAGCATCCTCGACCCGCGCGGCACCCAGGTCATCTACGGCGGCCGGGGCCTGGGCAAGTCGGCGCTGCTCGCCGACGCCGGGGAACTGTTCACGGAGCAGCGCCTCGACTATCACCAGACGGTGTACGTCAACCTCGATCATGAGAACATCGGCAAGGGCAGCTCGCGCGGGCCGGAGGCGCTGTGGAGCGTCCTGCTGAGGGAGCTGACCGTGGCGCAGGTACTCGATGACCGGCCGCAGGGGCGCGGAAAACGACAGGAGACTTCCGAGCGGGTACGCGCCGGCATCCGGACCTGGCTGGACGGGGACTCCCGTCGCCGACTGCTGATCCTGCTCGACGAGTGCGACCAGTTCTTCGAGGCCGACGCCCCGCGGTTCGACCAGACCAAGAAGCTCAAGGGTCTCGGGTCAGACACCAAGGACGCGGCGAAGGTCGTCTTCGCAGGACTTCACTCTGTGCAGCGCTTCTCAAAGCTCGCGAGCAACGGGCCATTCGGCCACCTCGCTCAGACTCCGAAGGTGATCGGCCCGCTGGCTCCCCAGTCGGCTGCGGAACTGCTGGTCGAGCCGATGCGGGCGCTCGGGTTCGAGTTCAAGGACCTGGATCTCGTCAACCGTGTGCTCGGATACTGTTCGTACCAGCCGTTCCTGCTGCAGATGTTCGGGCATCGGCTGGTCGAGCTGATGCACCGCAAGCGGACGCGGCGCGGCGCCGGGGAACCCCCTTACGAGGTGGAGGTGACCGACATCGAGGTCGTGGAGTCGGACGCCGCGCTCCGGGACGGCATCTCGGCAGCCTTCAAGGACACGCTGAGCCTCGACCACCGCTACGACGTGATCGCCAATGTGCTGGCATACCACGCCCGCCATCACGGCCTGGAGGTGCGGCTGAGCGACACCGAGTTGCGCGAGGAGTGCGAGACGTACTGGCGCAAGGGGTTCGAACAGCTCGACACCGAGGGTTTCCGTGCCTACCTCTCCGAGATGGTGGGTCTCGGTATCCTCGCGCCCAACCACGACGGACTGGGCTGGCACCTGCGTGGTCCCAACGCCCTGCGCATGATCGGTACCTCCCACGAGGTGGAGGCACGTCTGCTCAGGGCCGAACAGGACTGTGAACTGCAGGAGAGCATCGTGCAGGAGGGCCGCCCCGAGCTCCCCGACGGGCGGCCGGCTTCGCTGACCAACACCCAGCTCGACGACCTCCTGGGCGAGCGGTCCAACCGGACCCGAGTCGTCCTCGGCAGCACCGCCACCGGAGTCACAGACGTCGCCCGGACCTTGCGTACGATCGCCGGACCGATCGACGGCTGGACGCTGCCAGCCGTGGGCAAGCCCAGCGTCTACAAACAGGAACTCACCGGCGGGCGCCCCCGAGAACGACGGGTCGTCATCAGCGACTTCGTCAACTACCGGGAGCCGGTCCGGCCCGATACCTGCCGCGAAGCCGTTGGCCTGGCCGAGACGCTGTTGCCCGCTACTCCGGGGGTCACCCGCGCCGTCGTCCTCGTCATCGACCCCGCTCAGCTCGCCCTGTGGCGCTCCCTGCTGACAGGAACCGAATCCACCTCGGCCGCACCGGTGGTGCTGCGCAGGCATGACCACCGCAGCCTGCGCGGCTGGGCCCAGCGCATCAACATGTTCCACACGGAGGACCGCCTGGACCGTCTCCACGAACTGACCGGCGGCTGGCCGCTCCTGGTGGACCGAGCCCACCGCCTGCACGAGGAATTGCGCGACCCCGACGAGGTGTTGCGTCGCCTGGCCGACCTCCGCGCGGACCGGGCCAAGGCCCGCGCATTCGCCGAGGCGACCGGCGTGTACGCGGATCCGCTGCTGGCCGCCGGATACCGGGCCCTCGATGACGAGTTCAGGGACGGCCTCTTCGACCTGGAAGGCGCGGTGACCGCCGTCGCGCTCAAGATCGATGACGAGGACGAGGCACGGTGGATCGTCAACTGCCTCGACGCACTCCAGATCTTTGACCGCGAGGGCACCCAGCTGCGCCTGGAACTGGTGCTCCGGGAGTGTGTGGCGCTCAACGGGTGACAGAGCCGCACGTGAATCGTGACCGGCATGGCCGTGGCGATCGCGGGCGCGCCGGTCGCGGTTCAGTAGTGGGCGGAGGACCTGTTGCGCCGACGAGAGCAGGGCGTGTCCAGACGAGGCCAGGAACCCTGGTGGACGGCGCGACCTCCTCCGTGCTGCTCGTGGCTGAACAGACTGCGGCAACCAGATCATCCCGAGGTATCCGGCCTCGCTCGCCTGCGAGGCCGGGTGGCCTGACACCACCCCGGCACTGTCCGCCGTGACGCTCGTTTGACGCTCTGGGCCCCTTCAAGCTGCATATCAAGCCGAGAATGCGCCTCTGACCTGGCCTTTTCTGTGGCTTGCGCAGGCCGACACCTTCCCGATGACCCACCACGTCGAGTGCGTGGCGATCCTGGAGAAGGCGGGCAAGGGGGCCTGACCTGCGGTTTTGTAGTGGCGCAGATAGGTCTCGACCTGTTTCGGGGGATCCAACAGGTCGAGGCCGCTGATGTCGCTTCACCTGCGGTGTTGTGCTGGAGTGACGGGTGGGGCGGTATGAGGAAGCTCAGTTCTCGCGATTCTTGACGCTCGTGATCTGCCGGTGTGGCCGACCGGTGGTAAGTGCCGTGGGGCCGCGAAGGTGGCCTCGTAACCGCTGAACGAAACCCCGGCGGTTGCAGTTACCCAGGGTGTTTTACCAAACGTAGATCTCCATCGCTAAGAGAGCCAGCCTGGACGGATTCTGTCGAAGTAGACTTAGACGGAATTGCGTGGTTGAGGTGGGAGGCTGCCGGTGGCCGAGAGTACGCTTGCCAAGCCCGAGGACGTGGTCGACCGCGATCGTGAGTGGGATCTGCTCACCGAGTTCGTCATCGACCCGGATCCTGCGATGCGCCTGGGGATCGTGTCCGGGCGCAGGCGGCACGGGAAGTCGTATCTGCTTCAGGCGCTGTCGGAGCGGGTCGGTGGTCTGTATGTCACCGCGGTGCGGGAGGAGGGGCGGCTACCGGCGATTCAACGGTTCAGCGACGCTATCGCGGCCCATGCGGGTTTGAGCCCCGGAACGTTGCGGTTGGCCGACTGGCGTGAGGTGCTGTCCAACGCCCTTGATGTCACGGCTCGTTCGCGGACCCCGCTGCTGGTCGTCGATGAACTGCCGTATCTCCTCCAGCACTCGCCCGAGATTCCGGGGCTGCTTCAGCAGCTTTACGACGAGCGCCAGCGTGGCACCGGCACTGGTTCAGGACCCGGGCCTCGGGTGATCCTCTGCGGGTCCGCGATGAGCGTCATGCATGAACTGCTCTCCGGGACCAAGCCGTTGCGCGGTCGTGCGGTGATCGACCTGCGGCTGGGGGCTTTCGACTACCGGGCTGCGCGTGACTTCTGGAAGATCGAGGACCCGCTGACGGCTTTGCAGGTTCACGCCGTCCTTGGCGGCGCCCCGGGGTATCGGCCGGTGGCGGCCCGACCACATCCGAATGACGGCTTCGTCCCCTGGCTGGCCCGCACGCTCCTGGACCCGGGCAGGGCGGTCTACTCACGCATGGAGACGGAGTATCTGCTGCGCGAGGATCCGCGCATCACTCAGCACACTCTGTACTACGACATCCTCACCGCGATCGCCCGTGGAGCCTCCACGCCCACGAAGGTCGGTGCGGCGCTGGAGCGGCAGCGCAATGCCGTCACGCATCCGTTGGACGTGCTGGAGTCCACCGGTTACGTCCATCGTGAGCAGGACATCCTGCGCCCCCGCCACCCGGTCATCACGTTGGCCGACCCCGTTATCCGCTTCAATCAGCTCGTTACTCTGCCTCAAGCCGCCATCGTCGAGCAGGGCTTCGCGGAACAGGCATGGCAGGCCGCCACGCCGACCTTCAACTCCAAGATCCTTGGCCCCCACTTCGAGGACCTGGCCCGCACTTTCACCCGCCGCTACGCCCACACCGCCCTCCCGGGCGGCCTGCCGGGCCCGGTCGGCACCACCGAGGTCGCCGACCCGGCGGCACGCACCAAGCACGAGGTCGATGTCCTCGCCTTGGCGCTGGGGGAGCGTCCGCAGGCTCCTCGCGCCCGAATTGCCCTCATCGGCGAGGCCAAGGCCACCGCAGCCCGCCGCGGCACCGGCGATCTGCAACGCCTGGAGCGAATCCGCGACCTGCTCGCCGACCAGGGGTACGACACCGACGGCACCACACTGGCCCTTTTCTCTCTGCATGGCTTCTACCCGGACCTGATCGAGTGTGCGGCCCGACGTGAGGATCTGCTCCTGGTCGATCTGGCGGCTCTCTACGGGGTCGGGTGATCACCGCCCCGCCGCCGCATCGGACGAAGATGGCCGTCGGTGTGCTGCCGGCGGGGCCGGCGGCGGGTAGCCGTGTCAGTCCTTGCACCATCGATGGATCTGGTCATGCGCGGCCAGGTCTCCGAAGTAGCGGTGCAATGACCAGGCGTCGTAGTCGCCGATGACGATGAGCCGGCGGCGTGCGCGGGTGACCGCCACGTTGAGGAGGTTGGGGCTCTTGGCCGCCCAGATACGCGAGCCCGCCTGTCCGGATCCGGTGCCGAGGACCAGGAGCACGATGTCCGCTTCCTTGCCCTGTGTGGTGTGTACCGTTCCGTAGCGTTTCGAATCGAGCCGCTTTCCTGCGACCCTGCCGATCCCGTGGACGACGTCCCGGAACGGGCTGATGACGAAGACCGATTCGCTCAGCCGACGCTTCAGCTCCTGGGCGAAGTCATCCCGCATCGTGCCGTCCACCGTTCCCTGCGCGCCGGGCGTTCCCTCGATGTTCAGGCGCTCCCTGCTGATCGCCTCCGCGATGCGGTCGCTGATCAGCTCGAGAGACTGCTCGAGAGCCTTGCCTTCGCCGGGGTTCCACTTGTCCTCGCCCGGAAGCGAGGAGACGTCCATCCAGACGCTCCGCTGGGCCAGCGGGAAGTCGTCCTGGTTCCGTGAGACTCCGTAGACCATCATCCCGTCGTAGGCGATCTTGTTGCTGACGTCGAACATCAGGCGGTCGCAACGGCGGTGCACGCGCAGCGGGGAGCCGAGCCAGACATGCTCGCCGCGGTCGTTCCGCAACCAGGTGCCGTAGGCGTTGAGCCGGTCGGCCAGAGTCTGGACCGAGGCCGCGCCAGGGGCCCAGCGGCGGTCCACCGAGAAGTGCGCCGCGAGTCGCCGCTGGCCGGTCCACGGAAGAGGGACCACCGGCTCGAGCTGGAGGGGGTCACCGACGACCACAGCGCGACGCGATCTCCACAGGGCACCGGTCACCTCATGCGGCGCGGCCTGACCTGCTTCGTCGACGAACAGCCAGCCGAGGGCCTCGTTGCCCAGCTGGTCGAACATCCTCCCCATCGAGGCGAACGTCGTCGACACCACGGGGACGACCAGGAACAGCATCTGCCAGGCCGCGAGCACCGTGGTGGTGGGAAGGGCCGCAGGCGCCTGGCCCTTGACCACGTCCATGACGGCCTGCAGGTTCTTGCGCATCAACTCGGGGGCGTTGGCCAGCATGGCGCGGTGGAGATCCAGGGCGGCGAGGAAGAGGTCGGCTCGGGCCCCGGCGAATTCGGCGTCCATCCAGGGGGCGGACAGCTCCCGGATCTCCATCGCCGCCCGGTCGTCGGCATCCGCTTGCCACTCCTCGCCCGGGAACGAGGCGCCCCACCGCGCCCGCGTGGCGGACAGCCACTGTTGTTCCGCTTCCCTCTCGCGTCGTCTGTGCTGCACCTGCTGCCCGGCCTCGACGGCTTTCGCCGTCTGCTGTTCGCCTGCCTGCGCGCACACCGTGAGTCTCGTCCGTCCACGCTCGACGGCGAGCAGCGCCTCGTCCAGCCGGGCCTGGGACGTGCGGAGCTCGGCGAGCCGCGCGACCCGTACCGACTCCAGGCCGGCGAGCCGGGCGTCCGCAGCTTCGACTGCTGCCCGGAACGGAGCGTTCGCGCTCTCCCAGCGGCGTGCGGCCTCCCGTGCGAACATCCGCTTGAGACGACCGGGCCTGGCCGCCTCATGGGTGTGGAGCACCGCCTCGGTCTCACTGACACTTTCCTCACCCTGCCGGACCCCGGCCTCCGCCCGGTCCAACTGGTGCCGGGCAGTGGACAGTTCGGCCTCACGGCGGGCGTACTCGTCCCGGCTGCGGGCGAGAGCGGCCTCCGCCCGGCACTGCTCCTCCCGGAGGAGCAGCAGCGTGTCATGGGTATCGGACTCCTGGGCCAGCAGCTGGTCCAGGAGAGCGTCCGGCCCCGCCGCGCGTGCGGCGAGATCGCGGATCTGCTGCCGCTCCGCCGCCATCTCCCGGACCCGACTGCGGGCCTTCTTGAAGCGCTGGACCGCCTCTCCCCAGGTCTCCCGGCCGAGCGGGGGTTCTTCCTCTTCGGCAGCACTGGAACCCTCGGTGTCTGTACGCTTCCGCCCGGAGGCTGTTACGTGCTCGCCCTGCAGCTGCAGCATCTTCTGCAGTCCCAGCGCAGGCTCCGCGTCCGGAGTCTTCGCCCGGGGATGTGCGGACTTCTTTGCCGGTTCGCCCCACCAGAAGCGCTCGACGAACTGGGAGCGGTTGCTCCGACGTCCGAGACAAGCGGCAATAGCGCCCCAGGCGTCGTCGTCGAGGAGCACGCCTGCCGGGCCGGAGAGGTAGTCCGCGCTCTCCCGCCACGCGTCGCCCACCGCCCGTGCGCCGGGGATCTCCAGGGTGACGTTCTCCACGGCTCCGTTGTTGGAGGAAGCGATGACCATCTCGAAGCCGGTGAGTTCGGGGATCAGCGGATGGATGGTCCGCGGGTATTTCCCGGCCGTTTCCTCGGTGCGCCAGGACAACGGCTTACGGCTGAAGGCGAGCTCCGGGCGGGAGAGGTCCGCCAGCCGTTCGGCCCGCCGCACGACGAGAGCCGCGATCAGGTCGCGCAGCATGGTGGTCTTGCCCGTTCCCGGCGGGCCGTTGACGGCGTAGATCCCGCGTCCGTCGTCGGCGCCGAGAGTCTCGATGACGCGGTTGACCGCGAACTGCTGGCTGAGCACGAGGGGCTTGTCGTCATCCGCAGGCCACCGGCCCAGGGGCATGCTGGAGGGCTGAACATGGTTCAGGACGGTCTCCGGCATGAGGCGTACATCGTGGCGCGGCGAGGTGTCCAGGTCTGTCTCGGCGCGGAGGTAGTCCAGCAGTGCGGTGCCGGCCTGCCCCGCCTCCAAGGCGTCGGCGACCCGGTCGAGATCGTCCGCGTAGAAGCTGTTGAGGAAGACATCGCCGACCGCTTCGTCGGCGTTCCTGGCCGAGACCTGGACACTCTTGACCCGGATCGCGTTCGGCGTCAGCGCATCGGCGATGCTGAGCTGTTCGGCCACCCAGCGAGTGACAGCGGCCAGGTCGTACACATCGAGAACCTTCGTGCCGACCTGGGCCGGGGGCTCCTCCGGCGCGGAACCCGGTTCCGTGTCCGGCGCGCTCTGCCCAGCCGATTCGCCTGCTTCGCCCTCTTCCGTGCCTTCCTCGTCGCTGCTCTCCGGCTCCTCGGCGGGTGGCGTCGTACGGCCCGTGTTCCGGTCGGTGAGCCTCGCGGCCGCAGAGTCGATCAGCGCACCGCCGACCTCCTCGATCACCTTGCCGGTGATGGCTCCCGCAACAGGTCCGAGCGCGGTACCGGCTGCGGCTGCCGCAGCCCCCAGCCCGCCCTTCGCCGCGCTGACGGCGAGCCGCGACATGAGCCCCGCGACCGGTCCGAGTTCCGAGGCAGGCGGCTCCTGGCCGGGCGACGGCCGACGCTCGACGCCGATCTTCCCGTCCCCGAGCTCCAGCAGGCGCTCCAGCAGTCCCGTGCTCTGCTCGTCGAAGCCGGACAGCCACCGGTCGTCGTGCGGCCCGGGAGTCAGGGTCCGCCCCACTGCCCAAGCGCAGGAGGACAGCGTCACACTGCCCTTGATCAGATGGCCATCCTCGTCCACGGTGAAGCACAGCACGGCGCTGTCGCCGCTGATCCGGCCATCGAAGTCCTGCTCCGCGTCCGGAGCCCGGAACGCTTCCAGCAGGACGTCCCGCACCTTGCCGATCGGGAAGATCCCCGCGTACACGGTGTGCTGCCAGACGCGATTCCGGCCGGACGGTGTCCGGCTGACCTCGGAGCCGGGTTCCCAGGGCAGGGGGCGGGACGGCCCCACCGCGAACATGCGCTTCCGGGGGTTCACGGGGTCCACCTTCGGCGGGGTGAAGTACTCCACCGCCCGCCAGAAACGCAGGATCCGCGCCTGCCGCTGCTGCTCCGCCTCCGACCTGTTCACGCCCCCACTGCCTCTCTGCCTCGTCGGTCTGTCAGCACAGCAATAGGACGTGTGCTCGTGCAAATGTGCTCGGGGAGCCGGGCACGGCCTCCCGCATGCCCGGTCCGCGCGAAAGGTGATCAGCTCTGCGGGTCCATGGACCGCAGCAGCTCGAGCAGCCCCTGTACGGGGAGCAGCTGATCGTCGGTGACGGGATCAGGGCTGAAGTGCATCAGATCGTTGCGCAGGACACGGCACTCCTCGAGCGCCGTCAGAAAGTGCTGCTGGTCGACACGCCATTCCAGGGCGGCCCAGTTCTCGCGGGCCCGCAACAGGTGTCCGTACGCCCCGAAGGTGAGGTCGGCGGCGGAGTGCACCCGCTCCGGTCGCTCGCGGACGACTTTCCTGATGCGGTCGAGCGGGATCCGCCGGTCGACGACGCGGCGCAGCCGCTGCTCGATCTCCTCCACCAGGACGAAGGGGCGTACGCGAGTGCCGAACTGGACCGTCAGGTCGGCGGCGGTGATCAGCCCGCAGACCTTGTGGTCGTGATCCCGGACGACGACGTGTCCGGACTGCTCGATGACTCCGATCCAGTCGAGCAGATCGTCCGAGCCGTCCGCTTCCTGCCCCCGGACTGTTGCAGCCTGCAGTCCGGCGGCCGGGTCGGCCAGCCGGGCCCGTCCGATCGACTCCCAGCTCACGATGCCGCGCAGCCGGCCGTCCGGGTCGAGGACCGGCAGCTGGCTGTATCCGTGCAGCAGCATGAGCGTCATGGCGGTCTCGACACCGTCTCCGATACGGACCGACTCGGGCATGCGGTTCGCGGAGTCGAGGTTGCTCACCCGGTACGCGACGTTCGGCTGCTCGGGTTCCTCGGCCGGTCTGAGGAGCTCGGCAGCACGTTTGATGATGTGTGTGACGGCCGGACCGGCGACGCTCGTCAGGGTGCCGAGGGAGAGCCGGGAGACGGCGCTCGTGCCCGACTCGTCCGGCTCGGCGCCTCCCGCCAGCACGGTGATCCGGCTGTCCAGCGTGCCCTCGGTGAAGGGCGGCACCGTGATCAGGCCCCGCTCCTCCAGCTCGTCCTTGATGTACTCCGTCGCCGCCGGATGGCGGCGCTGTACGCCCCAGACGGCGAGGAAATCCCGGACGGACAAGGTGAGCGGATCATCCTCGTCACGCCGGTGCACTTCCTCGAACAACTTCGTCGGCCCGGTGAGGGTGGCGGCGAACTCGTCGGCGTCCGGCCGTCCGGGGTCGGGCTTCCCCTCGGCCAGTGCCGCCACGCGCTCCGCGGCGCCGAACCGGCTGAGTTCGAAGACGGTGAGGAGAGAGCCCATACTGTCCAGCAGGTCGGACTGGATCGTCTGCCTGTCGATGTCCGTGACGAGCCACTCCGCACGCCGGACGTGCCGCATGCCGTCGGGGGAATCCGCCCGGTGCTCGTAGCTCCCCGTCACCCTGCCGACCGCCACCTGCAGGGATTTGAGCGGCAGGACGATGAGGTCGCCGGGCTGGATCTCGTGGACAAAGCGGAAGAGCTGGCCGGTCCAGTTGCCGATCGTGTAGGCGCCCTCGTCGGGATAAGCAGCGGCAACCAGAGCCCTGATGTCGTCCCGTGTCCGTGCCTCGGCGAGGTCTCCCAGACCAAGCCACCCTGCCAGGAGCATGCCGTTCTCCAGGGCGACTGTCTCCCGCTGACCGTACTCCCCCGCGCGTACCACCCAGGCCCGCATTCGTCCGTCCCCCTGCTCGCGCTGTTCGGTCATGTGACGTGATCTTATGAGCTGTGCGCCCAACAGGACTGCGAATATGG
The DNA here is from genome assembly GCF_042739975.1 of Streptomyces sp. NPDC059080. Classification (NCBI taxonomy): domain Bacteria; kingdom Bacillati; phylum Actinomycetota; class Actinomycetes; order Kitasatosporales; family Streptomycetaceae; genus Streptomyces; species Streptomyces sp. NPDC059080. The sequence continues at coordinate 19,558 of NZ_JBHYGX010000012.1, forward strand.
TCACTTGGGGATCGTTCTGAGCAACAACCGTGTGATGGAGCACTCGTTCAGTGTCAAGCCTCATCTGCGGGCCGCTGATCGGACCGCTCCAGGCAGTCGTCAGCGCTGTTCGAGGGGTCAGGGTGCGTTCTCCTGGCCCGGCTGCGGTGCCTGATCCGGGCTGACGCGGAGCCCGTCGAGGATGAGGGCCAGATACCGGCGCCACCTGTCCGAGGGCTGTTCGCCGGGCAGCGCCAGGACGGCCTCGAGCGTGGTGGCGATCGGTGCGAGGTCGCTTTCGGTGACGTCGTCGCGCAACGTGCCCTGGGCGCGAGCCTGTCGCATCAGGTGCGTGCAGCGCTGTGCGATCTCCTGTCGCGCTGGGGCGAGGTCGGTGCCCTCGACGGTGTGCCGGTGCATCAGTCCCCGCAGGCCCCGATTGCCGGCGGCCCGGGCCTGCGCCCGTTCGAGGAAGCGAGCCAGGGCGGAGAAAGTGTCCGCCTCGTCCCGGGCCGTGCGGGCCATCGCCGCGTGCGTCCTGGACAAGGCACCCGCCCGGCCCTGGCGCATGTCGGCAGCGGACTACCGCGCCGCCGTCGCCCGCACTTCTGGAGGCCGTCCGCCCGGCCGTCTCACCGAAGCGCCGTGGGATGCGGAGTTGGCTGGCGTGATGGCCGAGTATGGCACCGCTGTGGTGGAAGAACTGGTCGCTGATGTCCTTCTTGAGGGCCTCGCCGAGATCGTTTGACGCCCCACACGCGGCGCGTTCAGCGGTCGTGACGCTCGTCTGACGCTCCGGTCTCTTGGGGCCAGGGAAGTTGAGCTGGAAAACCCTGTGTGACCTGGGGTTTCTCCTGGGGCGGCTGGGCGCGATCACTTCCCGATGACGCATCACGTGGAGTGCGTGGCGATCCTGGAGAAGGCGGGGAAGGGTGCCTGACCTGCGGTTTTGCGGGTGGGCATGAGGTGCGGTGTGGGCGTTACGGGCGATATCCTGACGCTGAAATGACGCTCGTTCTGATGGGGCGTCAGGCTTTCTGCGTTGCTGGTCAGAGGGCTGGCTGACGGCGTGGATGTGGCAGGCGCTGGGAGTTTCGGGGGCTGAGCGATGGCCCTGGGGAAGCTGCGTGAGCGGCCCAGGGGTGAGGGCTGGCGGCCCGGCGAGCCGTGGCGGGCGCTGCCCCGTTTGACCTGGCGGCCGGACATCTGCGCGGCGGTCATCTCCCGCACCCGGATCAACCTGCACCGCAAGATCGTCAAGCACGCGGCGTTCACCGGGCAGTACCCGGTCGCGATGCCGCCGCATCACGCCGCCCGCCTCTTCGAGGCCCAGGAACAGGACGCCAGCGACGACCGCCTGAGGGAGATCGCTGCCGAAGCGCTCAAGGAGGTGTACTTCGCAGGACGGCGGCCGCCGTGCCGGGAGCCTGGAGGAGGTCCGCTTCACGGACGTCGAACACCTGGAGTTCGATCTCTAGTGCCCCTCCCGGCAAGCTTTGCCCCGAACAGCCCGCGAGCGAGCCCGGACCAGTTGGTCCGGGCGGGGGGCCGGTATACCGGGGGGGGGGATGTGTATGGCGGCCTTTGGTTGGATAAGAAGGCCCTGGCCGGCCGGCTCC
>NZ_JBHYGX010000012.1:21165-96810 GCF_042739975.1 Streptomyces sp. NPDC059080
CTGCTCACCCTGTCCGCCCGCGACGAGTGGGCGCTCGCCGAGGCCGCCCGGGGGTACGCCGGGCGCCGCGACACCTCCCACCCCCGCGCACAGCCCCGCAGCATCGCAACCCCCCGCGCCCGCCCCCGCACCTGGGGCTCCCGCCTCGCTCGCGTATCCGCGGGGGTCGGATGTTCATGCACGCGATGTCGTGCTCAACGACGCCGCTGCGCGCCGGTCACCCCGGGCCCGTGACGGCGCCGGGAGCAGGCGGCTCTCCTGCGCGGTGAAGGCCCGCGTTCGGTCAGCGCGGCGGCCTCCAGCAATCAGTTCGCGGAAGAGGCGGGTGGCGACCCGAAACCGGTTCGCATTCGGCCTGTTCAGGTCCTGAATGCATATCGTCGCCGAGGTTGGCGCGTTTTAATCTCTGATACTTAGACGCAAATTAAGATGAAATGGGGTACAAGCCTCATGAGGGTGCGGGTACTTCCCACTGATCGACAGGGAAATTCCCGTCCAGTGGGTGGAAGGCCCTTGCGTGGCTGAAACGCAGCACTAATGTTCGGCAGGTGACATCGAGAAAGACCGCTCAGGGACCGGGCCACCGCACCGGCGCGATCTTGGTCGCGCTTGCCGAGCAGACGACGGTGACCGCCCAGGATCTGTCTCGGTGTACCGCGATTCCCATCAGCGCGGTCTACCGGCACTTGAACCATCTCGTGCAGCTCGGCCTCGTCAGTCCCACCCGCACCCGCGGCCGGTACTGCGCCGGCTCTCTCGCCGTACAGATGGCCGAGAACTACCGTCGCGAGACGCTCAGCGGCGGCGAGGTGAAGCGCCGACTGACCCGGCTGGCCGCCGACACCCAGGAGCTGGCTGCCCTCCTCGTCCCCAGTGGCCATCACGTGCTGTGCGTCGAGGCCGCCGAGGGGTCGCGGGTGATCAAGTGCAGCTTCTCCCCGGGCCTGACCAAGCCGCTGACCTTCGGAGCCAGCGCGCAGGCGATACTCGCCCACCTTCCCGACGAGCGCGTCGCCGCGGTCAGCGAGGCCCACCGGCTCACCGCCGAACGCGTCGCGGCGCTCCAACTGGAACTCAAACGCGTCCGCGACCGCGGGTACGCCGTGAGCACCGGGGCCGTCGACGAGGGCGTCTGGGGCGTCAGCGTGCCCGTCTTCGACCGGCTCGGCCAGGTGACCGGAACCGTCAGCACCATGGCGCCCGAATTCCGGGTGCGCCGCAACCATCAGACGCTGCTCACCCTTACCCACGCCGCGGCTCAGGACATCAGTCGCTTCGACGAACTCCAGTCATGACGCCCGACCTGCCCACGCCCCGCGCCGGTTCCCGCTGCGTGCCCGCGCCGCACGCCACCGGCTGACGCGATCCAGCGTCCTGCCCTGCATCACATCACCGTCATGAGTTCGGACTGCACACCATGAACACGCACCCCAGCACCGCCACGGTTGCGCCCTCAGCCAACGAATGGGCCATGGAGACGACTTCCGCCAACGTGTCAGCCACGGTCGCAACCCCCGACGTGACCGCCCGCCCCGCTTGGGCCGGCCGTGTCGACGGTATCGGCCCGGCGCACAGACGCTGGCATTCCGCGGTCAACGCGGACGACGCCACCACCCCAGGCGCGGCCGTGATCGGCTTCCGCAGCGATGAAGGGGTGCGCCGCAACGGAGGCCGCCAGGGCGCTGCCGACGGCCCGGGGGAGATCCGCCGGGCCCTGGCCTCCAAGGCCCTGGACGCCGGTATCGTCGTCCACGACGCGGGTGACGTCATGGTCGTGGGAGACGATCTGGAGGACGGCCACGACCGGCTCGCCGCCGCCGTCTCCTCCCTGGTCCGCGCCGGACATACCCCACTGGTGCTGGGCGGCGGTCACGAGACCGCGTACGGCTCCTACCAGGGGCTCGCCAACAGCGGTGCCCTGGACGGGCGGCGGCTCGGGATCCTCAACCTCGACGCGCACTTCGATCTGCGCGAGGCATCACGCGCCACCTCCGGCACCCCCTTCCGGCAGATTGCCGGCCTTGAGGCCGACCGCGGCGCGCCCTTCACGTACGCGGTGGTGGGCATCAGCGAGCCGAGCAACACTGCCGCCCTCTTCGACGCCGCGAATGCCCTGAACGTGGTGTACCGGACGGACGAAGAGTGCCAGGAGCGCCATCTTTCCGACGTGCTCGCCTTCGTGGCGCACTTCGTCGACTCTGTCGACGTCCTGCACCTGAGCATTGACCTCGATGTGCTACCCGCCGCGTCCGCCCCCGGCGTCAGTGCGCCCGCCTCGGTCGGCGTACCACCGACCGTCATCGTCGAGATCTGCAAGGTGGTCGCCGCCAGCCCGAAACTCACGCTGGTGGACGTCGTCGAACTGAACCCGGCCTACGACATTGACTACCGCACCGCCGGGCTCGCCGCCCGGCTCGTCCACACCCTCACCGTCGGCTCCCACCGCGCCCGGAGCCGCGCCACCGCGCCCACCGGTCCGGACGCCGTCGCCGCCGGCTGACCCAGCAGTCCCACATCCCGGCGGCAGCCCACCGGGCGCCGCGTACGGACCGGCCCCAACAGAGACCAGCACGTCCCGAACGCCCGTGCGCCCACCTGGCTCGCGGCAAACCGGAAGAGTCGCAGCACCCGTAGATCCGTCCCGCATACAGGTCCAATGGAGTTGAACATGGTAAGAGCACCCATAGGACGAAGGGTCATGGCCGTCCTGGCCGGGCTCCTCTCGTCCGTTCTTCTGCTGGTCGGCGCCTTGCCCGCCGCCGCCGATCAGGGGGGCAAGGAGGCTCAGAAGGAGGGTACCCAGAAGCTCGACCGTCTCCGCTCCGGCCAGGCGACCCTGCGAGTGGGTACCGACGCGACGTTCCCGCCCTTCGAGTTCACCGACGCCAAGGGCGGCAAGATCGGCTTCGACGTCGAGTTGGTCCGGGAACTGGCCAAGCGTGTGGGCATCAGGAAGGTCACGTTCACGCAGATGCCGTTCGGCAACATCGTCCCGGCGCTGCAGGCCCACCAGATTGACGTCGGCGCCTCGGCGATCTACATCAGTGACGAGCGGGCCAAGGTCGTGGACTTCACGGATGTCTACTACCCCGGCGGCCTTGCGATGTTTGTCTCCGACCACAACAACTCGGTGCACACGCTGAACGACCTGGCCGGTAAGAAGGTCGCGGTGCAGGTCGGCACCAAGTCTGTGGAGTGGCTCAAGGAGCACCAGCCCCGCGCCCAGCTCGTGACCGTGCAGACCAACGAGCAGATGTTCTCCTCCGTGAAGCTCGGCCAGGCCGACGCCGTCGTCACCGGCGCGCCAGGCGGTCGATACTTCATCGCCCAGCAAGGCGGCCTGAAGCAGGTCGGCAAGCGGTTGACCGGCGAGAACTACGGATACGCGTTCCCGAAGTCGGATTCCGCGGTGACCACCGCGTTCGACTCCGCGCTCAAGGACATGAAGACCGATGGCTCGTACGCGAAGCTGACCGGCAAGTGGTTCGCTGCCAAGGGTGGCGCCAAGGCCCAGAAGGACCACCCGCTCCTCAACCCCGCGACGATCGTGGACTCCTGGGATCAGATCTGGCACGGCCTTCTGGTCAGCATCATGGTCATTCTGCTGTCGCTCTGCCTCAGCCTGACCCTCGGCATGCTCGGCGGCCTCGCCAAGCTCAGCAAGATCCTTCCGGTGCGCTGGCTGGGCAACGCCTACGTCTCCGTGATCCGCGGCACCCCGTTTGTCGTCCAGCTGTTCTTCATCTACTTCGGCCTGCCCCAGCTCGGACTGCAACTGCCACCCATGGTCGCCGGCGTGTTCGCCCTCGGCCTCTACAGCGGCTCCTACGTCACCGAGATCTTCCGCGGCGCCGTGCAGGCGGTGGACCGCGGCCAGATCGAGGCCGCCCGTTCTTGCGGCATGTCCCACGGTGCGGCCATGCGCTATGTCGTCGTCCCCCAGGCGTTCCTGCGAATGCTGCCCCCGCTGGGCAACGAGTTCGTGTCGCTGACCAAGAACTCCGCGCTGGTCTCCTTCATCACCATCGGTGAACTCTTCCTCGTCGGCCAGACGATCATCTCCCGCACGTTCGACGCGCTGACCGTCTACCTGTTCATCGGCCTCCTCTACTACGTCCTGACCAACCTCATCGGATCCGCGACCCAGGCGATCGAGAAGAAGATGGCGGTGTATGTCTGATGGCACTCCTGGAAACCCACGGCATCACCAAGGCGTATGGCGACCACGAGGTGCTGCGCGGCATCGACTTCACCGTCGAGCCGGGCCAGGTCGTCGCCGTCATCGGCCCCAGCGGCGGCGGCAAGTCGACCTTCCTGCGCTGCCTGAACCTGCTTGAGACGCCGACTACGGGGCGTGTCGTCTTCGCCGGCGACGAGCTCAGTGCGACGCAGTCCAACCTCAACCAGCTGCGTGCCCGTATGGGTATGGTCTTCCAGCAGTTCAACCTGTTCCCGCACATGACCGCGCTGCGCAACGTCGTGCTGCCGCAGATGAATGTGCTCGGGCGCAGCCGCGAGGAGGCCGAGAAGCGCGGCCGCGCCTTGCTCGGACGGGTCGGCATGAGCCACCGGGCGGACGTCTTCCCCAACCGGCTCTCTGGAGGCCAGAAGCAGCGCGTCGCCATCGCACGGGCTGTGGCCATGGACCCGCAGCTGATGCTCTTTGATGAACCCACGTCCGCGCTGGATCCTGAGGTAGTCCACGACGTCCTCGAGGTCATGAGCGGTCTGGCCAAGGACGGCATGACCATGGTCGTGGTCACACACGAGATGGGATTCGCGCGGAAGGTTGCCGACCGCGTCGTATTCATCGACGGCGGCCGGATCGCCGCGGACCTGCCGCCCGAGGAGTTCTTCTCGCCGGCCAACGACAACGACCGCATCAAGGCATTCCTGGCCAAGGTCCTTTAGCCTCGAAGTTTCGTGACGGTCCGCCGACGAAGTCGGTGGACCGTTTTCGCGCTGCGGTGCGGATCAGGGTCTGCCGCCCGCGCCGGTACTTCTTCGGGAGCTGGGCCAGGGCCAGCTGGGCGGCGGTGTCAACAGGGCCCTCAGCACGTCCTATCGTTGCAGGTCAAGGGTACTTTCCGTGTTTCTGATCAGCCTATGGACAGGCCGCCTCGTGAAAGCGCGAGGTTAAGGATGGTGTTGGTGCCGATCACCCCGCGGTTCGCACCGATGCGGCGCTGGAACAGAAACGGCAAAGGTGTGCTCCAGAGTTTGTCGTGCGGGTCGTAGCGGCTGACCAGCGGGATCGGTTGTCCGTCGCGGGTGTGGCGGCGGATGAGGCAGGCGATAACGTGGAACAGCTCGGGCGACATGGGGATGACGCGCTCGCGGTCCGTCTTGGACGGTGCGATGACCAGCAGGCCGACGACTTCGCCGCTGGGGCGCTGGTATTGCCGGATGCTGAGGTGGCTGAGCTCGCACAACTCCTCGATACGGATGCCGGAGTGCCGCAGCACCTCGATGCTGGCCCAGTCCCAGAACGCCGTCTCCTCATCGGTCGTGATGTGGATGAGCCGGCCGGTTGCATCGTCGGTGACCTTGATGGGCGGAGTTTCGTGGCGTGCGATCTTTCGGTCGGACTCGGTCACGGTCCGCCGGTAGGTCCTGCCGTCCAAGACGAAGCTGACGCCATCAGGTGTGCTCGTCGCCTGTTCCAGCAGTCTGCGGGCGTGGTCGTAGCGGTTCTGGACGTGCTCGGCGAGGACCGGCAGAAGAGGCTGGCGCCGGCGGGTTCGGTCAGCCGTGCGCTCATCGTGGCGGCGCCGGCGCTTGCCCAGACCTCGTAGTTCTCCGGGCGGGATGGGGCAGGGGACGACCCAGCGGGCCCATCGTTCGGGTTCCTGCGCGGCCCAGGTGTGCAGGTCGAGGTAGAGGCTGCGGACGGTGATGATGATGTCGTCCTGTCGCCGGCGGGGCTTGCCGTCGTCCCGGACGGTGATCGCTTGGCGCCAGGCTGCATAGGTCTCCGAGGTGAGGCGCAGGTCGGCTTGGGCGGGGTTGATCTGCTCGACCTTGCGCCAGAACATCGATCCCAGCTGCCGGTGTTCAGATCCCGGCCGAAGCCGAGCTCCTGGCCGAGGTCGCTGGAGTTGACGCCGCCGGGCGCGATCGGGCAGGCGTCCCAGCGTTCTTGCCAGGTGGCTCCCGGAAGGAACTCAGGTAGTCGAGCATCGTCCGTGTCACCTGGACCCGCTTGCTGAGGGTGTTGGCGGACATCTCTCCGATGTCGCGTACGACTTCAGCGATGCTCTGCGCGGACGCCGTGCTCAGATCCCCGTGAGGCCGAGGGAGGGTGGCCGCGACCGCGGGTGCCGCATCCAGGGAGCCGGAGACGAAGCGGCTGGGAAAGCTCAGTTCCTTGTCGGCGTACTCGTGTCGATGCGTGCGGCCCGTGGCCGGCAGGGAGGTCGTCATCTCAGGTACCGAACACCGCCGCGATGTCGGACGGGTCGTAGCCGACCGCGTAGTGGGTGGGTGTGCGCGGCTTGGCGTAGTGCGCGGCCATCACGTCGAAGAGTGCCTCGACGCGGACGGTCAGGTACCGGTTGGTGGTCTGGATGTTTGCGTGCCGAAGTACGGCCTGGACCTCTTCCCGCTTGAGCGTGCCGCCGTTGGCCATGCGGTAGGCGGCGGTGTGCCGCATGTCGTGCAGCGACCAGTCCGTCCCGAGCTTGGCGTTGGCCCGCTGGATGACTCGTCGCATCGCCCAGTAGCTCAGTGGCCGGTTCCGTCCGTGCCGGGTCCGCCAGACCGGCTCGCCTGGTGGAGGAGTGCCGCGCTGATCAAGGTAGCTGGCCAGCCTCTGGAACGCTGCCGGGGAAGCGGGCACCGCCTCGCGGGCGCGGGTGCCCTTGGAGATGACGTAGATCTTCTGGCCGGACCAGTCGATGTCCTCCAGGCCCACCCCGAGGAGTTCTTCCGCCCTTGCGCCGCTGGAGACGTAGAAGTCGAGCAGAGCCCGGTCGCGCTCGCAGCCCATGGCGGCGAACAGCTCGTCCCAGAGCAGGTCCGGGATGGACCGCGGCGGCCGGTCGGCGACCTTCTGCCGAAGCCGGGCCCTGCCCAGTACGGGCGCGGGTTCCAGGGGGCTGCGGTGGCCGAGCACCCGCCGGCGCTGTGGCGAGGCCGGGACTGGGTTCACGACCGGTCCTCGGCCTTGATGCCCGTGGAACTCGTAGAACCCGCTGACGACCGACAACGCATGGTTGATCGTTCGGGGTGCGTACCCCGGGCCGAGACTCGCCTTGCCTGTAGGGATATTCACGGCTACCGCCGCGCTGCTCTGGGGCGAGCGCCGCTGACGCTGGGGATTGCGGGCCGACCGAAGCCATCCCGGAAGGACTGCGACTTCGGCCTCCGTCGCCTTCTCCCATGCCGTGCCCAGCAGCCATAGACCTGTTAACTGCACCATGTCCCAGTCGTGGCCCAGGCGGATCGTCTGGGTCTTTTCAGGGGTGTGGTGTGGTGGAGGACGTGAGAGGTGCCCTGATGACGGGGAAGCGCTCGGTTCCCGAGGTCGGCGCTGTGGTCACGGGGCGACGCCCGACCTTCCGTTCGTCGTAGTGGATGCTGACGGCTGCGAGGTCGAGCCGGTCAGTGTCTACTTGCGGGATCTGATGCTGGGGGACGTCAGCCCGCTGACCTGCCGGAGTTACGGGTTCGGACTTTCTCTGAACTAAGAGATGCCGCGGGTAGGGGCGCCGTCGCGAGCGCCGCGATACCGCCGCCCGGTTTGTTACTCGCTACCACTGGGTTCTCTGGTATGTCTGGCCGAAACGGTCGAAATCAGACAGGGCGCACATGCCACACGCCTCCGAATTCCGGACCGAGACGTATTTGCGTGAGAGCGCACTCCAACTCCTAGGTTCGGAAGCATGCGATACATCAAACTCGGAACGACCGGACTGGAAGTCTCCGCCATCACCCTCGGCTGTATGAGCTTCGGCGAGCCGGACCGGGGCGGCGAGCCCTGGTCGCTGGGCGCGGACGCCAGCCGGGACATCATCAAGCAGGCCCTCGAGGGCGGCGTCAACTTCCTCGACACGGCCAATGGGTACAGCGCCGGAAGCAGCGAGGAGATTGTCGGTCAGGCGGTCAAGGACTTCACCCGGCGCGAGGAGGTTGTTCTCTCCACCAAGGTCTGGATGCGGATGCGCCCCGGCCCGAACGGCGCGGGGCTGTCCCGCAAAGCGATCTTCGCCGAGCTCGATGCCTCCCTGAAGCGACTGGGGACCGACTACATCGACCTGTACCAGATCCACCGCTGGGACTACGACACTCCGATCGAGGAAACCCTCGAGGCGCTGCACGACGCGGTCAAGTCCGGGAAGGTCCGCTACATCGGAGCCTCTTCCATGTACGCCTGGCAGTTCGCCAAGGCCCTGTACCTGGCTGATCTGAACGGCTGGACCCGGTTCGTGTCGATGCAGGACCACTACAACCTCATCCACCGGGAAGCAGAGCGGGAGATGATCCCGCTCTGCGCCGACCAGGGCATCGGCGTGATCCCGTGGAGCCCGCTGGCGCGGGGCAGGCTGACGCGGGCCCGGGACACCGCCACGGCGCGTGCCGAGACCGACCCGGGCGGCAAGATCCTCTACCGCGACGAGGACCAGTCGGTGGCCGAGCGTGTCCACGAGATCGCGGGCAAGCGGGGTCTGTCCCCGGCCCAGGTCGCCCTGGCCTGGGTCATGCGCAACCCGGCGGTGACCTCGCCCATCGTCGGGGTCACCAAGCCGGCCCAGCTGGCCGACGCGGTCGCCGCGGTGGACGTCGAACTCGACGAAGACGAGGCCGCCTACTTGGAGGAGCCCTACCAGCCGCACGAGGCCGCCTACCTGGAGGAGTCCTTCTACAAGCGGCAGCCTGTGGCGGGCTCCCGGTAGTCCGGGCTACCGCCGGGCCTTCGACGAGTCCGTGGCTCCGGCCTTCACAGCCCTGTGGTCGGCCCGGCAGTGCTTGCGGGCGGTCGCGCGCAACTGCATGATCCGCGCGCTGCCCGCCAGTGCGGTGAGCAGGATGCTCCACCGCGACCAGCAGCAGGGCCACGCGCAGCGGAGCGTGCCCGTGGGCATCGAAGTAGCTGACGTCCACCGATTGCTCCTGAGTTTGGTCAGTTGGTTAAACTTGATGGCCCTCCTGCCGTACTGATCCGTGTCGCGATCTGGCTGAAGCTGGGCATGCCGAGATCGATCACTTGGTGTTGACGGACCTGCTCTGCGTCAAGCTGGGTGATCTTCTCCTCTGCGCTGGCCAGGCTGACTTGCAGTCCCTCGATCTCACCGAGCCATCCCTCCTGTTCGGCTTCGGTGATTCGGGCAATCAGGTTGTCGCGAATCTCGACGAGACGGTGTCTCTGAGCCGGATCCGGCCGGAGCATGGAGCATCGAATGCACGCGTGTTCGTGGATGCAGGGAGTGCCGAATGCGCGAGCGCAGATTCCGATCGAGAGTTTGCGTCGCTCGAAGTGCCCGAGGAAGGCGTCCCATTCCTCGTTGGTCGGGGTTCGGTACTCCTCGCTGGGACGTAGTGCTCGGCGTCGTGCGATGAACGCTCGACGGGCCTCGATCGCCTCGCTGGGGTAGATGGCGTTGTATCCCATGGTTGTGTTGATGTTGGTGTGCCCCGCGATGACCTGCGCGATGTGCGGGGGAAGGCCGCTGCGGATGGCGTCGGTGATGAAGATCCGCCGGAAGTCATGGGGCGAGAAATCCAAGGGCTGCCCGGCCGAGTCGGTGAGATTCGTGGACGCCAGTACTTCCTGGAGGGCTTCGCGCAGGAACTTGGGTGAGAGGCGGGAGCTCTCGCCACTGCGGCGCCACTGGAAGAGCAGTGGCATCTGGGGGTTCCAGGTCTTCTCAGCCATGTCATAGCTGGAGACGTAGGGGACGGCACCGGTGCGCGGTTCGCGAATACGGGCGATGATCGCGCTCAGTACGTCGGCGAGTTCTGGACTGACCAGGATGACACGTTCCTCGTCAGTTTTGGAGGGCGCAATCTGCAGGAGGGGGACAATCTCGCCGGTCGTGGGCAGCCTGTATTGGATCAGGCTGTGATGGCTGGCCTCCAGCATTTCCTCGATGCGAACTCCGGTGTGCTGAAGAAACTCGACCATTGCCCAGGCCCAGAACGCGCGGCTCTCCGCGAGGCCCAGGTCGATGCGCCGGCCGGTGGTCATGTTCACTGCCCAGGTCGTTCCGTCCTTCGCTGCTCGCGTGAAGGTGTCGCCCGCGAAGGTGAATTGGTCGCCTGGTGAGGTGTCCATCAGGGTCTGGAGTCGGGCTTTGGCCTCGTTCAGGCATGATGAAGCCGCTCGGGCGACGGCCGGCAGAGCTGGGAGCCGTTCCCGCGTCCGGTGGTCCATCCGGGCTTTGCGCCGCTTGTTGTCCTTCACGACGGCGACATCTGCGTCCTTGATCGGGCTCGGCACCGCCCACGGCCCCCAGCGCGCTGGCTCGTCGATGGCCCACTGGGCGATGTCGAGATAGAACGCCCGGACAGAGATCATGATGCTGGCGATGTTGACGCGCGCGGTCACCACTTCACGCACTGTGCCGTCTGGCTGGCGGCGCCGTTCGATGCGGGTCCGGCATCTCTGCTTCCAGGCCGCGCTCACCTCGGGTGCCAGGTGGAGGGAATCGATTCCCGGATGATGCTGTTCCAGGTCGCCCCAGAAGTTGCTGGCCAAGTGCCGGGACAAATTGTTCAGGGACGTGTAGTCGAGACCGGGCTGCCGCTCTTTGAGGTAGTCCACCAAAAGATCTCTGATGGGGCGGCAGCGGACGCCGAAGCGGTCGATGAGCTGTTCCATCGACACCTGCCCGCTGGTGTTGGCCAGGTAGCGCAGCGAGCTGGGTGCTTCTGCAGGGAGGGTGCCCAACTCCTTTAGCCAGGCATAGAAGAGGGTGTAGCCGGTGGATCTGTCGTTCGCTGCTTTGAGCGCGGCGAGATACTCCACACCGTCGCCGACGGTGATGTCGGCCAAGGTGCCGCCCTTGGCGGCAACGATCTTGACCAGGGCGTGCAGGGCATGGCGCCCGACGTTGGAGGACCACGTGGCAGGTTCGATCACCGCCTCAAGCTGGGCGAATCCTTCCGGGTCACGGGTAGGGATGAGCCCGATCCGAAGGCTGGTCATGTTGGCCGAGGTTCGCGAAAGCAGCCAGGGGAGGGCCGGCCTGATGACGTCTGCGCAGATCAGACTCAGCAGCCCGCCGGACAAGGTCTGCCGTTGCGAGGGGCCGGCGGCGGTTCCGATCCAGCCGGGTGCCAGCCGCGCCCAGTCGTTGCCAGGAGGCGTGCTGGCGGGGCTGGCGTTCCACCGCTGCTGCCAAGTGGCCCCCGGGAAGGTGCCCAGCCACTGCAAGATCTGGCGAGCTCCGCGGGTCCGGGCTCGGTGGTGCCTCACGTCCGCCGGCCGCAAGGGAGGCTGCTGCAGACGAGTCAGGATGTCGGCCTGCGTGTCTGCCGTGGCCGCCCATTTGTCCTCGGCAGGTCTGGGCGGGAAACGCAGGGCGACGGCCCTCAAGGCTTCCCCGGCCAGGCTCAGGGACGTGGGAGGTGCGACATGCGTCGCGACGGACATCGTCTCTGCAAGTGTCACCAGGCAGTCCCGAAGAGGTTGTTGAGGGATTCAGGGTTGTAACCGGCCGCTGGAGGCGGGGGAACCCGCTCCGCGGCGTTGGTCCGGCGGGCATGGTGTGCTCGAACGTGTTCGATCACCTCGTCCCGGTCGACCGGTAACGGTGCAGTCGGGTATTGGAACTCCCGGAATGCCTGCTGGATCAAGCTGTTGGCTCCCCGATGCGGGCCTCGGTCCAGGCGCGTGCAAGGATCTCGTCCACAGTCTCGGCGGGAGTCTGAAACGACGTGTCGATCCAGAGGCCGAGGTGTGCGGTCTCCTCGCGAAGGGTCTTGTCGAGCATGTGGACGGTCAGCGTGTCGTAGGCGTTCTTGGTTCTGACGGCCTCGCGCTGCAGGACGGTGTCGGGTTCCGGCGCGAGGACGACGACCAGCAGCGGAGTGCTGTGGATCTGCGCGACGGTCTGGGCGAGGTGCTCGCCGAGGATGACGTCTTGTGCGACCACGGTGAAGCCGGCTCGGAAGTAGTCGTCGCTGGTGTGTGCGGTCATCTGGTGACGGAACCGCAACTGGCGGATGGCCTCGTCACTGGGGGCGGAGGTCATGTCGGCGCGGCCGTTGACCACCATGCGGCGGAACTGGTCGCCGCGCACGTGCACGGAGCGCGGCAGCCGCTCGGCCAGTGCCTGCGCGACCGTCGATTTTCCAGAAGCCTGGATGCCGGTGATGAGGATGATCGCCTGTTCGAGCTGCGGGAATTCGGGACTGCCGTGCTCGTCCGCGTTCGACGATGCCTTCGGACTGCTGGTCATCATGGCCCTTCTGAACGGGGTGGTTGCGGGCGCCGATTGGCGACGTCGGCGGCGTAGGTGGCCCAGTCGCCGGCGGCGGCTCGCTGCCATTTGACGGCGACGGTGATGTCGATGCCGAGGGTGCAGGCGAGGACCGCGGCGGGCAGCTCGGTGGCGAGCTGGAACAACGCAGTTGAGCGTGCTTCCGCGAGCCGGATGCCGAGTTTGCGCAGCCGTTCGCCCATGGCCCAGGCGCTGATCGGGCGGCCGGGCTGGCCACCGGGGAAGAGCCAGGGCGAGTCTGTCCGGCCGAGGACGGCATGGCTGCGGCGAACCTCGACCTGTTGGAGGGCCAGTTCAGCGACGGGTGCGGGCAGCTCGACCGGGACGGCGCCGAGACGGATGCGGACGCCTCCGTCCGTCTCCTCGATGTGGTCGACGGTGAGACGGGAGATCGCAGCGGGCGACTGGGCATAGAGGAGCAACAGCAGGCCGGCGAGGCGGTCTTCGGGCTTGAGGGCGTCGTCGTGCAGCAGGCGTCGGGCGGTGGCCCAGCGGGCCTCGTCGTCCATCGGCTGGGAGGGGCCGTTCCATCGCTCGGCCGGGAAGGTGAGATCGCGGGCGATCTTCTGGGCCAGGGCCCAGCGCACGAAGTGGCCTGCCTCCTGGCGAAGACAGGCGTCGTCGCTGGTCGTCCAGCGTTCGAGGTCGGCCTGCTGGCAGGTGGCAAGGGTCAAGTTCTGGCCTTCGAGCCAGTTCAGGAGGTAGACGCCCGCCCGCAGGTGCTGCCGCGCGACCTGAAGCTGGTAGTACGTGGTCTCCTTGCCGCGGCTGCGACGGCGAAGCCGGCGCAGGAGGTGCCAAGTCGCGTACCGGTGCAGGATTTTCCGTCCCTCGGCCGTCGCATGGGAGGAGACAAGGTCCTTGACGTGTCGTTCGAGACGGACCATCTGCTCGTCCCGCTTGGGCAGGGCGGCGCTGGCGACGAGGACGCTGCGGATGTGTTCGACGACCTTGCCTTCGGGGAGTTCGTCCAGGGCTTCGTGGGTGAGGGGGCGGTTGCCGGAACCGAGGTCGGACAGGACGGTGGAGACGATGCCGCCGGAGAGCCAGCGCAGTGCGGTGGAGGCTCGTTCGGTGCTGGCCAGGGCCTCATGGAGGGCTTGAAGCTTCGGGGGTATGAAGCCCGAGCCGTTGGCGAGGAGCTCGTGGAGCCGCTGCCTGAGCGTGCAGCGAGGGCACGGACCAGAGGATCGCAGTCGTTCTGCTTCCCCGCAGGTGGGACAAGGGCGCCAGAGCTCGGCGTCCGGCGCGGTGCAGGGGCCGCAGATGGGGGCTTCGGCGGTGCCGGAGTGGATGTTCCGGAGCCTCCCGCAGGAGGTGCAGCGTGCTTGACGTCTGTCGCAGCCGCCGTAACGGGGCAGACCGGTCAGACGGGAGTGGGTGCCATCTGCGGTGCGACCGCAGATGGAGCAGACCAGGATGGGCAGGGGGCAACAGTTGGGGCAGAGAGGGCCGGCGGAGGTGCGGTTCTGTACTCGTCGGCGTTTGCCGCAGCCGATGCAGACCTCGACGTTCGTCGGGTCGGTGACCAGGCAATTCGGACACAGCGGCCGCCCCTCGGCGTCGCGGATGGCTGGCTCGCGCCGGGCTCCGCAGCGTACGCATTCTTCGATGCGGGACTTGGCGATGCAGTTGCGGCAGACCCGCTGCCCATCCAGCGGCTTGTCGATGCGGACCACCCGGCGGCAGCGGGGGCAGGCGGGCCGGACGATCCCGGCGACGCCTGCCTCAAGCAGAAGGTCGATGAACTTGAGGATGGCGCGGTGCGGCGACAGATGGCCCTCCCCGGTCAGCAGTCGGGGGTTCTCTTCCAGGGCCCAGACCAGTCGCTGCCGATAGTGGGGACGGTGGGGTGCCGTGCGACGGAGGGCTTCGGCGATCACCTCGTGGTCGCCGCCAGGGGCGATCATGGTGATCAGTTCGTGGACGACCGTGACGGGATCACGGTCGTCGGTGTCGGGACACATCTTGCAGCGAGGCAGGCCCTTGCGGTCCCGGAAGCCGACACGCCGGACGTTCCCGCAGGCCGTGCATTCAGCGGTCTCCTGTCCGCAGACCGAGCAGTACCAGTCCTGGCCCTGGCGCTGGAAGGTTCGCAGGTGCTTGCCGCACTCGACGCAGACCGGCGCCGCGACCGCTGAGGTGCCGGCCTTGCGGAGCTCGATGAGCAGGTCACCGATGGCTCGGGGCGCTGGGGACCGGCCGTCGGTCAGAACGGCGGGCCGCATCGCCAGGGCTTCCGCCAGGCGCCGTGACTTCGCGCGGCCGCCCGCGACCGCGGTGCCCACGGCCCGGATGGTCTCGGTGTCGAGTTCCTTCTCAACGTCGACGACGAGCTCGACGATCAGACCGATCGGGTCCGCGACGGCACGGGCAAGATGGTCAGCGGTGGTCATGCCCGGTCGACCCCTTGATCCGGGCCCGCTTTGGCCGCAGCCCGCCGAGTCCTTCCGAACCGGATGCCGTGCCGCCGCCGACGGCTGCCTTCTTCGGCTTCTTCACAGCCCCGGCGGTCGCGATGGGCTCGATGACGTCGTCCATGGTGCAGTCGAGGATGTCGAGCAAGGCCATGAGGATCTTCAGGCTCAGCCGCTCCGGTCGCTCGACGACGAGCCGGTAGACCTGGCTCGACGACAGGCTGATGCCGCGTTCGGCGAGCGGAGGGATGAGGTCGGTGGTGGAGAACATCCCGCGGTCGGCCATAACTTTGCGCAGGTGCCAGTGGTAGTCGAGCTTGGCGGCCATCTCCGGATCCCTCCTGTCAGGCCCCGGCGAATGCCGGCGCCAGTGCCTTGTGCAGGGAAGTGTTCATGAAGTCGTCGCTGACGTGCGTGTAGATGGCCAGGGAACTGTCGCACTCATGGCCAACCTGCTGCTGGATGAACCGCCGGTCCACCCCGTCCTCGGTCAGATGCGTGACGTACGAATGGCGAAGTCCGTGCGGGGTCAACTCTTTGTGCAGCCCCAGGGCATCCCGGTATGCCTCGAAACGGTCGTTGATCGACCCGGGCTGCAAGCGGCCCCCACGCTCGGTGATCCACAGGGCCGGGTGGTCGGGAAACCCGAAGCGGGGCCGGACGTTCTCGACGTAGTCGGCGACAGCTTCGACGGCCCAGTCCATCACCGACAGCACGTTCCGCCGCCGCGGCTGTTGGCCCTTCTTCGCCTTGCCGTAACGGACGTTGAGCGTGCCGTACCGGCCGAACTGCCGGGCCTGCGGGTTCCGTCCGAAGTCGACCACATCGAGCTTGGACGTCTCGGTCCGCCGAAGCCCCCACCCGTAGATGACCTTGAAAAGTGTGGCGTCCCGGTAGGCGGCGAGGGCCCCCTTGCGCTTCGACTTCACGGCGCGAACGACCTGGTCGTCCGCATAGTCGAGGAAACGCTGCAGCTCTTCCCTGGAGAACGGCCTCGCCTCCGGATCGCCTTCGTAATTCTGCAGGTGAGGGAGGGTATTCCACTCGTGACAGATCGCCACCGGAAAGGTGCCGAACGCTTCTTCGCATGCCGGGCCCCAGCCGTATCGGGCGTCGATGAGGAGGTCGGTGAACAGTCGAACCGTGCCCTGGTAGCTGCGGATCGTGGACGGCGCCAGATGTTTCTCGCTCGTCAATGATGCCGACCACTCGTCCAGGTGGGCCGGCGTCCACTGCCACGGGTAGTCGTTCGCGAACTCAAGGAAGCGGCGGACCAGCCGTTCCCTGGGGGCGATCGTCTCGTCCTTCAGCCCGCGCGACTTCTGCTGAGCTCGCCAGCCCCGCAGCATCGCATCGAACATCGCGTCCTCGGGACGCAACTGGACCACCCCGGAGACGAGCTCCATACGGGCGGACCCCGCCAGGGCCACCTTCTGCTTATGCACCACTCCAGACCCTCCCTTCTGGAGAGCAGATCATGCATCAAGCGGGATCACCTCGGCAACATGCCTGCTCAGGCTGCCAGTTCGCGGTAGCGCTGGAGGCCGTCGAGCCCCCGCCGCAAGCTGGTGACCTGCGACTTCTCGCCCGTCTGATGCAATTCCCGAGGGTTGACGTATCGCATCGTCGTGGCGATCCAGGAATGCCCCAGAACCTCCTGAATTGCGAGCAGGTCCAGCCCGTTTCCATAGAGCTGGGACGCGCAGAAATGCCGCAGGACATGCGGCGTCAACTTGTTCGTCCACCTCGGAAGATGAGCCTCGACCGCGTTGTCGAGTCCGTTACGCAAGGCGTCGTCGCCAACCCGGCGCGCCGAGCCATCGGTGTTCTTGCGCTCGGAGGGGAACAGAGGGGCGCCAGGGCGGGTGTGGTCGTCGTCGAACTGGCCCCGGACATCCTCAATGAACCACCGCAGCGTGCGGTCGGCGCCGTTGATCAGCGGCACCATCCGCTCGCGTGGGCCCGAGCCGCGGGCGCCCTTGCCGTGGCGGACATGGAGCTTGCCGAAGCGGCCCAGGTCCCACTTGATGTCGGCCAAGTCGAGCTTGCATGCCTCGCTCACCCGTAGGCCGACCTGGGACATCAGCTTCGAGGCGGTGTAGTTCCTGGCGGTAGGGGCGAACTTGCGGCAGGTGGCCAGGTCGCCGCCCCAGTCTGCGAACAGGGTTCCGACCTCCGGCTCGGTCGGCGGGATCCGTAGCTGGGCGTCCTTGGCCCCGCGCGGTCGGTTCATCTCGTCGATCGGGCACTCGACGACCCGGCCGGTCATCCGGTGGAGTTCGACCTTGTGCCGCAGCTCCAAGAACATGAAGTACGTCGTCAGCGCCTGCGACCGGGCCAGCCGGGTACCGCTCGGCGAACCACGCAGCACCTTCCCGAAGTACGCGTCGGCGTCGGCGGGCTCCATGTCCCATAGGGGTCGGCCGAACCAGGTCCTGACTTGGTCCAGGTGCCCGACGTCCCCACGGATCGCGCCTTCTCGCCCTTGTGCGCGATGCGGCCGTGCAGGCCGCGTTCGTGGAGCAGAGTGCGGGTCTTGTCCGAGTCGTAGCCGGCGTCCAGGTGCACGGTGATGTCGTCGCAGCGGGCCCAGGTCGTTCAGGCGGTCTAGGGTTAGGGCGAGGAGCGGGGAGTCGTGGCGGTTGGCGCCGGCCAGGACACGACCCAGGGGAATGCCGTATCCGTCCGTCATGCCCGAGCGTTTCAGGCCCTGTTTGCCGCGGTCGACCGGGGAACGCCCGGCCACCTCGCCGCCTCCGGGAGCGTTGGTGATGGAGCCGTCGACGGCTATCTGGTCGAGGACGAGGCCGACGATCCGGTCGTAGGAGTCCAGCGCGATCTACTTGAGCCGGGCGAAGACGCCCTGTCGTATCCACTCGTCGCGGCGGCTTCGGATCGTGGTGGCCGAGCAGGTTGTGTCGGCGATCGCCTCGTAAGAACAGCCGAAGCGCAGCAGCTGCAGCATCTTGTCGAAGATGACCCGGTCGCTGATGCGTCGGCGGTGGCAGCCAAGCGGATGGTCCGGGTGGAACTCCGGCCGCTCGGGCAGCAGGACCGCGAATTGGTCCCAGAGGGGTTCGGTCAGCCATGAGGGCAGCGCGGGCACAGGTCTCCCCAGTGATCACAGAGCATCGCAACTCTATGGTTTGTGGTTCGAGGCCACGTCGTAGGCCAAGTTGCGGGCTGGCGCCCTTACGGCCTTTGCAGGGGCAGTGGTTGAAGCGCGGGCCATCGGGTGAGCATGGCTCCCTTGATGGCCGCGGCGAGTTGTCCCAGGCCGTTGAGCTCACTGCCGTCAGCGGTCATCTGGCTGACGATTCCGAGACGGTGGACGAGTCGCTGCCGGGCCGTTGCGGTGCCCCATTTCCAGTCCCGGTTCGGAATCTCGGCCAAGTGGTCGACGGTTCCACGTTCGGCTCGCTGGACCAGTGCGTCGCCTCGTAGCAGCCAGGCAGCACATGCATCGGTGAGATCATCTTGGGCATCGGTGCGCGTCGCGTCGCACCAGGTCGCGCGATAGGCGGTCTCTGCTGCATGCAGCAGGGGCTGTGCTGGGGCCGTGACGCACCAGCAGGTCGGGAAACCGATGCGCAGGTAGGCGAGTTCCACGAGTCCGTTGCCCAGCGCGGCCTGCTCAAAGTCGATGAACCTGACCCCGCTGCTGGTGTGCATGTCGTTGCCGGGGCAGGGGTCGCCATGCAGCAGGGCATGGCCCTGTGTGGCGGCCAGGCGGTTTACGAGGTCGTCCAGCTCGGTTCGGACTCCGGTCGGAACCGCGACGCCGAGCGTCCAGGCAAGTCCGAGGAAGGAGTCGATGTCGCCTTGGGTTGGGCCGGACCAGGCGGGGAGTGTGCCTGTGTCGTCGGTGCTGGTGGCCGCATGGAGTCGGGCCAGTGCGGTGGCGTAGTCAACCACCCAGCCCTCGTGGGGCGGCTGGTGATCCAAGTGCTCAAGGACCAGGACACGTTCGTCCGGATCGGTGCCAAGAAGCATCGGCACCACGGGTGGGTCAACCCGGGACGCGAGCTTCAGCGCCGCTACTTCGCGGGCATACCTCTCGGCCGCCTCTGGAGCGTCGATGAGCTGCTTGACCACCACGGGTGTGCCGGACAGTTCGGCCCGCCATACGCGAGATCGCGGGCTGCTTCCCAGTCGGCGAGCCCGACGAGGTGAGCCCAGCTCGGACCGCAGCTCGTCCCCGAATGGCAGTCGTGACCACATGGACTCATGCTCGCACGCACGTGTGCACGCGAACTGCGTTTTCGCCACGGCATTGCTCCGCCTATCCGCTTGGCCTCTAACTCCCTCTCGGGATCACGTTCAAGCATCCACGGAAGCAAGCAGAAAGGCCATCTGACCTGCGAAAACAACTGAGTTAGTTCAGTCAACGGTTCGTGACCGCCTTCACCACCGCTCTCGCCACGGCGTACGAGCGCGGACCGGGCGCCTACCTCGCCAGACCGATCGCCGGAACCGAAGAGCGTGATCCTTTCCAGGCCGTCGCCCCTCTCCTCTCACAGGGCTGGAAAATCGACCACCCCCGCTGGGGCGTCTTCGCACTCCACGCTCCGGACGAGCTCGCCGGCATGGAGTTCGTCAAGGGTCACCTCGCCCCGGAAGCCGAATTGACCACCCGCGACGCCCGCTGGCAGCTGTGGGCGGGAGAGTCCATCGACCGGCCCGCCTGGTACGCAACGGCTAGCACGGATACCCCCGTCGCCCTGCTCGCCGCCGTCACCCAGTGCGTTGCCGACCCGACTCCGCTGCCCCGGTGGCGCGAGGAGACCTTCAGCTACAGCAGTGCACCGCAGTTTGGTTCCCCGGCGCCTGGGAGGCACCGGGATTCTTGCCAGGGCAGCGTCGAGGTGCTCCTGGTGAAAGGTGCTGGTCATGCCGCGGATGTCGAAGGTCGAGTGGTACGCGGTGATCAGGCGTGGCCATCGCGGTGGCCTGCCGATGCGGGAGCTTTAGCGCAAGCAATGGCGTGACGTGGCGGACGGCGCGCAAAGCGTTGGGCTCGGTCGGCCTGGCCGGAGCCGCGCTACGAGCTCCCGCCCCGGACCTCCGCCCTGGATCCGTTCAAGCAGCTGATCGACGAGATCCTGCGATCGGATCTGGAATGCGCCGCGGAAGCAGCGGTGCATGGTCACCCGGATCTTTCACCGGCTGGTCGAGAAGCAAGGGGCGGACGTCTCGTGCGGGATGGTCCGCTACTGCGTCGCCGGCCGGAAGCCCGCGATCCTGGCAGAGTCCGGCAAAGCTCCGCTGGTCAGACGGCTCGCTGGCTCTGCAGGTGGTGCAGGGGCCTGACCAGACGGCCTCCGGCCTGGTGGTCGATGGCTTCTTCCAGGCCGTGCAGAAGCGAGGTGAGCATGGCGCGGGTGACCGGATCGGTCAGGCGCTGCTCGGGTTCGGCAGTGGGGTCGAGGCGGGTGTGGACGGCGGGAACGGCGACCTGAGGTCCGCCGACGACGTAGACGTTGAGCAGGGCGAACATCTCGCGTAGTTGGGCCTGGGCGCGGATACCACCGAAGAGGCCGGGCGAGGCCGAGAGGACCATGGAGACGTGTCCGGGCAGGACACTCGCGCCGCGGGGCCGCGATGCCCAGTCGAGAGCGTTCTTCAGCGCGCCGGGGATCGCACCATTGTATTCGGGGGTGGCGATGATCAGACCGTCTGCGTCTGCGATGGCTTGCCACAGCTCCCGCACGGGCGCAGGCGGATCCGTCTCCAGGTCCTCGCTGAAGTGCGGCAGATCGCCCAGCCCCGGGAACAGTTCGATGTGCATGCCTTCGGGGGCCAGCGGCTGCAGGCAGCTGAGGAGCTGGGTGTGGTAGGAGGCGGCTCGCAGGGAGCCGGAGATGGCCAGGACACGACTCATGACGGATGGTGCTCCAGAACTCGGTGGCGTCCCCTTCCTCCTTGCCAGGGGGAAGGGGACGCGGGCAGGGGGGCGGCTGGGGTCAGCCGCGGTAGCTCTCGTGGCGGGCGAAGTCGGGGATCTCGACCGTTTCGAAGGCTTCGGTGTAGCGCAGGGGGCGGACGGTGTCGACGTTCCATACGTAGAACGGCAGCCGGGTGCGCGGGTTGGCGTGGCGGACCTGGTCGGGGCCGTGGTTCATACCGGCTGGTGTGACGCTCGCCAGTCCTGCCGACGGGCCGACCTGGCCACCGTCGCCGGTGCCGAGGAAGACGAACAGCTCGTCGTAGTCGACGTTGCGATGGGCCGGCTGCGCCATGTCCGCGTCGTCCGCGGTCTGGGTGGGCCGGGGGGCCATGGTGACGAACCAGTTCTGCCCGGCCTGGAAGGTGGCGTGCGCCACCGGCGGCATTTCGAGGCGTTCGCAGGCGAGCGGGCGGATGTCCGCCAGACGCAGGCGGAAGGGGGCCAGGGTGCCGGTCCAGCCTTCCACGTCGGCGGGGTCGAAGGCGTAGAAGATCGACGACAGTTCGCCCGCGCGCTTGACGAGCACCTCCCACTCGCCGGCCCGGTTCTGCGCGGAGGGGGCGGTGATGCCGGCGTCGAGCCTGGGGACGTCGAGGACACCGCGGTCGAAGGGCAGGAAGTGCCCCAGCAGCCCCCGCTCGGGGAGCGTGATCGGCTCCCGCGTCTCCACCACGTAGGTGACGTGCTGCTCGGCGCCGAGGTCGGGGACGACCCGGTAGTTGGTGCCCCTCGGGATCACGAGGTACTCCAGCGGCCCGTACGCGAGGGTGCCGTAGTCGGTGACGAGGGCGCCGCTGCCCGACTGGACCAGCAACAGGGTGTCGCCGTCGGTGTTGCGGAAGTAGTACGGCATCGGCGCCGTCCGCTTCGACACCGAGACCGTGATGTCCTCGTTGAACATCAGCGGCGTCGGCAGGGCGCGGTCGTCGTGCTCGTCGGCGGCGGGAACGTCGGTGAGCCGGATGCCCCGTGGCCGGATCGGGCCCTCCACCCGCAGCCAGTCCGTGGTCGGGTGGGCGTGGTAGAGCTGAGAGACATCACCCTCGAACCCCTGACGGCCGTGGTGCTCCTCGAAGGTGCCCTCCGGCACCCGGGCATGGGCCTGGCGGGAGATCCGGCCCTGAACGTGTTTCGCGAACATACAGCGACTTCTCCATGGGCGCCGGCGAATGCCAAGCGCCCCGTCGGGTGAATGAGTCAGAGGTGAGCGTGGTGTGGCGGCGAGGCCGGGCAGAGGCCCGCCCTGCCACACCCGTGCCAGGTGCGGCGGCGACGCGGCCCGACCGCTCGCAGCACTTCGAGGGGACCGAAGGCGTGCGCGGCCACTGCCCCGCCACATCACCTGCCTTCGATATAGCGACCGAACGCCGGACAACTCCTTCGGTTCGCGCCCTTCTGGCGCCTGTCATGCCACTAGTCAACGACCACACCGTGCCGCCGGTCCAACACTCTTCATCGGACACGTGACAGTCTCAGACTGTTACGGTGGGGATGTGGACCTCGACCTGCGCCAAGTGCGCTACGCCGTCACCCTCGCCGACGAACTCCACTTCGGCCGGGCCGCGAGCAGGCTCACCATCGCCCAGCAGACCCTCTCCGCCCAGATCAGGAACCTGGAGAAGCGACTCGGCGTCCCGCTGTTCACCCGCGACCGCCGCCACGTCGCTCTCACACCCGCCGGCGAGACCTTCGTCGAACATGGCCGACGCCTCCTCGTCGACGCCGAGCGCCTGGTCGACGAGATCACCCACACGTGCACACCCCTGCGCATCGATGTCGTCACCGAGGGCCTGCCCTCCACGCTCTTGATCCACCACCTGCGCACCCAGAGCCCTGACCTGCCGTTCGAGGTGCTCCAGTGCCACGGCATGGCCGCGGCACTGCCCCGCCTGCTCACCGGCGACCTCGACCTGGCCTTCGGTCGCCCCTTCGGCCTCGGTCGTCCCCTCGGGGCCGCCCTCGCCACCATGCCCGTGGGGCTGGATCCCATCGGCGTCATTGTCCCCGCTGACCACCCCCTCGCCGACTGGGACGAGGTTCCCTTCGCCGCCCTCGTCGATCACCCGCTCCTGGTCCACTCGGCGGACGAGTCCGCCGAGTGGCGCGACTGGGTCGACCAGGCCGTTGCCGCCTTCGGCCTGAAGGTGGCGACACGCATACGCGGGCACGGCCGCACCTCCGCTCTGGCCGCCGTCCAAGCGCTCCGCCACCCGGCCTTCGGCCTCACCACCTCGTACCTCCCCGACGGCCTCACCGCCCGACCCCTGACCGACCCCGTCCCGCTCTACGCCTGGCACGCCGTCTGGAACACCACCACCGCGCCCCCTGCCATCAACCGAGCCCTGGAACTCATCCACACCTACGCCCGGACCCACCACTGGCACCGCCACCCGAGCGCCAACTGGTGGCTCCCGAAGCCCGATCGCGACACGCTGCGGACCACGAACTGATCAACATCCATTCGTCTGGCCATGCATATTCCCCTGCCGTCGGCCAGCTGCTCAAAACCCCGGAGCTCCCTGACCGGATACCCCAGGCCGCCGAGCAGCTGCGCACCATCGTGGCCACAAGCAGAGAGCGTCGCGAGCGCGCCGCGGTCGCACTGGCCCTCACCAACTGGGCGCAGGAACCGGCTCGCCGGCCGAAACTCCCCAGATTCTCCCCAGGGGATTCAGAGCGGACCGCCGGGTCGGAGGGTCTTGTCGGTCCGTCGTGATTCCTAAGGCCAGAGGGCCGTATAGCCTGGGGAAATGCTGACAGAAGTCATTGCGACCCGATATGTGACACCCCTGCGAGAGGGGGGATCGCTGCCAGGGATCGTCGAAGCCGACGATCTCGGCACGTATGTCATGAAATTCACTGGTGCGGGGCAGGGTCGGAAGACGCTGATCGCGGAGATCATCTGTGGGCGGTTGGCGCGGCGGCTGGGGTTGCGGGTGCCGGAGCTGGTGCGGATGCAGCTCGACCCGGTGATCGGCCTGAGCGAGCCCGACCAGGAGGTCCAGGAGCTGCTCAAGGCGAGCGGCGGGCTCAACCTCGGGATGGACTACCTGCCCGGGTCCCTCGGCTTCGACCCGCTCGCGTTCGAGGTGGGCGCGCGCGAGGCGGGGCGCGTGGTGTGGTTCGACGCGCTGATCAACAACGTCGACCGGTCCTGGCGGAACCCGAACCTCCTGGTCTGGCACGGCAAGCTGTGGCTGATCGACCACGGCGCCACGATGATCTGGCACCACAACTGGCCCGGCGCGGAGAAGTCCGCGGTCAAGCCGTACGACGCGACCGACCACGTGCTGGCCACCTTCGCGCCCGATCTCGCCGCGGCCGCCGCGGAGTTCGCGCCGCAGATCACCGAGGACCTGCTCACCGAGGTCGCCGCGGACGTCCCCGACGAGTGGCTGGTCGACGAGCCCGGCTTCGCGTCGCCGGACGAGGTGCGCGCCGCGTACGTCCGGGCGCTGCTGGCCCGCGCCGAGGTGATCGGCGACCACATCACCCTGGGGGAACGCACCTCGGGCGGACCGTCCCGGGCGCCGGAGTGGCTGACCGGCAAGCCCCGGCGGAGGGCAGTGAAGTGAGCGGACTGCACAACGGGCGCGATGTCTTCGAGTACGCGCTCCTCAAGGTGGTGCCCCGCGTCGAACGCGGCGAGATGATCAACGCCGGGGTGATCGTCTACTGCCACGCCCGCCGCTTCGTCGAGGCCCGCACCCATCTGGACGAGGCACGGTTGCTCGCCCTCGACCCGGCCGCCGATGTGGAGGGCGTACGCGCCGCCCTGGGGGCCGTCGAGGGCGTCTGCCGCGGTGGCGCGCAGGCAGGCCAGGCGGCGGGGGACGACGCCGGCCGCCGCTTCCGGTGGCTCATCGCGCCGCGCAGCACCGTCGTCCAGCCGGGCCCGGTGCACACCGGTCTGACCTGCGATCCCACCGGTGAGGCCGGGCGGCTGCTGGAGCTGCTGGTGCGCTGAGCCGCGAGAGGGACGGAGCGGGAAGCCGGAGCGGGGCCACGGGCCGCGCTCCGGCTTCCCGCATGCCGGGGGCGGCCGCGCGCGGGTGAGCTGCGTAACGGCGCGGCGATGGGCGTTGACAGGGGATGGCCGGGCTTCTAGCGTCACCGGTGCTGGAGATACTAAGCGGTTGCTCACTACGGGAACGGTGTGGCGCACCGCTTGTCGAGGCTGGTTTCGAGGCTAGGGAGAACCCGCATGTCCACCACCGAGCAGCGCGTCGCCATCGTGACGGGCGCGGCCCGCGGCATCGGCGCCGCCACCGCCGTCCGGCTGGCCGCCGAGGGCCGCGCCGTCGCCGTACTCGACCTCGACGAGGCGGCCTGCAAGGACACCGTCGACACCATCACCGCGGCCGGTGGCCGGGCCCTCGCCGTGGGCTGCGACGTCTCGGACGCCGGACAGGTCGAGGCGGCAGTGGAGCGGGTCGCCGCCGAACTGGGCGCGCCCACCGTCCTCGTCAACAACGCCGGTGTCCTCCGCGACAACCTGCTGTTCAAGATGAGCGACACCGACTGGGACACCGTCATGAACGTCCACCTGCGGGGCGCGTTCCTGATGGCGCGCGCCTGCCAGAAGCACATGGTGGACGCCGGGTTCGGCCGCGTCGTCAACCTCTCCTCCAGCTCCGCGCTCGGCAACCGCGGCCAGGCCAACTACTCCGCCGCCAAGGCCGGTCTCCAGGGCTTCACCAAGACCCTCGCCATCGAGCTCGGGAAGTTCGGCATCACCGCCAACGCCGTCGCCCCCGGCTTCATCGCCACCGACATGACCGCCGCCACCGCCGAACGCGTCGGCATGGGCTTCGAGGACTTCCAGGCGGCGGCCGCCACCCAGATCCCGGTGCGGCGCGTCGGCGAACCGGCGGACATCGCCAACGCCATCGCCTTCTTCACCGGCGACGCGGCCGGGTTCGTCTCCGGCCAGGTCATGTACGTCGCCGGCGGCCCGCTCAACTGACCGCACCACCCCACCGGGAGAACCACACATGACCGAGCAGCACAGCGCGCTCCCCGCACTCTCCGGCAAGGTGGCACTGGTCACCGGCGCCAGCCGCGGCATCGGCTACGGCATCGCCGAGGCGCTGGTGGCCCGCGGGGACCGGGTCGTCATCACCGGCCGCAACGAGGACGCCCTCAAGGAGGCCGTCGAGCGGCTCGGTGCGGAGCGCGTGATCGGCGTCGCGGGCAAGGCACACGACGAGGCCCATCAGGCCGTCGCCGTCGAGCGGGCAAGGGAGACCTTCGGCCGCATCGACTACCTCGTCAACAACGCCGGTACGAACCCGGTCTTCGGACCGATCGCCGACCTCGACCTCGGCGTCGCCCGCAAGGTCTTCGAGACCAACGTGATCTCCGCACTCGGCTTCGCGCAGCGCACCTGGCACGCCTGGCAGAAGGAGAACGGCGGCGCGATCGTCAACATCGCCTCCATGGCCGGTATCGGCGCCTCGCCGTTCATCGGTGCGTACGGCATGAGCAAGGCGGCGATGGTCAACCTCTCGCTGCAGCTCGCGCACGAATTCGCGCCCGTGGTCCGGGTCAACTCCATCGCGCCCGCGGTGATCAAGACGAAGTTCGCCGCGGCGCTCTACGAGAACCGCGAGGAGGAGGTCGTGGCCTCCTACCCCATGGGACGGCTGGGCGTGCCGGAGGACATCGGGGGCGCCGCCGCGTTCCTGCTCTCCGACGCGTCGGGCTGGATCACCGGCCAGACCCTCGTCGTCGACGGAGGGCTCCTCCTCAACGCCGGGGTGTGAACGCCGGGGTGCGGTCGGGGTGACGGCCGGGACATCCGGCCACCTCAGCGGCGGGGGGGGGGGGCGCGGGCGCGGGCGCGCCCCCCCCCAAGAAGAATGGATAAAACAGGGGGGGGGGGGGGGGGGGGCCCGACGGGGGGCGGGCGGGCGCGCCCCACCCCCCCCCCCCCCCGGGCGCGCGGCCCGGCCCGCCCCGGGCCCCCCCCCCCCCCGCACTTTTTCCCTGTTCACACGGCCGGGGCGACGGTCCCGGGACGCCGTTCGCCGTGGGCCGGTGACCGCGCATCGCCGCGTTGTCAGTGGTCGCCGGTAGGTTCTGGAGTGCGAGATACGGAACGCACACCGGAGGTTGTTCACGTGGTCACCGACACGCTGCCCGAGTCCTGGCGCGGCGCCCTCGGCGAAGAGCTGGCGAAGCCCTACGTCAAGGAGCTGGCCGACTTTGTGGTGCAGGAGCGGGCCCAGGGGCCGGTCTACCCGCCGCGCGACGAGGTCTTCGCGGCGCTGGAGGCCACGCCGTACGACCGGGTGAAGGTCCTCGTTCTCGGCCAGGACCCGTACCACGGCGCCGGGCAGGGCCACGGCCTGTGCTTCTCGGTGCGGCCCGGCGTCAAGACCCCGCCGTCGCTGCGGAACATCTACAAGGAGATGAAGGAGGAGCTGGGCCACCCCGTGCCGGACAACGGCTATCTGATGCCGTGGGCCCGCCAGGGCGTCCTGCTGCTCAACGCCGTGCTCACCGTCCGCGAGGGCGAGGCCAATTCCCATAAGGGCAAGGGCTGGGAGAAGATCACCGACGCCGTGATCCGCGCCGTCGACGCCCGCCCCGACCCGGCGGTCTTCGTCCTGTGGGGCAATTACGCGAAGAAGAAGCTGCCGCTGATCGACCAGGACCGCCATGCGGTGGTGCAGGGCGCGCACCCCTCGCCGCTCTCCGCCAAGAAATTCTTCGGCTCCCGCCCGTTCACCCAGATCAACGAGGCGGTCGCCGCCCAGGGCCACGCCCCGATCGACTGGCGCATCCCCGACCTGGGCTGAGCGGGGCCCGGCGCCCGGCACATGGCGCGCTCTGTGCGGCTCCCGTGGGCGTCCGGGCGTGGCGCCCACACCGCGCGGGGGCGGCGCCCGGCGGTTAGCGTCGGGAAGCAGCGGCGGGTGGCGAGGCCGCGGCGGACCGATGTGGGAGCGAGCGTGACGGAGCGGCAGCAGGAGCGGACGGCCGGAGGCGGCGTCCCGACCCGGATCGGCCAAGCGGTCATGCTGCACCGCGCCGGAGACCGGGAAGAGGCCCGCAACCGCCTCGCCGCCCTCTGGCACGAGCTCGGCCCGTCCGCCGACACCCTCCACCGCTGCACCCTCGCCCACTACCTCGCCGCCACCCAGGACACGCCGCGGGATCGCCTCGCCTGGGACCTCACGGCGTTGGAGGCGGCGGAGGGGTTTGTCACGGGTGGGCGGCCGCGGATGCAGGGGAGCGGCGGGGGCGAGCCGTGCGCCGGACGGTGCGGTGACGGGGGTGGGCCGGAGGGGGAGCGGCGTGCCGGCCGCGTTGACCGCGCCGAGGGTTCCGACGCCTCGGGTGAGGCCGCCGGGCCATCCGGCGCGGGGGCCCGGGGCAGGCCGGACGGCCTGAGCGGTGACGAGAGCCCGAGCGGGGGCGACGGCCCGCGCAGCGACGGGAGTCACGGCCGGGGCGATGGCCCGAGCAGGGATGAGAGCCCGGGCGAGGATGACGGACCCGGCGGCGACGACGGCCCGGACGGGGACAACGCCCCGAGCCAAGACGACGAGCCCCAGGCCATCAGCACCGACAGCCCGTTGGCCGCGCTCCGGGCGCTCTTCCCTGCGCTGCATCTGAGCCTGGTCGCCGACTACGCCGCGCTCGGCCGCCCCGGGGACGCCAGGGCCCACCTGTCGCGCGCCCGGACCTGGGCCGCCGCCCTGCCCGACGGTGCCCACCGCCAGACCCTGTACGCCGACATCGACCGCCTCGGGGCACGGCTGGACGACGGCCCGGGCCGGAGCTGACCGGGCCCTCGCCGCAGCCGGGCCCGACCGGGGTGTGCCCGGCCTTCACCACGCCCGGCCGCGCGTCAGCCGTACGCCTGCCGGCAGATCCGCAGCGCTGCGCCGTCCCGTTGCCAGCGGCCGTACTTCCGTCCCAGGGCGCACAGTTCCGCCCCGGCCGGCAGGTTGTCGCCGAGGCGCGGCAACCGGTAGGGCGCGGAGGGTGCGGGCGCGCGTTCCCGGGTGGGTGCGCCCGCGGGCGGGGGCGGCGGCCGTACGCCGCCGCCCGTGCCGCCGTGCGCTCCGCCGCCGTGGTGCGGGGACCTGCCGGGCGGCGGTACGGCCCGGCGGGCGGCGTCGGACTGCCGGGGGGCCGGCTGCGTGGTCACCGGCCCGATCCGGCCCTGCGGGGGCAGCGGCGCGGCCGGATGGGGGCGGCGGGGGGGGGCGGGTGGTGTGGGGTGATGGGGCCGGGGGGGGGCGCGGGGGGGGGGCCCCGCCCCCGGCGGCCCCGGGGGGCGCCGCCGGGGGGGGCGGGGGCCGCGGCCGGGGGGGGGGGGGTGGTGTGGGGTGATGGCCCGTGGGGGCCGGCCGGGAAGGGAGCGTCACGCAGCCGGTGGTGGTCGCCGCGACCACCACCGAGAGGACCACGAGAGCGGACAAACGGTGCATCCTTGCAGCTTTGCCCGGCCCGTACGGGCGTGGGAAGTCCCCGCAGGGGTGATCGCGCGCGCCCCGGGGCGACGCGTGGAGCCGCAGGCCCGCCGGAACCGCCGCCGGGCCGGGCCACGCTCCCGCCCCTTCGAGGACCGGGTCCGGTCCCGCATCGCGGCCGGAGTGCCCCGCCCTTCGCCGGACCGCCCCAGCCTCTCGCCCGCCACCGCCGGGCCGGGCCGCCGCTCCGGGACGGCCCCCTCCCGCCCCCAGCCTTCGGCTTCCCGCACCCTCCGTAAACTCCTCTCACAGACGGCCGGGCGAAGGGCGGGCCGTCCGGCATCGGGAGTGCATATGAAGGTCGGCTGCATAGGGCTCGGAGACATCGCCCGGAAGGCATATCTGCCGGTCCTCGCCGCCCGGCCCGGCGTGGAACTGCATCTCCAGACCCGCACCCCGGCCACCCTCCGGCAGGTCGCCGACGCCCATCGGATTCCCGTCGCGCAGCGCCACGCCGATCTGGACGCGCTCCTCGCCGCGGGGCTCGACGCCGCGTTCGTGCACGCCCCGACCGCCGCGCACCCGGAGATCGTCGCCCGGCTCCTCGACGCCGGGGTGCCGACCTACGTCGACAAACCGCTTGCGTACGAGCTGGCCGACTCCCGCCGTCTCGTCCACCTCGCCGAGGAGCGCGGCGTCGGCCTCGCCGTCGGCTTCAACCGCCGCCACGCCCCCGGGTACGCCGACTGCCGTGCGCACCCCCGCGAGCTGATCCTGCTGCAGAAGAACCGCGTCGGGATGCCCGAGGACCCGCGGACCCTGGTGCTCGACGACTTCATCCACGTTGTCGACACGCTGCGCTTCCTGGCCCCGGGCGAGGCCGGGCACATCGACGTCCGCGCCCGGATCCGTGACGGGCTGATGGAACACGTCGTCCTGCAGCTCTCCGGCGACGGATTCACGGCCATCGGCACCATGAACCGGCGCAGCGGGTCGGCCGAAGAAGTCCTCGACGTCTCCGGTGGTGACGCCCGCCGGCAGGTCGTCAACCTCGGTGATGTCATCGACCACCACGGCGATCCGACGGTGCGGCGCCGCGGGGACTGGGTGCCGGTCGCCCGCCAGCGCGGGATCGAACAGGCCGCGCTGGCCTTCCTCGACGCCGTACGTGCCGGGGAGCGCCCGTCCGCGCTGGACGCGCTGCGCACCCATGAGCTGTGCGAACGGGTCGTCACCGACGCGCTCGCGCGGACCACCGGAGCCTGACCCGCCGCGCCGCCACCGGCGCGCCCGCCAGGAGCAGCGCCGCCACGGCCGCGTACACCGGCCAGTCGCCCAGCCGGGTGTACGGGCTGGTGCCGTGCGCGAGCGGCACGTCGTAGACGGCCGCGGCGCTGCGGTCGGTGGACAGCCGCTCACCGACCGGTTCGCCCCGGGGCCCGTAGACCGCGCTGACGCCGGTGAGCGTGGCGTGCACCATCGGGCGCCAGGTCTCGGCGGCCCGCAGCGCACCGAGCGAGGCGTGCTGCGCCGGGGCCCAGCTGCCCTGGAACGACGAGGTCGACGACTGCGCGACCAGCATCCGCGCGCCGTCGGCGGCCAGGCTCCGGCTCATGTCCGGGAACGCCGTCTCGAAGCAGACCAGCGGCCCGATCCGCAGGCCGTGCGCGGCGGGTAGGGGCATCACCACCTGGTGGGTGCCGCGCATCCGGTCGGTGGCCGCCGCCTTGCCCACACGGGTCGCCCAGCCCAGCAGCGGCCGGGCCGGAATGGTCTCGCCGAACGGCACCAGCCGCATCTTGGCGTACCGGTCGCCGGTCGGACCGCCCGGCCCCACCAGCACCGCGCTCTTGTAGACGCCGGGCCGTCCGGCGCGCGGCGCGTCCACCCCGGCCAGCAGATCGGCGCCGGTGCTCCGGGGCAGCGCGGCGAGCCGCCCGGCCAGCCGCGGATCGTCCGTCGGATCGCGGGTCAGACTGCTCTCGCCCCAGACCACGAGGCGTACGCCCCGGCCCGCCAGCTGCCGGGTCAGCGCCTCGCTCCGCGCCAGACGTGCGCCGGGGCCGCCGTCCGGGCCCGGCTGGACGATCGCGATCCGCGCGGTACCGCCGGGCCGCGGCACGGGTGCGGCGTACCAGCCGACGGTCACCGTCAGCGCGCAGACCAGCAGCGCGGCGACGGCGACCGGGCGGGCCCGGCGGAGCGCGATCAGCTGTGCCAGCGCGGTGTTCACCCAGACGATCAGCAGGCTGACCAGCCAGATTCCGCCCACGGAGGCGAGCCGCAGCGCGGGCGGCACCTGCCACTGACCGGCGCCGAGCAGGCCCCACGGACCGCCCAACTGTTCCCAGGACCTGACCAGTTCGACCATCAGCCAGCCGGACGGCACCAGCGCCAGGGCGGCCAGGCACCGGAGCGGGCGCGGCGAGCCGCCCAGCAGCGTCCGCACCAGCGGCCCCCACGGCGCCCACAACGCGCCCAGCAGCATCGCCAGTACCACCAGGAACACATGGAGGCTCGGCAGCAGCCAGTGGTGCACCGCCACCATGAACCCGATGCCGCCGAGCCACCCCTCCAGCGCCGCCCGCCGGTTCGTCGGCGCGGTCCGCAGCAGCAACAGCCACGGTACGAGGGAGACGTACGCGGTCCACCACAGGGACGGGGCGGGGAAGGCGAGGGCCGGGAGCGCGCCGCAGAGCAGCGCGGCGACGGCCCGCAGCCACCGGGACCGGGAGCGGCGAGCGGCCGCCGAGTCGGTCGGCGCGGTGGTGGTGGCACCGGGTGTGGCCATGCGTTTCCCCTCCGGCGATGCCGTCCGGGCCCGTTCCGGTTGCGGGCGACGCGGCCAGTCTGCGCGCTTCGGCCCGGCACGGACAGGGGACGGCCGCGACTCCCACCGATCCGGGGGCCCGTGGACGGCTGAGCGGCCGAACGCCGCGGGCCCGGACGCCGAACGCCGCGTTCCCGGGCCACGAACGCCGCGTTCCCGGGCCACGAACGCCGCGTTCCCGGGCCACGAACGCCGCGTTCCCGGGCCACGAACGCCGCGCCCCGGACAGCGGGCGCGGCGCTCGTGGTTCGGCCGGTCCGCTCAGCCCACCAGGGAGGATGCCCCGGCGGAGCCCGTGGCCTCCGGCCCGCCGGAGCCGTCGGCGAACTGTGTGCGGTACAGCTCGGCGTAGCGGCCGTCCGCGGCGAGCAGCGTCTCGTGCGTGCCCCGCTCGACGATGCGTCCGCCCTCGACCACCAGGATCTCGTCGGCGGCGCGGACCGTCGAGAGGCGGTGCGCGATGACCACGGAGGTGCGGCCCGCCAGCGCCTCGGTGAGGGCTTCCTGCACCGCCGCCTCCGAGCTGTTGTCCAGATGCGCGGTGGCCTCGTCCAGGATCACCACGCGTGGCCGGGCGAGCAGCAGCCGGGCGATGGTCAGGCGCTGGCGTTCGCCGCCGGAGAGGCGGTAGCCGCGCTCTCCGACGACGGTGTCCAGACCGTCCGGCAGCGACCGGACCAGCTCCGCCAGCCGGGCCCGGCGCAGCGCGTCCCACAGCTCGTCGTCGGCGGCGCCGTCCCGGGCGAGCAGCAGGTTCTCCCGGATCGTTTCGTGGAAGAGATGGCCGTCCTGGGTGACCATGCCGAGCGTGTCGCGCAGCGATTCCGCGGTCAGGTCCCGGACGTCGACCCCGCCGATCCGCACCGCCCCGGCGTCGGCGTCGTACAGCCGCGGCAGGAGGTGCGCAATGGTCGACTTCCCGGCGCCGGAGGAGCCGACGAGGGCGACCATGCGGCCCGGTTCGGCGCGGAAGGAGATGTCGTGCAGCACGCGTTCGCCGCCCCGGGTGTCGAGGGCGGCGACCTCCTCCAGGGAGGCCAGCGACACCTTGTCGGCGGACGGGTAGGCGAAGCGTACGGCGTCGAACTCGACGGACACCGGGCCCTCGGGTACCGCGCGGGCGTCCGGCTTCTGCGCGATCAGCGGTTCCAGGTCGAGCACTTCGAAGACCCGCTCGAAGCTGACCAGCGCGCTCATCACCTCGATGTGCGCACCGGACAGCGCGGTCAGCGGGGCGTAGAGACGGGTCAGCAGCAGCGCGAGGGAGACGACCGCGCCGGGCTCCAGGCTGCCGCGCAGCGCCAGGAGGCCGCCGAGCCCGTAGACGACGGCGAGCGCCAGAGCGGAGACGAGGGTCAGGGCGGTGACGAAGTACGTCTGGACCATCGCGGTGCGCACGCCGATGTCACGTACCCGGGCAGCCCGCGCGCCGAACTCCGCAGACTCCCGGGACGGCCGCCCCAGGAGCTTGACGAGGGTGGCGCCGGGCGCGGAGAACCGCTCCGTCATCCGGGTGCCCATCGCCGCGTTGTGGTCGGCACCCTCCCGGCGCAGCGCGGCCAGCCGCCGCCCCACCCGGCGGGCGGGCAGCACGAACACCGGCAGCAGCACCAGCGCGATCAGCGTGATCTGCCAGGACAGGCCGAGCATCACCACGAGGGTCAGCAGCAGGGTCACGAGATTGCTGACGACGCCGGAGAGGGTGTCGCTGAACGCCCGCTGCGCGCCGATCACATCGTTGTTGAGACGGCTGACGAGGGCGCCGGTACGGGTCCGGGTGAAGAAGGCGACCGGCATCCGCTGGACGTGGTCGTACACGGTGGTGCGCAGGTCCAGGATCAGCCCCTCGCCGATGCTCGCCGACAGCCACCGGGTGAGCAGCCCCAGGCCCGCCTCGGCGAGCGCGATCACCGCGATCAGCGCGGCGATGCCGAGGACGAGGCCGGTGGACCCGTGGTGCACGATCGCGTCGACGACCCGCCCGGCCAGCAGCGGCGTCACCACCGCCCCCGCCGCGATGACGGTGCTCAGCACGAGGAACCACACCAGGCGGCGGCGGTGCGGCCGGGCGAAGGCGGCGATCCGGCGCAGTGTGGCGCGCGAGAGGCGCCGGGTGCCCTCCTGTGCGTACACCGTGCCGTGCAGCGCGTGCCAGGCGGTCACTTCCATGTCCATCGCGGTCTCCCGTCATCGGTATGTCAGGGCGCCGCGGTGTGGCGGCGCCCTGACGAAAACCTAGAACCTCAAGCTTTATTGAGGTCAAGGGCGGTGGGCGGTCGTCGCCCGTCGGAAGGCCCTGCCCGGCCCCCGGTGCGGTGCGGCCGGATCGCGCCAACCTCGTCCAGCCGGGCGTGGGCCGGGACTTGACACCGTGTCGAACGGGTAGTCCGTAGACACCCGCGGCGCATCCGTACACCCGCCACACGCGGCGCGCGGTTCACTCCGCCGCCCGGCGCCGCGGCGACAGCGAGCGCCACCGGCGGCCGGAACCGCCCGGTCCGCGGTGGCACCCCCACATCCTCCGCACGCCTTCGCCGCCTGCGGGTGGCGAAAAAACGCGCCCCGGCACGGAAGAGGGACGGGCGATGAAGGACGACCACACTCCCACCTGGCCGTACCTCGGCCGGACCGACACGACGGACGGCGTCACCATCGTCGTACTCCACGGCGAACTGGACCTCCTGGCCGCCCGCGCACTCGCCGCGACGCTGGACGACCTGACCGGCACCCGCCGCCCCGACCTGGTACTGGACCTGCGGGCGGTGACCTTCATCGACTGCTCCGGCCTGTCGCTGCTGTGCCGCGCCCGCCACCGGGTGCGGTACGCGTCCGGCAGGCTGCGGCTGACCGGGCTCACCCCGGGCGACGCGGTGAGCCGTCTGCTCGAACTGACCGGTCTGGCTGATGCCTTCGACCTCCTGGATACGGCGGCGCCGGGACGGTAGCGCCCCGGCGGCCCGGTGACGAGCGCGGTGCGTGCCGGGGTTCCCGGGCCGCGGCGGACTACGCTCCCTTGTCATGTCTGTTCACACAGTGAAAATCGACGCCCTCCAGGGCGGCCCCGCCGATCTGGCCCAGTACCGCGGCAAGGCCGTACTCCTCGTCAATGTCGCCTCCCAGTGCGGCCTCACCCCGCAGTACGCCGCGCTGGAGCGGCTGCACGCCCAGTACGCGCCGCGTGACTTCACCGTCCTCGGCGTGCCCTGCAACCAGTTCATGGGCCAGGAACCCGGCACCGCCGAGGAGATCGCGCAGTTCTGCTCGGCGACGTACGGCGTCACCTTCCCGATGACCGAGAAGATCGACGTCAACGGCGCCGCGCGGCATGCCCTTTACGCGCAGCTGACCGACGCGCCGGACGCGGAGGGATACACCGGCGACATCCGCTGGAACTTCGAGAAGTTCCTGATCGCCCCGGACGGCTCGGTCGTGGCGCGCTTCGCCCCGCAGACCGAACCGGACGCCCCGGAGGTCGTTGCCGCCGTCGAGGCGCAGCTGTCCGCATGACGGCCGGGCGCGCGCCTGCCACGGCGGGCGCGCGCCGCTGACGGGCCGGCCGGGCGCCCCGGGAGCCTCCCGCCGGAGCGACACATACGGGAGAGCCACCACCGCGACGCGTCCTTGGCGGGCGGCAGTTGGCGACGCGTCGCCCGGGGCCTCAGACCTCGGTGCGCCTGCTGCCGGGGCCCTTCGGCGGTGGGTCGTGGCGGCGGGAGCGGGGGATGATGCGTTCCTCGGCCGCGGCGGTGGGCGGGCGCCGGTCCCCGGGCTGCGGCGGGGCGTCGGCCGCGGGCCAGGTGACCGGGAGCGGTGCACCGGACCGCCACTCCCGCAGCAGTTGGTCGAAGATCGGCGTGGCCTCCTCCCGGCGCCCGGCCTGCGGCGTCGCAGCCGCGGGTGACGACGGGGGGAGAGCGCGGCGCCGGAAGGGGGGACCGGCGTTCTGCTTGGCGTCCATGACCGGACTCAACCAGCCGACCCGCCCCTGGGTTGCGGGCGCGCCGCCCGGACCACCCCAGATGCGCCTGCGCCGGTGACGGCCAGAAGATACGTTCCCGCGCGCGCCGCGGTTGACATGCTCCCGCACCGGGCAGGCGGCCCACTGGCGCCACGTACGGCGAACGGTCCGGTGGCGCGTCCCGGACCGTGGAGCGGAGCGCGGCCACGGGCGCCGTACGGGCCCGGGCGGCCGACGGGAAGCGGGACGACGGGAAAAGGCGTACATGCTGTCAAGGCGATCTTCGGCCGGTCCGCCCCCGGGTGACCGGTGGTGGGGGAGGGGGGATTCCTCCGGCGTGCGGGGGTGCGTCCCCCCGCGGCCTCCTCGAAGGTGTCGTGAGCATGCCCAATGTGCGGGATGTCCTCCGTCGGAAAGGTGTCCCGATCGTCCCCTGCCCGCCCACGGGCGGCCGGATGTCGTCTACAGTTGCAGAAGTCTGCAATTCAACAGTTGGTGCGGTTGTCGGCGGACCGTGAGTGGAGGCATGCGTGGGCGGATGGGCCGGAGCGGCAGGGGAGCGGACCCGGGATGCCCGGCGCTCCGCGGCGGCACCGCACCGACCACACCCCACGCGACGCCCCGCCGCGGCGGGAGCGCGCGCATGAACGACGCCGGGATACCGCTCTACGAGGCGAAGGCCGCGTTCTTCCGGGTGCTCGGCCACCCGGTGCGCATCCGCGTGCTGGAGCTGCTGCAGGAGGGCCCGTTGCCGGTGCGGAAGCTGCGCGGTGCGATCGGCGTCGAGCCGGCCGCGCTCTCCCAACAGCTCGCGGTGTTGCGCCGCTCTGGCATCGTCACCGCCACCCGCACGGGCACCACGGTCGTCTACGAGCTGGCCGGCGGCGATGTGGCCGGTCTGCTGGGGGCCGCCCGCCGGACCCTTCCCGTGGTACTGACCGACCGCGGCGAACTCCTCGCCGAGCTGCGACGGGCGGACGCCGGGCGGGCACCGGCCGAGCTGCCCCGCGTCCAGGAGGCGTCATGAGCGGAACGGGAGTGGGCGGAGCGACTGTGGGCGGAGCAGGGGTGAGCGGGACGCGGCGCCGGGCGCGCGCCGTCGGCGCGGCGCCGCAGGGCGTGGCCCGAGGCGGCGCCGCACGGTGGTCCGCCCGGGTGCCGCGCCGGGCGCAGGCGGCGTGCCACCGCGACCGGGGCAGGCCGCCCGGCGGCCTCGCCGGGTGAGCGCCGTGCCCGGCGCCGCACGACGGAAGGGGCCGCCGCCGTGGCGCGCGGTCCACTCGCGCACCTGCCTGCCGGTCACCGGCACCCCGGACTGCCGGCGCCCGTGCATCGGCCCGCACCACCATTCGTACGACGACGGCGCGGTCGCCTCCCTGGGGCCGCGCCCCTGCCCGTGGCGCCCGGCCGGCGGGCGGACCGCGCCGCGGTGCGGGGTGCGTCGGCGTGCCGTGCCGACCGGGCGGCGCACCGGCCGTCCGATCGGCCGTCCCCTGGTCCGGCCGTCGGCGCCGCCCCGCGTTCTCGCGTTGATCGCCCGGCGCAAGTCGCACCCCACGACCCGCCAGATCCTGCTCTACATAGCCGTGGGCCATCTCGTGGCGGGCTTCCTGATGCTGCTCGTCTACCTGGGACGGCACGCGGGCACCTGACGCCCGCCGACTGCCGTACCCCACAGGCGTTACCTCGCGGCTCCGGAAGCGGCACCGCTCGCGGCACCGGAAGCGGCGCCCTCGTCCGAGCCACGGGGCGCCGCTTCCGTCCATCAGGTGCCAGCCGTACCGAGGGCGGCCGACGCCCCGGAGGCGGTCGACCGGTAGGGAGCGTGACCCGGGCGACCGGGCAGCTCGTCATCCTCGCCCGCCCCTGAGACGCTTCCCGCGAAAGCCGCATACTCCGCACACTCCGGATACTCCGGCAAAAGGCGGTTACCGTCCCGCTACGCATAAAGGAGAGATAAGCGCAGAATGGAGATGTGTGGTTCCTGCCACGCGATACGGCCAGGCTTGCGGACGAAGGAGGCGAGTCGCATGGCCGACGTCTCACACAGCAGGGGAGACCTCGCAGGTCACCCCGATGTTTCGGAGATGCAGGCCCGGTACGACCGGGTGCTCGGCGGGCACGACGTGGCTCTCGTGGACGGACCGGTGTTCCTCGTCGGCCTGTTCTGCGCGGTCTCGCCGTGGATCGTGCACTTCACCGCGTCCCAGCCGGCGCTGATGACCCACAACCTCATCATGGGCATCGCCATCGCGACGCTGGGCCTCGGCTTCACGGTCCGGCCCGCCCGGATGTACGGACTGAGCTGGGCGATGTGCGCGATGGGTATCTGGATGATCATCGCGCCCTGGATCGTCGGCAGCGGCCCGGGCCGGGGTGTGATCTGGACCAACGCCGTGATCGGCGGTCTGACGTGCCTGCTGGGGCTGGTCTGCGTCGCGGTGTCCGGCAGAGGCCGCCAGCGCACCTGACACCGCGCGCACGGCCGATGACCGTGCGGACGGCCCGACGGCCGGCGCCCCTCGCGGGCACCGGCCGTTGTCGTGTGCGGGACCCGTCAGCCGCGGGTGCGGGCGGTGTCCCCCGGGGCGGCCGGGGACTCCTCGGCGGCGACCGGTTCCGGGCTCGGCGCGGCAGGCGCGGGTGCCGCCCCCGCCGGGGCCGGGGTGCGGCCCAGCAGCCGGGCCGTGCGGCGCGCCACCGGCTCCGTCCAGCGGGCGGCCAGCGGCCCGAGGATCACCAGGATCAGGACGTACGCGGTGGCCAGCGGGCCGATACGGGGCTCCACGCCGACCGCAAGACCGGCGATGACGATCGAGAACTCGCCGCGAGCCACCAGCGTGCCCCCGGTCCGCCAGCGGCCCGCCGTCCGCACCCCGGCGCGGCGGGCCGCGAACCACCCGGTGGCGATCTTGGTACCGGCGGTGATCACGGCCAGGATCAGCGCCGGGACGAGCACCGGCGGGATCGCCGCCGGATCGGTGTTGAGGCCGAAGAAGACGAAGAACACCGCGGCGAACAGGTCGCGCATCGGCGCCAGCAGATGGTGCGCGCCCTCGGCCACCTCGCCGGAGAGCGCGATCCCGACGAGGAACGCGCCGACCGCCGCCGACACCTGAAGCTGCTGCGCGACCCCGGCGACCAGCACCGTCAGGCCGAGCACCACCAGCAGCAGCATCTCCGGGTTGTCGGAGGAGACCGCCCGGCTGATCAGTCTGCCGTGCCGCAGCGCCACGTACAGGACCGCGCCGACCGTGCCGAGCGAGATCAGCAGGGTCAGGCTGCCGCCCGCCAGGCTCTGACCGGCCAGCAGCGCGGTGAGCAGCGGCAGGTAGACGGCCATCGCCAGGTCCTCGATGACGAGGACGCCGAGGATCACCGGCGTCTCGCGGTTGCCCAGCCGGCCGAGGTCGCCGAGCACCTTGGCGATCACGCCCGACGACGAGATCCAGGTGACACCGCCCAGCGCCACCGCCGCCACCGGCCCCCATCCCAGGACCAGTGCGGCCACCGCGCCCGGCACGGCGTTCAGCACGAAGTCGACGATCCCGGAGGGATACTGCGTCTTGAGGTTGGTGACCAGCTCCGAGGCGCTGTACTCCAGGCCCAGCAGGAGCAGCAGCAGGATGACGCCGATCTCGGCGCCGGTGGAGACGAATTCCTCACTGGCGTTGAGCGGCAGCAGCCCCCCGTGGCCGAAGGCGAGTCCGGCGAGCAGGTAGAGCGGAATCGGTGAGAATCCCACCCGCCCCGCGAGCCGGCCGAGTATGCCCAGGCCGAGGATGATGGCCCCGAGTTCGATGAGCAGCGCGGTGGTGTCGTGCACGGGCGGTTACCCTCCGGTGATCAATGCGGCGACGGCGTCCACGCCTTCCCGGGTGCCGACCACGACGAGGGTGTCGCCGATCGCGAAACGGAAGTCCGGGGTGGGCGAGGGCACGGCGTCGGTACGCCGCAGAACGGCGACGATGGACGCGCCGGTGCGGGTGCGGGCCGCGGTGGCCCCCAGGGTCCGCCCGGCGTACGGGGATCGTTTGGTGACCGGGATGTGCTCGGTGACCAGGTCGATCTCCGGATGCTGGTGGAGATGGGCGACGGGGTCGGGGAAGAGGAGCTTGGACAGCGCGCTCGCCTCCTGGGGGGTGAGCGCCACGGAGTCCTGGCAGCTGTCCTCGTCCTGCGGGTCGTGGAAGGCGAGAATGCGGCGGCCGTCCTGGTGGGCGACGACCGAGACGTGTCGTCCGCCGTCCGTGTCGAGGTCGTAGCGGGTGCCGACCCCGGGTAGGGCGGTCTTGCCGACGTGGGCCGATGGCTCCATGGAGGTGCTCCCTGCGGGGGTGCGTACAGCGTGCGGGCGTGCGAGGCCCCTGGCCGGACGGACCGGTACGACCGGTCGTCACTGGTCAGGCATTGTGCAGCATCCGGCGCCGGTGACCGGGGCCAGGCGGAGCGGGCCCCGAAGGAGGTGACGTGGTGTCAGCCGACGCGGGGCATATCGGGAATGCCGCTGCGCGCGCAGGGGGCGAGGCGGGGCCTGCGGTGCGGGACGAAGCCGTGAGCGTGGGCGGAGGCCCGCCGGACCCGGCGCGGCCGGACCGCGGCGCGGACGGGAGTGCGCGGGCGGCCGCCGGGGGCGGTGTGCGCGGCGGCGGGAACAACGGCGGACGAGGCGATGGTCGGCATGTCCGTCCCTCCCGTCGTCCTGGGCGTACGACCGTCGACCACGGAACGGGTGGCGACCGCACAACAGTGCGTTGTCGGCCCCGGCAGTTTAACCCAGCGGTAATGAGACGGATTTGGGCGGGAAAGTGGTGGGGGAGTCGGGTGGCGGCGCCCACGGACGGCCCCCGCGGGTGCCGTCCGTCGGGTACGGAAATCCGTCCCGCACCCGCCCGCGGAGGCGCGCCGTCTGATGGAGTGGGGGCGTCACCGACCGTCCGCGGCCCGCGGGCGCCGTACCGCTGGAAGGACCGACGAGAGATGCCGTTCACCACCCCGCAGCGCACCGGAGGCGTCCGATGACCGCCGCCGACGACTCCGTACTGCGCCGCACCGAGGGCCGCGCCGGACACCTCACCCTCAACCGGCCCCGGGCGCTCAACTCCCTCACCCACGGCATGGTGCGGCAGCTGTCGGCCGCGCTCGACGACTGGCGGGAGGACCCCGGCGTCGCCACCGTGGTGCTCTCCGGGGCCGGGGAGCGCGGGCTGTGCGCGGGCGGCGACATCCGCGCCATCCACGACGACGCCCGTGACGGCGATGGTGCCGCCGCCCGCGCCTTCTGGCGCGACGAGTACCGCCTCAACGCGCAGATCGCCCGCTACCCCAAGCCGTTCGTCGCGTTCATGGACGGCATCGTGATGGGCGGCGGCGTCGGCGTCTCCGCGCACGGCGCCGTCCGTATCGTCACCGAACGCTCCCGCATCGCCATGCCGGAGACCGCCATCGGCTTCGTGCCCGACGTCGGCGGACTCCATCTGCTGGCCGCCGCCCCCGGTGAACTCGGCACCCATCTCGCCCTCACCGGCGCCCCGATGA
Source organism: Streptomyces sp. NPDC059080 (assembly GCF_042739975.1). NCBI lineage: Bacteria > Bacillati > Actinomycetota > Actinomycetes > Kitasatosporales > Streptomycetaceae > Streptomyces > Streptomyces sp. NPDC059080. The sequence goes on from NZ_JBHYGX010000012.1 coordinate 62,725, forward strand.
CCGCCGGTGACGCCCTGCTGTGCGGTCTCGCCGACCACTTCGTGCCCGCCGCCCGCCTCCCGGAGCTCGCCGCCGGCCTCGCCACCGGGGACGTGGCGGAGACCGTGGCCCGGTACGCCGAGCCCGCGCCCGCCGCCGAACTCGCCGCCCACCGCGGCTGGATCGACGCCTGCTACGCCGCCGGCACCGTCGAGGAGATCGTCGACCGGCTGGAGCACAGCGGGGAGCCGGCGGCGAAGAGCGCCGCGCAGTCCCTGCGGGAACTCTCGCCGACCTCCCTGAAGGTCACCCTCGCCGCGCTGCGCCGGGTGCGCCGCCTCGGCTCGCTGGAACGCGTCCTCGACCAGGACTACCGCATCGCCTCCGCGGCACTCGCCTCGCCCGACCTGGTGGAGGGCATCCGTGCCCGCATCGTCGACAAGGACCGGTCGCCCCGCTGGTCACCGGCGCGTCTGAAGGACGTCACCGACGGCGAGGTCGCCCGGCACTTCCGCTCGCTGGGCCCCGGCGAACTCGGCCTCGCGGACGGCTGACCGCCGCTCAGCCACCGGCGTCGGCCCCGTCACCGCACAGCGCGTACAGCAGCTCGCTGCCCGGGCGCACTCGCGGGTGTCCCGGAAGACGCCGTCCGGGCGACGACCTGTCAGGCCCGCTCGCCCGCCCGCCCCGGCCCGGACATTCGCAACGAAGCAGGCCACCACGGGCGGCGTGGTGGCCTGCTTCTCGGGAAGGGCGGCGGCCGTCGGTCCGGTGAGGTGATCGGGGCACATCGGGTGAGCGCACGTCAGGACCGGTTGTCAGACTCACTGTTGCTGCGGTCGGTGACCGGGACCTGTTGCGGCTCTCCTCACGCAGGAACCTTGTCCAGAAAACCGTGGACGTCCTGGATCCGGCCCGACGCGTCCAGCACCAGGACATCGAAGCCGATCACCAGTGGCTCGGCGCCCTCCGGGCCCAGGCCCCAGCGGAAACGCACCTGACGGTGGTGCGCGTCGACCTCGCCGACCTGGGTGAACACGAACCCCGGGAACTGCGCCTGGACGCCGTCGATGACCGCGGTGATCCCCTCATGGCCGGCGACCTCGGCCAACGGGTCGGTGTACGTCGCCTCGGGTGACCAGTGCGCGGCGAGCAGCGCCGCCCGCTCGTCGCCGGACGTGTTCCAGGTGGCCAGGTACTGCTGAACGACGGTCTTCATGGTGTTTCTCCCGTTCGTTTCGATCGGCTGATGCCCGGAATCCTGGCCCGGGGCCGCCGCCCGATCCATGACCTCGGAGGTCATGGCCGCCCGGACCGCACCGCTTAGGCTCCTGGGCATGAGCGTTGCAGTCGAAGCCCCGCCGGTCGGCGCGCTGTTGCGGACCTGGCGCGAACGCCGCAGGTTCAGCCAGCAGGAACTCTCCAACCGTTCGCGGGTCTCCACCCGGCACCTCAGCCGGGTGGAGACCGGCAAGGCGCGCCCGACACCGGAGATGCTCATGCACCTCTCCGACAACCTCGATGTGCCGCTACGGGAGCGCAATCGCCTCCTGCTGGCCGCCGGGTACGCACCGCGCTATCAGGACCGCCCGTGGGACGACGCCTCGCTCGCGGTCGTGATGGACGGTCTGCGGCGGCTCCTCGACGCCCATCTGCCCTACCCCGCACTCCTGTTGGACGACCACTGGGACATCGTCGACGCCAACGCCGCCGTCGATCAGCTGCTGGCCGGTTGCGCGCCGGAGCTGCTGGAGCCGCCGGTCAACGTGGTCCGGGTCTGCCTCCATCCCGACGGGCTGGCCCGCCGGATCGGCAATCTCGCGGAGTGGGGCGGCCATCTGCTGCACCAGGTGAGCCACCGCGCCGAGCGCACCCACGACCGGCGCCACCGCGAGCTGGCCGCGGAGATCGCCGGATACCTCGGCGGAACCGATACGGTCACCCCTCCTGCGGGGCCGGTCATCACCCTCGAAATCGGCGCCGACGGCAGCCCGCTCCGCTTCTTCAGCACCTCCGCCACCCTCAGTACCGCCACCGATGCCGCCCTGGAGGGGCTGCATCTGGAAACCTTCCTGCCTGCTGACGACGGGACGCGGCGCCGGTTCGACCGACGGTAGGCCGGGTGGAGAGTGCGGCGGGCCCCGAACGGTCCCGGGCGAACGGCCCGGAGGCGCCCGCCCCGCGGGGCCTGGCGGAATCTCCGAGGCACCTCGCATCTGCCCTGGTCGTCGACCCGAAGGGATTGCAGATGCGGGAGAATCCCGCATATCTTTCCGCATATGCAGTCCTACACCATCGGCCGGGCCGCGCGGCTGCTGGGCGTCAGCCCGGACACCGCGCGCCGCTGGGCCGACGCCGGGCGGATCGCCACCCATCGCGACGAGAGCGGCCGCCGGATGATCAACGGCCGGGACCTAGCCGCTTTCGCCGTCGAGAACGGCCGCGGCGACACCGCCGAGGAGGGGTCCCACACCTCCGCGCGTAACGCCTTCCCCGGCATCGTCACCGCCGTCACCCTCGGCGATGTGGCGGCCCAGGTGGAGATCCAGGCCGGTCCGCACCGCCTGGTCTCCCTGCTCACCCGGGAAGCCGTCGAGGAACTCGGCCTGGAGGTCGGTACGGAGGCCACCGCCCGGGTCAAGGCCACCAGCGTCCACATCGACCGCGCCTGAGCCACGCCCGGCGATGCCGCGCCGCGCCGCACAGCCCGTCCCCGTCCGTCCGGGGCGCCCCGGACCCGCCCCGCTTCGAAGGAGCCCTTCATGCCGCCTGCCGTGACCCGCCGCCGCGCCACCGTCGCGCTCGTGACCGCCGCCCTGCTCGTCCCGCTCGCCGCCTGCGGCAACGACAAGGAGAAGGACACCAAGGGCGCCGCCGGGACCGATCTGACGGTGCTCGCCGCCGCCTCCCTCACCGATGTCTTCACGACGGCGGGCGCCGCGTACGAGCACGCGCACCCCGGCACCAAGGTGCACTTCTCCTTCGCCGGTTCGCAGGAACTGGCCGCCCAGGTCCGCCAGGGCGCTCCCGCCGACGCGTTGGTCACCGCCGACACCAAGACCATGGACGGGCTCCGCGCCGACACCGGCAAGCCGACCGTCATCGCCCGGAACCGCCTGGTCATCGCCGTCGGCAAGGACAATCCGAAGAAGATCCACGGCCTGAAGGACCTCACCGGCTCCGGTGTGAAGGTGGTGCTCGCCGCAGCCGAGGTGCCCGTGGGGCGGTACAGCGAGCAGGTGCTCGGCAAGCAGCACCTGACGGTCAAGCCGGTCTCCCAGGAGCCCAACGTCCGCGCCGTGCTCAGCAAGGTCGAACTCGGCGAGGCGGACGCCGGGATCGTCTACCGGACGGATGCGGCGACCGCACCCGGCAAGGTCGACGCCATCACCCTCCCCGACGCGCAGAACGCCGTCGCCGACTACCCCGCCGCCACCCTCAAGTCCTCCCGGCACACCGCGGCCGCCGCCGCGTTCGTGACGTGGCTCGGCACCCCCGAGGCCCAGCAGATCCTGCGCAAGGCCGGGTTCCAGCAGCCCTGACCGACGCCGCGCGCCGGGGCCGCGGCAGGTCCCGGCGCCCCGGCCCGCGCGCCCGCATCCGTACGGCCGCGGCCCGGACCACCCCAGGCCCCGAGCGCCCCGCCACCGTCCGCCAACCCCCACGACCCGCCATGTCACAGGAGCCGCCATGACACCCCGCCGCCCTCCGCGGTCCCGGCGGCCCGGGGCCCGTACGCCCGTCGCCCTCGCGGTGCCCGCGCTGCTGGCCGTGGCGTTCCTGCTGATGCCGCTCGTGGGCGTCCTCGCCCGTACCTCCTGGAGCGAGCTGGGCACCCACCTCACCAGCCCCGGCGTCACCGAGGCGCTGCGGCTGTCGTTGCTGGTCTCCTTCTGGGCGTTGGGCCTGTCCCTGCTGCTCGGGGTGCCGCTCGCCTGGCTGCTGGCGCGCGTCGCGTTCCCCGGGAAGACACTGGTGCGTTCGCTGGTGCTGCTGCCGATGGTGCTGCCGCCGACCGTCGGCGGCGTCGCGCTGCTCCTCGGCTTCGGCCGCCGCGGCGTGCTCGGCCCGTGGCTGGAGGACACCTTCGGGCTCACCCTGCCGTTCCACACCTCCGGCGCCGTCGTCGCCGCCACCTTCGTCGCCATGCCGTTCCTGGTCATCAGCCTCGAAGGCGCCCTCGCCGGACTCCGCCCCGCCTACGAGGAGACCGCGGCCTCCCTCGGCGCCTCACCGGTACGGGTCTTCGCCACCGTCACCCTCCCGATGATCGCGCCGGGTCTCGCCGCGGGCGCCGCCCTGACCTGGGCCCGGGCCCTCGGGGAATTCGGCGCCACCATCACCTTCGCCGGGAACCTGCCCGGCACCACCCAGACGCTGCCGCTCCAGGTGTATCTGCTGCTCCAGGACTCCCCGGAGGCCGCCACCTCGGTCTCCCTGCTGCTGCTCGCCATCGCCATGGCCGTCCTGGTGGCCCTGCGCGGCCGCTGGGCCGGGACGCCTGCCCGCCGCACACCCCGCCGCCCCGCCCCCGCCGACCGGCCGGGCGCCACCGCCACCCCCGACGGCCGTACGCACCCGAGCCACGGCGCCGGCCACGACATCCCCGGCCACGACACCCCCGGCCCGGCACCGGAGGACCGGCACGCCCTCCACGCCGACGTCACCGGCTTCACCACCCTCACCCTCGACGCCGCACCCGGCACCACCCTCGCCGTCGTCGGCCCCAACGGCGCGGGCAAGACCACCCTGCTGCGGGCCCTGCTCGGCCTCACCCCGCGCGCCCGCGCCGGCCTGCGGCTCGGCGACCGCGACGCCACCGCGCTGCCCCCGCACCGCCGCGGCGTCGCCTGGGTCCCCCAGGACGGCGCGCTCTTCCCGCACCTGAGCGCCCTGAGCAACACCGCGTACGGACTGCGCGCCCACGGCGTGCCGCGCGCCACGGCCCGCCGCGCGGCCCAGGAGTGGCTGGACCGGCTCGGCGTCGGCCCGCTGGCCCACCGCCGCCCCGGCCAGCTCTCCGGCGGCCAGGCCCAACGCGTCGCCCTGGCCCGGGCGCTGGCGGCCCGTCCCCGGCTGCTCCTCCTCGACGAACCGCTCGCCGCCCTCGACCAGACCACCCGCGCCCACGTCCGCCACACCCTCCGCCGCCACCTCGCGGGCTTCGGCGGCGTCTGTCTGATCGTCACCCACGACCCGGTCGAGGCGGTGTCGCTCGCCGACCGGGTGCTGGTCCTCGACGGTGGCCGGGCGCTCCAGGACGCGCCGCCCGCCGAGGTCACCCGCAGCCCGCGCTCCCCGTGGGTCGCCCGGATGCTGGGCCGCAACGCCTGGCCGGGCACCGCCACCGCCGACGGCCTCGCCCTCGACGGCGGCGGCCATGTCATCGCCGCCGACCCTCTCCCCGAAGGCACCGCGGCGCTCGCGATCCTGGCGCCGGAGGCGGTCTCCGTCCACCGCGAACGGCCCGGGGGCAGCCCCCGTAACGTCTGGCCCGGCACCGTACGCGAGATCACCGCCGCGGGCAGCAGACTGCGGATACAGATCGCCTCGCCGGAGACGCCCGATCTCGTCGCGGAGGTCACCCCGGGCGCCGCCGCCGAACTGGGGCTGGCCGACGGCGTCGCCGTCTGGACGAGCGTCAAGGCGACGGAGGTCTCCCTCGTCGCCCTGTGACGCCGTCGGCCCGGCCGGTCAGTGCGGGCGCTCGGCCGGTTCCAGGACGAAGACCGGGATCGTCCGGTCCGTCTTCTTCTGGTAGTCGGCGTAGTCCGGGAACGCCGCCACGGCCCGCGCCCACCATTCGGCCTTCTCGGCGCCGTGCACCTCACGCGCCGTCATGTCCTGCCGCATCGGGCCGTCCTGCAGCTCCAGCCGGGGGTCCGCGACCAGGTTGTGGTACCAGACCGGGTGCCGGGGCGCGCCGCCCAGCGACGCCACCGCCGCGTACCGGCCGTGGTGCTCCACCCGCATCAGCGGGGTCTTGCGCAGCTTCCCGCTCCTCGCGCCCCGGGTGGTCAGCAACACCACCGGCATCCCGCGCATGGTCGTGCCCTGCTGCCCGCCGGAGCTCTCGATCAGCTCGACCTGTTCGCGCACCCATGGCGTGGGGCTCGGCTCGTACTCGCCCTCAAGAGGCATCGATGGCTCCTCGTCCTCGTCGTTGCCGTCACGCCGCCGCACGGCGGCCCGTCCCACTCAACACCGGCGGCCCGCGGATCACTCCCCAACCGGGCAGTCGTGTCGCGCCGTCGGTCCACGGCGCGGTCACCCCCGGGGCGCCGCCGCCTCCAACTCCCCGACGCTCCCCGACATCAGCGTGCGGACGTGCGCGGTGAGGTGTGTGGCGGGCCAGTCCCACCAGGCGACGGCCAGCAGGCGGGCGATGTCCGCGTCGCTGTGGCGGGTGCGCAGGAGGCGGGCCGGGTTGCCGCCGACGATGCCGTAGTCGGGGACGTCGGAGGTGACGACCGAACCGGCGCCGATGATCGCGCCGTGGCCGATGCGGACGCCGGGCAGCACCGTCGCGCCGTGGCCGAACCAGACGTCATGGCCGACGACGGTGTCGCCCCGGTCGGGCAGGCCGGTGAGCAGGTCGAAGTGGTCGGCCCAGGCGCCGCCCATGGTGGGGAACGGGAAGGTCGAGGGGCCGTCCATCCGGTGGTTGGCGCCGTTCATCAGGAACCGCACGCCGGTGCCGAGCGCGCAGAACTTGCCGATGACCAGCTTCTCCGGCCCGTAGTGGTACAGCACATTGCGTGTCTCGAACGCGGTCGCGTCCTCCGGATCGTCGTAGTACGTGAACTCCCCGACCTCGATCAGCGGGGACGTCACCAGCGGCTTCAGCAGCACCACCCGCGGCTGTCCGGGCATCGGGTGGAGGGTCGTCGGGTCGGGCGGTACAGGCATGGCGGGCGGCTCCTCGGCGTCCGACGGCGGTCAGCCGCCCATGATCGCCGACCCGCGCCGTCCGGCACACCCGATTTCCCGCGGGCGTACGGCCGTTGCCGTCCCCGTCCCGCCGCGGCAGGCGCTCTTCCACGCGGCGCCGCCGCACCCGTACGGTCACCCCGCCCGCCGTCCGACGACACCCGATGAGGACCGCACATGCCCGCGCAGCGGACCGCTGCCCCGGACCGTCCGTGGGGACGTGCCCGGGGCAGCGGCGGCTAACGCCCCGTCACGACGCCAGGACCGGCTCCGAGCGGGTCCGGCGGCGCTGCTCCGACCAGCTGTGCAGCGCGGTGGCGCAGGCGTGGTCGAGATGGCGCAGCGCGCTCAGGTCCAGCTCGACCTCGCGGCCTTGGGGCAGCTCCGCGAGCTGGTCCAGCAGCTTCGGCAGCCGCAGGAACGTCGCATTGCCCATGGCCCGCACCCGGATCGGCACGTCCCCGTCGGGCACCTCGATCTCCAGGTGCACCTGCGAGGTGTCCCACGCGGTCTTGGCGACGGCCAGCAGCAGACCGATCAGCACGCCCTCGAACATGTTGACCGTGACGATCGACACCGCCGTCACCAGCAACACCAGCGCCTCACCGCGGTGCTCACGCCACAGCGGCCGCAGCTCGCGCAGCGGGATCAGCTTCCACCCGGCGTGCACCAGCACACCCGCCAGCGCCGCGACCGGCACAACGCCGAGCGCCGCCGGGAACACCGCCGCGAACAGCAGGATCCACCCCCCGTGCAGCACCCTCGACGCCTTGCTCCGCGCGCCCGCCTGCACATTGGCGGCGCTCCGCACGATCACCGCGGTCATCGGCAGCGCGCCGAGCACCCCGCACACCGCGTTGCCCGCGCCCTGCGCCATCAGCTCCTTGTCGTAGTCGGTCCGCGGCCCGTCGTGCAGCCGGTCCACCGCCGCCGCGCTGAACAGCGACTCCGCCGACGCGATCAGGGCGAACGACACCACCGAGCCCAGCACCAGCGGTTCGGTCAGCCGCCCGATGTCGGCGAGACCGGGTGGCTGCACCGCCTCCAGCAGCCCGCTGACCTCGACCCGCGCCACCGGCAGATCCAGCACGAACACCGCGGCGGTGGCGAGCAGTACCGCGGCCAGCGGCGCCGGGAGCACCCGCGCCGCCCGCTTCCAGCGCGGCCACAGCACCAGCACGGCGATGGTGCCCGCACCGACCGCGAAGGCGGTGGCGCCGCCGCCGTCCCGGGCCGTCTCCCAGGCCAGCCGGGGCAGCCCCGCGAGATTGGCGAGCCCGTCACCGGGCGCCTTGGCGTCGGTGAGGGTGTAGAGCTGCCCGGCGATCAGCACCAGCCCGATACCGGCCAGCATGCCCTGGACGACGGCGACCGAGATGGCCCGGAACCACCGCCCCCACCGCAGCGCGCCCATGAGCAGTTGCAGCGCACCGGCGGCCAGCACGAGGGCGCCCAGCGCCCCCAGGCCGTACGCCTGCACCGCCTCGTACACGAGGACGGTCAGCCCGGCCGCCGGGCCGCTGACCTGGAGGCTGCTGCCGGGCAGCAGGCCCGTCAGCAGACCGCCGACGATGCCGGTGACCAGGCCCAGTTCGGCGGGGACACCGGAGGCCACCGCGACGCCCACACAGAGCGGCACGGCGACGAGGAAGACGACGAGGGACGCGGCGAGGTCCGCCCGGAGGGACGGGAGTCGGTTCACGAGCAGTCGATTCATGGTGGGGGGACCTGCGGTCACAGCGGGAGGAACGAGTCGGACGCCGGGTCGTGCACGGTGACCCGGCCGGTGTGCACCTCGTAGAACCAGCCGTGCAGCCCGACGGAGCCGTTCGCCAGCCGTTCGCGCACGCTCGGGTACGCGCGGAGCCGGTCGACCTGTTCGCAGACATGGCGGCGGACGGCGTTGGCCGCGGCCGGTTCCACGTCGTGGGGCAGCGAGTCGGACAGTTCCTGGCTGAGCCATTCGTGGACGTCCGGCGCCGCGGTCAGGTCCTCCCCACGGCATTTCGCGCCGACCGCGCCGCAGTGCGAATGGCCGCAGACGACGATGTCGGCGACCTCCAGGACCCGCATGGCGTACTCGATCGTGGCGGCCTCGGAACTGGCCGCCCGGCCGGGGGCGTAGCGGGGCACGGCGTTGCCCGCCGTGCGCAGTTCGAAGAGTTCCCCGGGGCGCGCGCCGGTGATCAGCGACGGGATGACCCGGGAGTCGGAGCAGGTGATGAAGAGGGCGAGCGGCGACTGACCGGCGGCGAGCCGCCCGTACGTCTCCCGCTCCTCCTGGAGGCCGGCGATACGGGCACTGTGGCCCCGGGCGTGCTGGATGAAGGTGTCCATGGGGACGGGGTCTCCTGCTGATGAGGGTGGGCCGTGGAACGCCGCCCGAGGGCGGCGGGAACGCGTGGTGCGGTCGGTCCGTGGCGTGCTCATCAGCAGCGGAAGACGCAGTGCAGGACGGAGAGTGCGGACGGCTGCCGTCTGCCGTCGCCGGTCCGCGGCGGCGCGCCGGGCCCGCCGGTCGCGGGTGCCCGGGCGGCCGGGGCGCGGTCCCGGGCCGCCGGAGCATCCGGGGGCGGCGGCGGGGCGGCGTGGCGGGGGCCGCGCCGCACCCCGTGGCCGCGTTCCGTCTCGCGTTCGGCGAGTTCACCGTTGGTGTAGTTCGGCGAGGTGAGGGCGGGCGGTGCCGCCGCGGTGGTTGCGGTCGCCGGTGCCGCGACCGCGGCGGTGGCGGTCGGCGCCGCGGCGCCCAGCAGGAAGAGGAGGAGCACGGCGAGCGTGGTCATCGGTCGTACGGCCGGACGGCGTCGGCCCGGCGTGTTCTTGTCCCGGCGCATCATCGCCTCTCGGTTTCGGCCGGCCTGCGGGGCCGGTCGTGGTCGGGTGTACCGGTCAACGGACGTACGGGCGGAAGGGTGCGCGGCCCGGCGCGGGGCGGCGGCGCGCGGCCGGGGCGCCCGTGCCCCGTGGGGGCGTACGCCACCGCACGCTCTGAAGGTAAAAGAATCACCAAGTGAGTGTCAATGAAAGGCAATTCGGCGATCGGGTGAATGCCACCCCGTGCGCCATATTTGGCGCAATCCCGCTGCCCGTTGTGGTGCGGGAGGGGGCGAAGGGGGTGCCTCCTCGGCGGATCGGTCGCGCGCCGGTCAACGGGGCGGCGGTCGCGGGGTGTGGGGGATGCCCTGACCTGCGGCCCTCCCGCGAGGCTCCCCGGGGAGGGCCGACGGGCGAGGCGCGAGGGCGACGACCTGGTCTGACACATCATCAGATATGAAGATGATGAAAAGAAGTGCATATGCCAAACAGTTGACGAGCTCCGTCATTGAATGGTGAAGAAGGGCGGTCCGATGGTGCGAAGGGTGGCGGGATAACCCCTCGAATGGGTGGGGCAAAAGGTACGGAAGTCGATATTCCAGGCGACTATTTTCGCTCTCACTTGGAGGTGAGTAGGGTGTGCCCCGCCACAGCCGGATCGGGGGAAACGATCCGGCTTAATTAGGCGCGCAAGGAATGTGAGCGGGGGACGATGACGCCTTCAGGACCAGGAGGGGCTCATGGCGGCTGGCTCATTCGAAGGGCAGTACGTGTGGAGTCCGGCGGCCAATGACCGGCAGTTGGCGCAGGCGTGTATGGATGTCAGGGCCGGCCGGTACTTCAGCGCACATGAGGTACTCAAAGAGGCTCGCGGGGATTTCGAGGTCCGGGCACACCGGTCGTTGGTGCTGGCATCGGAAGCCGCCGACTCGGACCTGTCGGAACGCTGGATAGCGGAAGAACCCGGACCGGAAGCCGCACTCATGTGGGCGCGGGTCGCGATGATCCGGGCATTGCGCATGGCGGATACCGACGACCGACGGCACGAAGCCCTGGTGCGCATCGCGCGGACGGCGGCGGAGCGCGCCACCCAGCTGCTGCCCGACGACCCCACGCCCTGGGTCTGCCAGCTGGCGCTGTCGCGTTTTCAGCGCCCCCGTGATCCGGCGCCGCAGGGCCTCCTCACCGCGCCCGCCGGACCGTGGTACCTCTTCGCCCACATCCTCCGCATCGACCCCTGGCACCGCGAGGCCCACCACCGCTTCCTCGCCTTCTTCTTCAGCCGCAACGGCGGCTCGGCGAGCGCCAGCTGGGACGTTGCCGCCTTCCTCGGGCAGCGGGCCGCGGCCTCCTCGCCGCTGCGGCTGCTGCCGCTGGTCGCGCTGGTCGACGAGTACAACCCGACCGCGCTGCTGGCCGACCGCACCTGGGAACAGCCGCAGTGGACCAGCACCGCGCTGAGCATCCACCGCCACTGGTTCCCCCATGTGGCCGACTACCGCTTCGTGCCGGTGGTCGACCTCTCCTATCTCGCGCATGCGCTGTTCATGGCGAAGCGTGAATTCGAGGCGCGCGAGGTCTTCACGGCGATGGGGCCCTATGCGGCCCGTATGCCGTGGAGTGCTTTCGGGCCGCCCGAAGAACAATTGACGAAGGCCAGGCGTTCGTGCGGTCTGCCGGTCCCCGGGGCCGCCTGAGCGCATTTCTCCTTCCGCTGCGGAAACCTGCGTGAGGTCCGACGTGTACCGATAGCGCCGAAAGTGCGACTGTTCGCCCCCACCGAAGTCCCCCTATCAGCTCTGTCAGAAAGGATACGTTTGTGTCCGAGCGCATTGCGCCGCCCCACGCGGAAACACCCCGCCCGGTGGATACCGGGACGCTCGATGACGATGCCACGCTGCATGCGATGGGATATCCACGGAAACTCACCAGGAGATTCCGCGCCTTCGACAATTTCGCGATCTCTTTCACCATCATCAATATCATCTCCGGGATCTTCTCCTCCTTCGGATTCGGAATGAACGCGGGCGGCCCGCGGATTCTGGTGTTCGGCTGGATCGGCGTCTCGGTCATGGTGCTGTTCGTCGGCGCCGCGATGGGTGAAATCGCCTCCGCCTACCCCACCAGCGGCGCTCTCTATTTCTCCGCCGGAAAGCTCGCCAAGCGCCACCGCGGCGCCTGGTCCTGGTACACCGGCTGGCTCAACTTCGTCGGCCAGGTCGGCGGCACCGCGGCCACCAACTTCGCTGCCGCCACCTTCATCCAGGCGTTCCTCACCATGCAGTGGCCGTCCTACGTCGCCACCCCGCAGCAGACCGTCGGCATCACCGCCGTCATCCTGCTGCTCCAGGCGCTGGCCAACACCTACACCGTGCGGCTGGTTGCCGTGTTCAACCGTATTTCCGTGTGGTGGCTGCTCATCGGCATGGTGGTGATCGTCACCGCGCTGATGATCATCCCCGACAGTCACCAGCCGGCGTCGTTCGTCACCCATTTCGCCAACAACACCGGTTTCACCCATGCCCTTTACGGCGGAATGCTCGGACTGCTGGTCACCAGCTGGACGTTCACCGGCTTCGACGGCAGCTTTCACATGTCGGAAGAGACCGTGAAGGCCACCGTCAACGCCCCGCGCGGGATCATGCGCGCCATCAGCTACTCCGCGCTCACCGGCCTCATCCTCATGCTCGCACTGGTGTACGCGATCAAGGATTACGGCCATGCGGCCAGCGCCGATGCGCCGCCCGTGCAGATTCTCATCGACGCGCTCGGGCCGGGCACCGCCAAGCTGCTCCTGCTGATCGTCATCGGCGCGATGCTCTTCTGCGGGCTCGCCAACATGACCAGCAATACCCGGCAGATCTTCGCCTTCTCCCGCGACGGTGCGATGCCTGGTTCCCGCTGGTGGCATTCGGTCTCCGCGCGCACCCGCACGCCCGTCAAGGCGGTATGGCTCGCCGCCGCCTGCCCGCTCGTGCTGGTGCTGCCGGGATGGTGGTCACACACCGCGTTCACCGCTGTCGTCAGCGTGAATGTCGTGGGCCTCTTCCTCGCGTACGGTGTGCCGATATTCCTCCGCCTGCGCCTCGACGACTTCCAGCCCGGCCCGTGGAACCTCGGGCGATTCGGCAAGCCCGTCGCCTTCGTCGCGGTGACCTGGATCGTGATCAGCAATGTGCTGTTCATGCTGCCGCAGGCGTCACCGATCACCGCGGCATCGTTCAACTACGCGCCGATCGCCCTCGCGGTGGTCCTCGTCATCGCCACCGTCTGGTGGTTCGCCACCGCCCGCCGCCGCTTCCAGGGGCCGGTCAGCTACGGTCGCCCCGACGAGGTCGCCGCCATGGACCTCATCTGACACCCCGTCCGACCACGGGCCCCCGGGGGTACGCGATGCGCCGTACGGCCGCCGCGTACCCCCGCCGCACACCGGCCCCGACCGAAGGGACGCCACCGATGCCCTCCACCGGCACCTCCGCCCCGTCAAGCGAACTCACCGTCACCGCCGCCTCGTCGGACGACTGGCGGCTCGTCGAGCAGTGGGCGGCGGACGAGGAGTGGAACCCCGGGCTCGCCGACACCGGGTGCTTCCACCCCACCGACCCGGCCGGATTCTTCACCGGTCGCCTCGGCGACCGCACCGTCTCCGCCGTCTCCGTCGTCACCTACTCCGACACCTACGCCTTCCTCGGCTACTACCTCGTCCACCCCGAACACCGCGGGCAGGGCCTGGGCCTGGCCACCTGGCGCGCCGCCGTGCCGCACGCCGGGACCCGCACCATCGGCCTCGACGCCGTCCCCGCCCAGAAGGCCACCTACGAGCGCGCCGGGTTCACCGCCGCCTACGAATCCGTCCGCTACGCCGGGCGCCCCGCCCCGGCCGACGGGGCCTCGGCCGCCGAGCCGTTCACCGCCGGCCATCGGGACGCGGTCCTCGCCTACGACCGGACATGCTTCCCCGCCGACCGGCACGGCTTCCTCGCCCGTTGGCTGACCGCGCCCGGCCACACCGTCCGCATCGTGCTCCGCGACGGGGCCCTCACCGGTTACGGGGTGATCCGCCCGGCCCGCAGCGGGCACCGCATCGGCCCGCTCTTCGCCGACACCCCCGAGGACGCCGCCGCGCTCTTCGACGCGCTCGCCGCGGCCGCGGGCCCGGGCACCGAGGTCGTCATCGATGTGCCCGAAACCGCCGCCGCCACCCAGGAGTGGGTCATCGGACGGGGCCTGGTGCCCGTCTCCCGGTCCACCCGGATGTACACCGGCGCCGTCCCGCCCGTCCGCCAGGAGCGGATCCACGGGACCACCAGCCTGGAGTTGGGCTAGACCTCTGCCGGCGCCCCGCGCCACCTGCCGGGTGGCGTGGGACGTCAGTAGACGTCGCGGAGATAGCGTCCCTCGGCGGTGAGGCGCGCGACATACGCGGCCGCGCCGTCCTCGTCGAGACCGCCGTGGGCCATGGCGATGTCCCGCAACGCGCGATCGACGTCCCCGGCCATCCGGGACGCGTCCCCGCAGACGCAGAAGTGCGCGCCGTCGCACATCCAGGACCAGAGCAGCGCGCCGTGCTCGCGCATCCGGTCCTGGACGTAGATCTTCTCCGGCTGGTCGCGGGAGAACGCGGTGTCCAGCCGGGTGAGCACCCCCGCGTCGCGGAGGGCTTCCAGTTCGGCGCGGTGGTGGAAGCCGCTCGCGCGGTGTTGTTCGCCGAAGAACAGCCAGTTGGGGGCGGTGTGCCCGCGGGCCCGCCGCTCCTGGAGGAAGCCGAGGAACGGGGCGACGCCGGTGCCCGGCCCCACCATCACCATCGGCGTCGCCGGGCCGGCCGGGGGCCGGAAGTGCGCGGAGCGCTGGACGAACACCCGCACCGGGGCGCCGGCTTCGGCGTCGGCGAGGTGTGCCGAGGCGACGCCGTGGCGTGGCCGGCCGCGGCGGCTGCCGAAGCGGACGACGGAGACCGTCAGCCGGATGCGGTACGGGTCCTGGAGCGGGCTGGACGCGATGGAGTACAGCCGTGGCCGCAGCCGGGGCAGAATGGCGGCCCACTCGGCGGCGGACGCACGCACCGGGTACTCGGCGAGTACGTCGAGGGCCTGCCGCCCCCATGCCCACCGGGTGCGTTCCTCCTTGGCCCCGGGGCTCAGCAGGCGTGTGGCGAGGGGGGCCCCGGTGCGGTCGGCGATCAGCCGGAGCAGGCCGGTGGTGATCCGGGTGGGGTCGAGGTGGCGTTCGAGCGCCGTGGCGAGGGGGACGGTGCCGACGCCGGTGACCTCGACGGCGGCCGCGGGGTCGGCTTTGGTCATCGCCAGCCATTCCGCCACCACCTCGGGGCGGTGCAGCGGCAGCACGCCCAGGGCGTCCCCCGCCTCGTAGGTGAGCGGCGTACCGGCCTCGCGGGTGTCGAGGGTGAAGGCGCGGACCTCCTTTCCGGAGTCCGGCCCGCTCAGCAGCCGGTTGCCGGTGAGACGGGCGGTGGCGGGGGCGTTCCGGGAAGGCGGCGGGGCGGCGGCCGGGGCCGGTGGTGCGGCTGCGGGCCCGGACTCGGGCGCGTGCGCGGCGAGGTCCGGCCCGGGGGCGGTCGGTGCGGCGTCGGCGTCGGAGTCGGCGGGTGCGGAGCCGCTGCCGCCGGGTACGGGCGCGGTGGGCCCGGGCCCCGTACCGGCGGACGCCGCCCCGGTCGCCCCGTCCCCGCCGTCCCGTTCCCGCTCCGCATCCCACGCATCGAGCACCGCGTCCAGCCACCGCGCTGCGGGCTCCGTGTCGTCCGGTTCGCACTCCGCGCGGGGTGCCAGGCGGTGGGCGCCGAGGGCGGTCAGGCGGTCGTCGAGGCGGCGGCCGTGGCCGCAGAAGTCGGCGTAGGACGAGTCACCGAGGGCAAGCACGGAGTAGGGCGCGCCGTCGAGGCGGGGCGCGTCCGGGGAGTTGAGCGCCGCCCAGAAGCGGGCGCCGTTGTCGGGGGCGTCACCGTCGCCGAAGGTGCTGGTGACCAGGAGCAGCACGGCGCCGGACGGCAGGGCCGCGGGCATCCCGTCGTCCATCCGCAGCAGCCGCGCCGACCATCCGCGTGCGGTCAGTCCGCGGGCCGCGACGGCCGCCGCCTCCTCGGCGTTCCCGGTCTGCGAGGCCCACAGCACCAGCACCTCCCGGGCGGCCCCGGCGGCGGGCGCGGGCTCCGCCTCCGGAAGCGGCGTACGGGAGAACGCCCCGGCCAGCCAGCCGTTGACCCACCGGGCGTGGTCCGGGGTGAGCGGTGTGCGGTCCGGCAGCAGGGTGGGGGCGGGCCCGCAGGGCGCCCCGCCCCCGTTGCCGGCCGTCGCGCCCGCCCCGACTTTGGTGAGCGCCACCGCACACGCCTTCGTCCCCGGCTGGAAGGACACCGGATCCACCGCGTCATGCGTGACCGCGTTGACGCTCAGATACTCACCGAACAGGTCGTTCCAGTGGAACGGTGCGAAGCAGTCGCCGGGCCGCACCCGGTCGTCGACCTTCGCGGGCAGTACCGCGCGCCCGCGCCGCGAGGCGACCTCCACCGCGTCGCCGTCCACGATGCCCAGGGGCGCCGCGTCCTGGGGGTGGATCTCCACGAACGGCCCCGGGTCCAGCGCGTCGAGGCGGGCGATCTTCGCGGTCTTGGTCAGCGTGTGCCACTGGTGCGGCAACCGGCCGGTGTTGAGGAGGAACGGATAGTCGTCGTCGGGGAGTTCGGCGGCCGGGAGCGACGGCCGGGCGTGGAAGACGGCCCGCCCGGTGGGCGTCGGGAACCACAGCCGGGGGCGGCTGCCGTCCGCCCGCTCCCGGGGCGGGTGCACCGCGCCGTCGTTGAGATAGCGCACCGGATTGCGGTCCGGGCCGTCCGGGTCGGCGCAGGGCCACTGCACCGGCCCCCGGCGCAGCCGCCGGTGGCTGACGCCGCGCAGGTCGTAGCCGGTCCGCGGGTTCTGCGCGCGCGACAGTTCGGCGAAGACCTCCTCGGCGCTGTCGTACGCGAACGCCTCCCCGTACCCCATCCCGCGGGCGACGGCGGCGATGATCCGCCAGTCCGGCCAGGCGTCGCCGGGCGGTTCGACGGCCTGCCGCATCAGGGTGAGGTTCCGCTCGGAGTTGACCAACACCCCCTCGGTCTCCGCCCACATCGCGGCGGGCAGCTGCACATCCGCGTACGCCTGCGTCTCGGTCGTCGCGAACACGTCCTGGGTGACGACGAACTCCGCGGCCTCCAGACCCTCGATGACGGTGCGGCGGTGGGCGACCGATGCGACCGGGTTGGTGCACAGGATCCACGCCGCCTTGATCTCGCCGCGCGCCATCCGCCGGAACATCTCGACGGTCCCCGGGCCGCCGCTGCCGGGCCGGATCGTCCCGGGCGGCAGCCCCCACAACTCCTCGGTGAACGCCCGGTCCTCCGCCACCTCGGCGGACCGTTGCCCCGGCAGCCCGGGGCCCATGTAGCCCATCTCCCGGCCGCCCATGGCGTTGGCCTGCCCGGTCAGCGAGAACGGGCCGCAGCCGGGGCGGCAGATCGCGCCCGTCGCCAGATGCAGGTTGATCAGCGCATTGGTGTTCCAGGTGCCGTGCGTGGACTGGTTGAGCCCCATCGTCCAGCAGCTCAGCCACGCCCCGGCGGTGCCGATCCACTCCGCCGCCCGCCGCAGATCCGCCTCCGCCAGACCGGTCAGCGCGGCGACGGTCTCCGGCGGATGGTCCGCCAGGACGCCATCCATCGCCGCCCAGCCCTCGGTGTGCGCGGCGATGAAACCGGGATCCGTGTGCCCGCCCGTCGCCAGCAGGTGCAGCAGCCCGTTGAGCAGCGCCAGATCGGTGCCGGGCCGGATCTGGAGGAAGAGGTCGGCCTTGGCGGCGGTGGCGGTGCGCCGCGGATCGACGACGATC
This sequence comes from Streptomyces sp. NPDC059080, assembly GCF_042739975.1. Lineage (NCBI taxonomy): Bacteria > Bacillati > Actinomycetota > Actinomycetes > Kitasatosporales > Streptomycetaceae > Streptomyces > Streptomyces sp. NPDC059080. Next base: position 80,338 of record NZ_JBHYGX010000012.1, read on the forward strand.
AGCTTCGCCCCGGCCCGTACCCGCTCCATCATCCGCAGGAAGAGCACCGGATGGCAGTCGGCCATGTTGGCTCCGATGACCAGGAACACGTCCGCGTGCGCGAAGTCGTCGTACGAACCGGGCGGCCCGTCGGCGCCCAGCGACAGCTTGTAGCCGCTGCCCGCACTCGCCATGCACAGCCGCGAGTTGGACTCGATCCAGCCGGTGCGCAGATAGCCCTTGGCCAGCTTGTTCGCCAGGTACTGTGCCTCCAGCGTCAGTTGCCCGGAGACGTACAGCGCCACCGCGTCCGGACCGTGCGCATCGGCGACGGCGCGCAGCCGCCGGGCCGTCTCGGCCAGCGCCGCCTCCATGGCGACCGGCTCGGGCGCCTCACCGCGGTGTGGGCGGCGCAGCGCCCCGGTGAGCCGCCCGGGCGCGGCCATCAGCTCCGCGCCGGTGGCGCCCTTGGCGCACAGCCGCCCGGAGTTGGCCGGATGTGCCTTGTCGCCCGAGGCCCGGCGGACCGTCCGCCGCCCGTCCGGACCGGCCGTCAGATCGAGGACGACGCCGCACCCCACCCCGCAGTACGAGCAGACGGTCCGCACCGGCGGGAGGGGGCGCGGCCCCGGTTCGGGTGCGGTCATGTGCGGCTCCTCCCGTGCTCGGACGCGGTACGCCGACGACAGTAGGGAGCGCAGGTTTCCCGGGTGTCACACCGGTTGATCTTGCGGGGTTACACCTCGTACACAGCGGCCCGGCGCCGTCCGTGAGGGACGACGCCGGGCCGGGGCACCGCAGCGGTGCCGGGATCGGGGACGGGGCTCAGCCGAGGGCGGAGCGCTGCTGCCACTGCGGCCAGCTCTCCTGCCAGACCTCCAGGCCGTTGCCGACATCCGTCCGCTCGGTGTTGCTGGTGCCCCGCACCTCGACGGTGGAGCCCACCGGCAGGAAGTCGAAGACCCGCTTGGCGTCCGAGGTGGTCATGCCGAAGCAGCCGTGGGAGTTGTTGACCACGCCGATGGAGCGGTTCCACGGCGCGGAGTGCAGGAACGTGCCGGAGGCGGTGAGGTGGGTGACCCACTTCGCGTCCAGCATCCACTGGTCGCCGTAGCCGATGGTCGAGGAGTCCATGGTCTCGTCGGCGTTCTTGCTGCGGACGGTGTGCACACCGCCGCGGGTGGGCGCCTGCGGCGAGCCCGCCGAACCCTTGACGGTGCCGACGGCGGAGCCGTTCTCGTACATGGTCAGGGTGTGCGACGGGACGTCGATGACGGCCTTGTGGTCGGCGCCGATGCTGAAGCCGAAGTCGTAGTCCCGGACGAACCAGCCGCCGGCGCCGGACGGGACGCCGGTCAGCGCGCCCTTGACGGTGACCTTGGTCCCCGTCGGCCAGTACGTCCTGGGCCGCCAGTCGATGCGGTCCTTGCCGGAGTAGTCGGTGACCCAGCCCCAGGCGCCCTCGACCTTCGGGCTGGTGGTGACCTTGAGGGCCTTCTCGATCCCGGCGCGGCGGCCCTTGTCGACCGGGTTGTCGAAGAGGACCGAGACCGGCATACCGGTGCCCACGGTCTGGCCGTTGCCGGGGGAGTTGGTGAGCTTGTTGACGCGGTCGGCCTCGGCGGTCGTGAAGACGGTCTTCTTGGTGGCCTTCCGCCCGCTGTCGGAGGTGGTGCGGGTGGTGAGGGTGTACGTGGTGCCGGGCCGGACCTTGCCGTCGGAGGTCCAGGACGTGCCGCCGGAGGCCAGCTTCCCCGGCACCGTGGCGCCCTTGTCGTCCTTCGCCTCGACCGAGGTGATCCTGCCGCCCTCGGTGCGTATCGCTATGGGGTCGCCGAGCGGTGCGGACGTGGCACCGGCGGCCGGGGTGACGGTGACCTTGGCCGTGGGCTGCTCCTGGGCCTGGGAGGCGGTCGCGCCCGTCCCGCACGAGGTCACCAGGGCCGCCGCGAACAGGGCGGGTATCCAGCGGACGGCATGACGGCGTGGTGCGGCGAGCACGGGTTCCTCCAAGAGCACAGAGCGCAAACAGACAGGTGCGGAACGTGGGCGCGGCACACCGCGCGGACGTTCCGCCATCACAGGAGACGGTTTGTCGGCTTCCGTGGTTGTCCGCCGGATCGCACCCCAATGACACAGTTAGGTCTCGGCGGGGGAGGGGCCCGTGTCCGGGCGGGCCGTCTACGGGGCGGGGTCCTCGCTCAGGCCCTCCCAGTGGTCGGCCAGGGACGTCAGCAGACGTATCAGCTCGCCGCGCCGCTCGGCGCCGTACGGGGCGAGCAACCGCTCGTCGAGCAGGTCGAGGCGGTCGCGGGCCGCGCGCAGCGCCCGTTCGCCCGCCTCGGTGAGGTAGAGCAGCTTGCGGCGGCCGTCGGCCGCGGCGGTGTGGCGGACGAGCAGGCCACGGGTCTCCAGGCGGCGGGCCACGTCCGCCATCGTCGAGGTGTCCAGGGCCACCGCCGTCGCCATCGACCGCTGGTCCCGGCCGGGCGCCGCCTGCACCGCCGTCAGCACCGCGAACTGCGGCCCGGTGAGCGTCGGATCGACCGCGCGCGCCCACAGCGAGAGGTACGCCTGGTGGAGCCGGCGCACCTGATAGCCGGGGGCGTCGGTGAGCGCCGCAGGGATCGCGGGCCCGGGCGCGGGTGTGGTGCCCGCAGGGGTCTCGTCAGCCATGGGGTCACTCAATCACGGTGATCGCGGGCGGTGCGGGGGCGAACCCGTCAGGGCGGCTCGCCCCGCGCTCAACCGCGCCGCGCCCGCGCCAGTTCGCGGCGCAGCTGGCCGAGGCGGGCCAGCAGCCAGCCCTCGAAGACGCCGAAGGCGAAGGCGGCCACCAGCGGCCCGTACGTGGCGGTTGCGGGGCCGCCCGGTAGCAGGGACGGGCCGCTCACGGGCGTGGGCGCGGCGGCGCCCGGGTGGCCGGGCGTCTGCGCGGCGGACGCGGGGACGGGACGGCCCGCCACGGAATCCGAGGGGCCCGCACCGGACGTGGGCCCGCCCGCACCGGCTGCGGCGCCGCCCGCACCCGCCGCGTCCCCCACCCGTTCCTCCTCCAGCAACCCACCCAGATTCGCCGCGAACCGCTGGAGCAGCCGCTGCGACACGGCGTCCAGCGCGCCCTTCCCGAACTGGGCGAGTTTGCCGCTGATCACGAGGTCCGTGGTGACGTCGAGCCGGGTGCCCGCCGGGTCGTCGGTCACCGTCAACACCACCTCCGCCTCGGCGTTGCCCCGGCCGTGCGCATCGGCGCCCCGCGCCTGGAGTCGTAGCCGCCCCTGCCCGGCGTCCGACTCCAGGAACCGTACGGTGCCCCCGTACGCGGCGGCGACCGGGCCGACGCGGACCGTCACCCGGCCCCGCCAGACGTCGCCGTCCTGTCCCTCAAGGACGGCACCCGGCATACAGGACGCCACCCGCCGTACGTCGTTGAGCAGCGCGAACACCGCCTCCGGCGGCCCCGCCACGGGCACGCTGTTGCCGATCCGCATCAGTTCTCCTTCCGTGCGGCGCGCCGGGCCGTGGCGCAGCCGTGGATCGCGTCGACGAGGGACTGGTAGCCGGTGCAGCGGCAGAGGTTCGCGGCCACCAACTCGCGGATCTCCGCCCGGTCCGCGTCCGGCCGCTCGGCGAGGAAGCCCTCCGCCAGCATCAGGAATCCGGGGGTGCAGAAACCGCACTGGAGCGCGTGGTGTGCGGCGAACGCCCGTTGCAGATCGCTCAGTTCGCGGCCGTCGGAGAGCGATTCGACGGTGCGGAGCGCGGCGCCCTCCGCCTGTACGGCGAAGAGCAGACAGGCCCGCACCGGGCGCCCGTCGAGCAGCACGGTGCAGGCGCCGCAGACGCCGTGCTCGCAGCCGACGTGGGTGCCGGTCAGCCCCAGATCGTGGCGGAGCACGTCCACGAGGGTGCGGCGCGGCTCGCACAGCACCTCGTACGGGGCGCCGTTGACGTCCAGCACCAGCAGCTGGCGTTCCCGCGCGGGATCGGTCCCGGCGTCCGCCGGATCGGTCAGCGGGAGGTCGGGCGGATGGTTGCTCACGGTAGGGACTCCTGGGTCGGGTGGGCGGTGTGCGCGGGATGCGGCGTGGGTCAGGCGCCGTGCAGCGCGCGGTGCACCGCCTCGGGGGTGACGGGCAGCGTGTCCAGTTCGGTGCCGGTGGCGCGCAGCGCGTCGTTGACGGCGTTGAGGACGGCGGCGGGCGCGCCGATCGTGCCGCCCTCGCCGACGCCCTTGGCGCCGGTGGCGTTGGACGCGCAGGGCGTCTCCAGATGGAAGAGGGTGATGTCGGGGATCTCCTGGGCGGTGGGCACCTTGTAGTCGAGGAAGCCGGTCGCCGAGGGCTCGCCCCGCTCGTCGTAGGTGATCTGCTCGAACAGCGCGCCCGCGATGCCCTGCGCGATACCGCCGCGGCACTGCCCCTCGACGACCTGCGGGTTGATCGCCACCCCGCAGTCCTCGACGCAGACGTACCGCAGCAGGGTGATGCCGCCGGTGTCCTCGTCGAGTGCGGCGACGACGCCGTGGGTGGCGTTGGAGAACGTCCCGTCGTGGAACACGTCGAAGGACGCCGTCGCGGTCAGCCCCGGCTCCAGGTCCTTGGGCAGCAGATGCGCCCGGAAGTGCGCGAGCGCGGCGAGCTCGGCGTACGGAAGGGACGTGCCTGGGGCGCCGCGGCGCCGCACCGTGCCCCGGTGCAGCTCCGTCTCCTCCCAGGGGACGTCCCAGCGCGCCGCCGCCAGCCGCCGCAGCTTCTCGCCGAGCCGCTCCGCGGCGAGCCGCACCGCGCTGCCACCGATCGTCACCGACCGGCTGGCGAACGTTCCCCAGCCGTACGGCACCCGGTCCGTGTCGCCCTGATGGAGCTTCACCTTCGCGAGGTCCAGGCCGAGGACGTCGGCGACGATCTGCGCGAGCGTCGTCTCATGGCTCTGGCCGTGGCTCACCGTGCCGGTGGTGACGCTCACCGCGCCGCCCGGATCCATCCGCACCTCGGCGAGGTCGTAGCCGGGCACCATGTCCATCCGGCGCTGCGCGAACGCGGCGGAGCCGTAGCCGGTGCGCTCGTTGAAACAGGCGTAGCCGATGCCCAGCCGCCGCCCGGCGGCCGCCGCCGCGTCCCGCCGCTCGTACCAGCCCTCCTCGCGCAGCGTCCGCTCGCACAGATCCAGCGATTCACGGTACGAACCGGGGTCGTAGGTGATGCCGTTGACGCCGGTGTACGGGAAGTCGGTGATGAGGTTGCGGCGGCGCAGCTCCACCGCGTCCACGCCCAGCTCCCGCGCGGCCCGTTCGAAGAGCCGCTCCATGACCATCACGTACTGCGGGCGGCTCACGCCCCGGTACGGCGCGCTCGGCGCCTTGTTGGTGGTCACCGCCCGGCCGCGCACCCGGTAGGCGGGCACCCGGTAGACGCCCGGCAGCTCCGCCGCCGCCATCAGCGGCTCGATCCCGGCGGTGAACGGATAGCAGGAGTAGGCGCCCATGTCGCAGACGATGTCGGCGTCCAGGCCCAGGATCCGGCCGTCGGCGGCGAACGCGGCGCGCACGTCGTAGTGCTGCTCGCGGGCGAGGAAGGAGGCGGTCAGCGCGTCCTTGCGGTCCTCGATCCACTTCACCGGGCGACGCAGGCGCAGCGCCGCCGCGGCGGTCGCGATCTCCTCCCGGCCGACCACACACTTCAGACCGAAGCCGCCGCCCATGTCCGGCACGACGACCCGCACGGCCCGCTCGTCCAGACCCAGACAGCCCGCCGCGGCCGTCCGCACCTGGTGCGGCACCTGGGTGCAGGTCCGCAGCACCAGCTGCTCGGCGCGGTCGTCCCAGTGGGCCAGCGCGCCGCGGGTCTCCAGCGGCAGCGCGTTCTGCCGCCCGGTGCGCGCCTCGACCCGCACCACGCGGTGGGCGGTGGCGAAGACGTCGTCGATGCCCTCGGTGGCGAACGGCGCGACGTCCACGAGGGTGTTGCGGGCCGCCGCCTCGTGCACCAGCGGCGCCCCGTCGGCCAGCGCCGCCGCCTCGCTCACCACCGGCTCCCGCTCGTCGTAGGCGACCCGCGCGGCCTCCAGACCGTCCTCGGCGGCGTACGGGTCCCGGGCGACGACCACCGCCAGCGGCTCGCCGATGTACCGCACCCGGCGCCGCGCCAGCACCGGCATCGCGGTCTCGGTGAACTCCTCGGGCGGCCGGTGCAGCCGGGCGGTGATGTCGCCAAGACCCAGATCGGCGGCGTCGAACGCGGCGACCACGCCCGGCACCCGCCGCACCGCGTCCAGATCGAGGGCGGTGACCTCGCCGTGCGCGACGGCGGAGCGGACGAACTGGGCGTGCAGCATGCCCGGTTCGGAGAGGTCGTCGACGAACCGGCCGCGCCCGGTCAGCAGCCGGGGGTCCTCCTTGCGCGGGACCGACCGGCCGATCAGCGGCCGGGACCCGTCGCTGTGGGGGGTGTCGGGGTGCCCGGCGCCGCCCGGCCGGTGGCCGTGACCGTCCGGTACGCCGTACCCGTCGCCTCCGCGGTGCCCGTCGTGCCGTTCCTCGGGTGTCCTCGCCGTCATCGCGCGTCCGCCTCCTCACAGGCCCGCCGCACCAGCGTGCGGATCAACTGCCGCCGGTACGCCGCGCCGCCCCCGGGCCCGTCCGCGTCATCCGGGAGCGCGGCGGCGGCCGTCTCCGCGCACTCCGCGAAGGTGCCGCCGTCCGCCAGCACCCGCTCCGCCTCGACGGCTCGCAGCGGCACCGGCCCGATGCCGCCGAGCGCCACCCGCCCGCCGCGCCGCGTCCCGCCGTCCCGGTCCAGCACGACGGCGGCGGACGCGAGCGCGAAGTCGCCGCGCCGTTCGGCGAATTCGGTGACCGCGGCGTACGGCGCCGGGCGCGGGAAGACGATCTCGACGAGGAGTTCGTCCGGCTCCAGGGCGGTGGTGTACGGGCCGAGGAAGAACTCCGCGGCGGCGATGCGGCGGGCCCCGCGGGGGCCGAGGACGTGCAGTTCGGCGTCGAGGACCACCGCGAGCAGGCACCATTCCGCGGTCGCGTCGGCGTGGGCGAGGCTGCCGCCCGCCGTGCCCCGGGTGCGGATCGGCAGATGCCCGATCCACCGCATCGTCTCCCGGACCACCGCGAAACCGGGCCCGAGGACGGAGTCCGGGGCCCGCTCCACGGTGTGATGGGTGGTCAGCGCCCCGACGCGCAGCGCCCCGGCGGCGTCGGTCCCCAGGTGGTCGAGGCCGCGCAGGGCGCCGATGTCGACGAGGTGCCGGGGCCGGGCGAGCCGGTAGGCCATCATCGCCACCAGGCTCTGGCCCCCGGCGAGCACCTTGGCGTCCTCGCCCAGCTCAGCGAGGAGCCGGACCGCGCCGTCGGCGTCACGGGCCCGGTGATAGCGGAACGCGGCGGGTTTCATCGCTCTCCTGTTCGTACGGCGACCGGCCCGCCGGTGGGGCGGAGGTGGTGCGGAACGCGGGCGGAGGGGCGGGCCGGTGCGGATGAGGGACGGCGGCGTGCGGTGCGTACGGGCGGATGGCGCGGGTGCCCGGGGCCGCGCGGACCCCGGGAACGGTGGGCTGCTGTCTGCGGAAACGCGCTGATCAGCGGTGACGCCCGCAGGGACGCGAGGTCACCGGCCGAGGTAATCCGAACACGTACGATCGGTGCTGGCAAGGGGGCGCCCGCCGCGTTCACCCGGCGGAGCCGTTGCTCACGGGCCGTTGGCCGGCCCCCGCACGCCGACGGCTTCGCCCCCGCCCGCCGACGGCCCCGCCCCCGCACGGCGGTGCGAGTCCGGGGACATCCGCAGCACCGCGACCGCCACCCCGCCCGTGATGCCGACCGCCATCGCCGCGACCGTCAGCACCAGCGTGGTCCGCAGCCGCAGCCGCAGCCGCAGCCGCAGCCGCAGCCGCCGCCGCCGACGCCGTCGACGCCGGGCGCCGCACCCGCCCCGAGCCGCCCATCGCCGTCTGACCACCCCGTACGCTGAAGGTCCGAACGGTTCAACCACGAGGGGGAGTTGTGGATCCGGAGATCGCGGCACTGGCGGGCAGCGCGGGCACGGCACTGGTCGGCGCGCTGACCACCGACGCCTGGCACGGCGTACGCGACCGCTTCCTGGCCCTGTGGCAGCGCACCCGTCCCGAGCGGGCACCGGTCATCGCCGGGGAACTCGACGACACCCGCGAGGAGTTGCTGGCCGCCCCCGAGGGCCCCGGCCGGGACGCCGTCGCCGCGGACAGCGGCACCGAATGGCAGAGCCGCCTGCGCCGCCTGCTCACCGCCCACCCCGAACTCACCGGCGAACTCCGCGCCCTCGTCGCCGACCTCACCCCGCCCGAGGCGCCCGCCCCCGCCGTCACCCAGCACGCCACCGCCTCCGGCAACGCCCGCGTCTACCAGGCGGGACGGGACATGCGGATCGGCGGGGCGGACGGCTGACCGCTTCGCCTCAGCCCACCGGATCCGCCGCCCGCCCCCACTCCCGCCGCAGCCGTGCGAACGGCCGGGGACGATTGAGGGCGAGGGCGGCGGTGGGGCGGCCGTCGCGTTCGTAGACGGCGAGGAAGGTGCGGTCGGCGGGGGAGCCCTCCACGACACGCGGTACGTCACCGGGGGCCCGGCGTCCGGCGAACTGGAGGCGGACGCCGTACTGCTCCGACCAGAAGTACGACAGCGAGCGGTGGACGGCCTCCGTACGGCCCGCGAGGAGATTGCGGGCGCAGACCGCGGCCTGTTCGGTGGCGGCGGTCCAGTGCTCGCTGCGCGCACCCGCCGTCCGCGCCACGTCCCCGGCGGCCACCACCTGCGGCAGCGGCGTCACCCCGCCCGCGTCGCAGCACACCCCGTCGTCGAGCGGCAGCCCGCTGCCCGCCAGCCAGCCGGTGCGCGGACGGACCCCGATGGCGACGACGACCACCTCGGCGGGGAGCAGCCGCCCGTCGGCCAGCGCGACCGCGGTGACGGCATCCGCCGCACCGTCCGCGCGCAGCCCCGCCACCCCGGTGCCGGTGAGCAGCCGCACCCCGTGATCGGCGTGGAGCGCGGCACAGATCCCGGCCATCGCCTCGCCCAGCTGCGGTACGAGGGGGAGCGGAGCGGCCTCCACCACCGTCACGTCGTGGCCGAGCGCGGCACACGACGAGGCGGTCTCCGCGCCGAGGAACCCGCCGCCGATCACCACCACCCGTACCGGCCCGGCGGTCAGCGCGGCGCGCAGCGCCCGCGCGTCGTCGAGGGTGCGCAGGGTGTGCACCCCGCCGGGCACCGGTCCGGGCAGGGTGCGCGGCGCGGCGCCGGTGGCGAGGACGACGCCGTCGGTGCGTATCTCCTCCCCGGAGGCGAGGGTCACCGACCGCGCCCGCGGGTCGAGGCGGACGGCCCGGGCGCCCGTCCGCAGATCGAGGGCGAGCCCGGCGGTCTCCTCGTCGTCGGCGAGCGCGAGGGTCTCCGCGTCCGCCGCGCCGGTGAGGAACGCCTTCGACAACGGCGGCCGGTCGTACGGCCGGTGGGGCTCCTCGCCGACCAGGACCAGCCGGCCCGCGTACCCCTCGGCGCGCAGCGCACGGGCGGCGTACAGCCCCGCCAGTGACGCGCCGATGACGGTGACGGTGTGCATGGGGCGTCCTCCTCGGAGCCGCGGGGTGACGACCTCATCCGCGAGGGTCCGCGGCGTCGCGGCGTCCACCGGCCGTCGCAGGTGAGGTGGGAACGGACGGCGGCCGTGTGACGGCCGGTCACGCCTTCTCCGGCCGTGCGGACGCCGTGCCTCCGGCGCGCGGACCGCGTTTCGTGATGCGCACGCCGGAGCGTTCTGCGCAACAGAATCCCGGCGTGGTGCGGGCCCGTCAAGCGGTTGCCCGGGATCGTCCGGCGTCCGTCCGGCGATTCCCGGCCGCCCGTCCGCGCCCCTTGACGGTGCCGGTCCGGCGTTCCCACTATGTCTCTCATCGCGCAACCGATCGTGCAGTGCGCAACACCCTGGGCCCTTGCCGCCCCTCGTTCTCCGTCTGTTCCCGCCGCCCCGGCGCGCCCCGGCACCGTCCGCCCCGACCTCCCGAAGGAGGGACATGCCTTCCGTATCCGCGACCGACGCCCGCGTGGTCGTCATCGGCGCCGGCATCGTCGGCTGCTCACTCGCCGACGAACTCACCGCCCGCGGCTGGCGCGACGTCACCGTCCTGGAACAGGGCCCCCTCCCGGCCCCCGGCGGCTCCACCTCGCACGCCCCCGGCCTGGTCTTCGCCACCGGCCCGTCCCGGACCCTGACCCGCTTCGCCGCCTACACCATCGAGAAGTTCACCGCCCTGGAGACCGACGGCGCGCCCTGCTTCCACGCCGTCGGCGGGCTGGAGGTCGCCACCACCGAGGAACGCTGGGCCGACCTCCACCGCAAGGCCCGGCTCGCCGCCTCCTGGGGCATCCGCGGTGAACTCCTCACCCCCGAACGGTGCGCCCGCCACTGGCCGATGCTGGACACCTCCCTGCTGTACGGCGGCTGGTACACCCCCGACGACGGCATCGCCCGCGCGGTGCCCGCCTGCCGCGCGCAGATCGCCCGCGCCACCGCCCGCGGCGCCCGCTTCCTCGACCGGCACACCGTCACCGGCATCGAGCGGACCGACGGCCGCGTCACCGGGGTCGTCACCGACCGCGGCACCTTCCCCGCCGGCCATGTCGTGGCCGCCGCCGGATTCTGGGGCCCGGTGATCGGCGCGATGGCCGGGGTCCGCGTCCCGCTGCTGCCCCTCGCCCACCAGTACGCGACGACCGCGCCGCTGCCCGAACTCGCCGCCGCCGACGGCCCGCCGGACGGGGCGACCCGCCCCCTGCTGCGCTTCCAGGACCGCGACCTCTACTTCCGCGAACACACCGGCCGCCTCGGCATCGGCTCGTACGCCCACCGCCCGATGCCCGTCGACCCGCACACCGTGCCCGCCTTCGACGACGCGCCCGTCATGCCGTCCTCGCTGCCGTTCACCGCCGACGACTTCGCCCCCAGCTGGCGCGACGCCACCCACCTCCTGCCCGCGCTCGGCGCGTCCGAGGTCGCCGACGGCTTCAACGGCGTCTTCTCCTTCACCCCGGACGGTATGCCGCTCCTCGGCGAGGCGCCCGGACTGCGCGGCTTCTGGCTCGCCGAGGCGGTCTGGGTCACCCACTCCGCGGGCGCCGCCCGCGCCGTCGCCGAGCTGATGACCGACGGCCACGCCACCCTCGACCTGCACGCCTGCGATCCGCACCGCTTCGAGGGCGCCCAGCGCTCACCCGCGTACGCCGCCGAGCGCGGCACCCGCAGCTTCATCGAGGTGTACGACGTCGTCCACCCCCTCCAGCCGCCCGAGCGCCCCCGCCCGCTGCGGGTCAGCCCGTTCCACGACCGCCAGCGGGAACTCGGCGCGTACTTCCTGGAGTCGGGCGGCTGGGAGCGCCCCCACTGGTACGAGGCGAACGCCCCGCTCGCGGACGGCCTCGGCCTGCCCGAACGCGACGCCTGGGCGGCCCGCCACTGGTCCCCGGTCATCGCCGCCGAGGCCCGCGCCACCCGCGAGCGCGTCGCCCTGTACGACCTGACCCCGCTGCGCCGCCTGGCCGTCGAGGGCCCCGGCGCGCTCGCCTTCCTGCAATACCTGACGACCAACCAACTCGACCGGAAGCCGGGCACCGTGACGTACACGCTGCTGCTCGACGCGCACGGCGGCATCCGCTCCGACCTCACCGTCACCCGCCTGACCGAGGACCGCTTCCAGATCGGCGCCAACAGCGGAGCCGACCTGGCATGGCTGCGCCGCCACGCCCCCGACGGCGTCCACGTCCGCGACCTCACCCCCGGTACCTGCGGCATCGGCGTCTGGGGCCCCCTCGCCCGCGATCTCGTCCAGCCGCTGGCCCGGGACGACTTCTCGCACCAGGGCTTCGGCCGCTTCCGGGCCCGGCGGACCCACCTCGGCCCCGTCCCGGTCCTCGCGCAGCGCGTCTCCTACGTCGGCGAGCTCGGCTGGGAGCTGTACACCACCGCCGACCTCGGCCGATGCCTGTGGGACACGCTGTGGGAGGCGGGCCGCGGCCTCGGCGCCGTCGCCGCGGGCCGCGGCGCCCTGGACAGCCTCCGCCTGGAGAAGGGGTACCGCGCCTGGGGCCACGACATGACCACCGAACACGATCCCTACGAGGCGGGCCTCGGCTTCGCCGTCCGGCCCGCCAAGGGCGACTTCCTCGGCCGCGCCGCCCTGGCCGGACGCGAGGCCGCCGTCCGGCGCCGCCTCGTCTGCCTCGTCCTCGACGACCCCGCGGCGGCCGTCCTCGGCAGCGAACCGGTGTATGCCGGCGGGGAGGCGGTCGGCTACGTCACCTCGGCCGCCCACGGCTCCACCGTCGGCCGCTGCGTCGCCCACGCCTGGCTGCCGGTGGCGTACGCCGTGCCCGGCACCGCCGTCCGCCTCGGCTACTTCGGCGAGATGTTCGCCGCGACCGTCGCCGAGGAACCGCTCGTCGCCCCGGAGGCGGCCCGCCTCCGCCGCTGACCGCCCCCGTCCGCCGTCCCGCCGCACCGCCCGAGGAGACCCGTATGACCACCACCCCCGTCACCGGCCCGCGGGCGAGCGCGCCCACGCCGTCCGGCGAGCTGATCGCCACCCTGCCCGGCGCCGCCTACACCGACCCCGCCGTCTTCCGCCGCGAACAGGAGCGGATCTTCGAACGGCTGTGGTTCTGCGCGGTGCGCGCCGCCGACCTCGCCGGGCCCGGTGCCTTCCGCACCGTCCAGGTCGGCCGGGAGAGCGTGCTGCTCACCCGCAACGGGCGGGGCGAGCCCCGCGCCTACCTCAACATCTGCCGCCACCGCGGCGCCCGCCTCTGCACCGAGGAGAGCGGCACCGTCCGCCGTAGCCTCCAATGCCCGTACCACGCCTGGACGTACGACCTCGACGGCCGCCTCACCGCGGCCCCCAACCTCCGGCAGATGCCCGGCATCGACCGCACCGAACGCGGCCTCATCGCTGTTCACCTGCGGGAATGGCTCGGCTACCTCTGGGTGTGCCTCGCCGGCGCACCGCCGTCCTTCGAGGAGACCGTGATCGGCGCGGCCACCGAACGCCTCGGCGACCCCACCGCCCTCGACCGCTACGGCACCGAGGATCTGGCCCTCGGCCGCCGGATCACCTATGACGTGCGCGCCAACTGGAAACTCGTTGTCGAGAACTTCATGGAGTGCTACCACTGCGCCACCATCCACCCCGAACTCACCGAGGTGCTCCCGGAGTTCGCCGACGGGCTCGCCGCCCAGTACTTCGTCGGTCACGGCGCGGCCTTCGCCGACGAGGCCGAGGGGTTCACCGTCGACGGCACCGGCGGCTTCGGGCGGCTGCCCGGCATCGACGACACCCAGGACCGCCGCTACTACGCGCTCACCCTCCGCCCCCAGGTCTTCGTCAACCTCGTCCCCGACCACGTCATCGTCCACCGGATGTTCCCGGCCGCCGCCGACCGCACCCTCGTCGCCTGCGACTGGCTCTACCGGCCGGAGGTCCTGGCGGGCGGCGCCGACGTCAACCCGTCGGTGGAGCTGTTCCACCGCGTCAACACCCAGGACTTCGACGCCTGCGAACGCACCCAGCCCGCCATGGACTCCCGCGCCTACCACGACGGCGGTGTCCTCGTCCCCAGCGAACACCACATCGGCGCCTTCCACCGCTGGGTCACCGAAGCCCTCGCGGACGACCCCTCCTGACCTGCGGCGCGGGACGGCACACCGGCCGGTACGGGCCGGAACGCCGGGCGCCGGGGGCGCTCCGCGGCGGGGCGTTCCTCCGTTTGCGGAGCGCCGGGGGCCGCGCTTGAGTGAGACAGACCCCCACGCACCAGGAGCACCCATGTCGATGCCGTTCGGTTCCGCTTTCGGCGCGTCCGACCCGTTCAGCGACTTGCTGAACCGGTTCTTCGGAATGTCCCCCGCGTCGTCGCCACCCGCCGTCCAACGGGTCCCCATCGGGCGGCTGCTGACCGAATCGTCCCAGGAACTGATCAACCTGGCCGCCGGGCGGGCCGTCGAGGACGGCACCTCCGACCTCGACACCGAACACCTGCTGTGGGCCGCCACCCAGGTCGAACCGGCCCGCAGCCTCCTCGCCCGCGCCGGGGTCGACCCCGACGGCCTCGGCACCCGCATCGCCGCCGTCCTGCCCCGCGAATCCGGCGAACCCTCCGCCGAACCGGGCCTGACCCCCGCCGCCAAACGCACCCTCGCCGGCGCCTACGACCGCTCCCAGGCCGCGGGCGTCTCCTACATCGGCCCCGAGCACCTCCTCGGCGCCCTCCTCGACACCTCCGGCGCGGGCGCCGAATCCGGCGCCGCGCGGCTGCTGCGCGCCGAGGACCTCGACGTCGACAGGGTGCGGCGGCAGGCCGAGGACGCGGCGCGCGCGGAAGGTGCCCCCGCCGCCGCCAAACCTCCGGCCACCACCCTCGACGCGTACGGCCGCGACCTCACCGAGGAGGCGAAGGCGGGCAGGCTCGACCCCGTCGTGGGGCGGTCCGACGAGATCGAGCAGACCGTGGAGATCCTCTCCCGGCGCTCGAAGAACAACCCGGTCCTCATCGGCGAACCCGGCGTCGGCAAGACCGCCATCGTCGAGGGGCTCGCCCAGCGCATCGTGGCCGGTGAGGTCCCGCAGACCCTCAAGGACAAGCGGGTGGTCGCCCTCGACCTGTCCGGCATGGTCGCCGGGGCGCAGTACCGGGGCCAGTTCGAGGAGCGGCTGAAGAAGGTCATCGAGGACGTCCAGCAGGCCGGCGGCGAGATCATCCTCTTCATCGACGAACTCCACACCGTCGTCGGCGCGGGCGCCACCGGCGAGGGCGCCATGGACGCCGGCAACATGCTCAAGCCCGCACTGGCCCGCGGCGAACTGCACGTGGTCGGCGCCACCACCATCGACGAGTACCGCAAACACCTGGAGAAGGACGCCGCCCTGGAACGCCGCTTCCAGCCGGTGATGATCCCCGAGCCGACCGTCGAGGAGACCGTGCAGATCCTGGAGGGGCTGCGCGACTCCTACGAGGCCCACCACCAGGTCCGGTTCGCCGACGGCGCGCTGACCGCCGCCGCCGAACTCTCCGACCGCTACATCAGCGACCGCTTCCTGCCCGACAAGGCCATCGATCTGATGGACCAGGCGGGCGCCCGCGTCCGGCTGCGCAGCGCCGGACGCTCCACCGAGGTCATCAGCCGCGAGGACCGCCTCGCCACACTGCGGCGCGAGAAGGACCAGGCGGTCGCCGTCGAGGACTTCGACAAGGCGTCGGAGCTGAAGCGGCAGATCGCCGAGGCGGAGGGGGAACTCGCCGGGATCGAGGAGCGCCGCGAGGGCGTCGTCTCCGTCACCGCCGCCGACATCGCCGACGTCGTCTCCCGCCGCACCGGCATCCCCGTCGCCCAGCTCACCGCGGGCGAGAAGGAGAAGCTGCTCAAGCTGGAGGACGCGATGCACGAGCGGATCGTCGGCCAGGGCGAGGCCGTCACCGCCGTCTCCGAGGCTGTCCGCCGCAACCGCTCCGGCATGGGCGACCCGAACCGGCCGGTGGGCTCGTTCCTCTTCCTCGGCCCCACCGGCGTCGGCAAGACCGAACTCGCCAAAACCCTCGCCGAACTCCTCTTCGGCGACGAGGACCGCATGATCCGGTTCGACATGAGCGAGTTCCAGGAGAAGCACACCGTCGCCCGGCTCATCGGCGCGCCGCCCGGCTACGTCGGCTACGAGGAGGCCGGTCAGCTCACCGACCGGGTGCGCCGCCGCCCCTACTGCGTGCTGCTCTTCGACGAGGTGGAGAAGGCCCACCCGGACCTCTTCAACACCCTGCTGCAGATCCTCGACGACGGCCGCCTCACCGACGCACAGGGCCGGACCGTCAGCTTCCGCCACTGCGTCGTCATCATGACGTCCAACATCGGCGCGCAGCGGATCATCGCCCACAAGGGCGAGGTGTCGGAGCTGAAGGACGCGCTGATGGACGACCTGCGGGCCCGCTTCCTGCCGGAATTCCTCAACCGCATCGACGACATCATCCTCTTCCACCGCCTCACCGAGGACGACCTGACCCACATCGTCGAACACCTCCTCGACCGCAGCCGGCGCCGCGTCCACGCCCAGGACATGACGCTGGAGGTCACCGAGGCGGCGAAGAAACTGCTGGTCGCCCACGGCTACCAGCCGGAGTTCGGCGCCCGCCCGCTGCGCCGCACCATCCAGACGGAGCTGGACAACCGGATCGCCTCCCTCCTCCTCGCCGACGAGGCGGGCCCCGGCGACACCATCGTCGCCGACGTGGGCGACGACAACTCGCTGCACTGCACGGTCCGCAAGGGCACCGAGGGCAAGGACGACGCCGCGGCGTAGGGCGTGCGTGTCCGTGGGGGCCGGCCCCCCCCCCCCGGCGGGCCCCGCCCCCCCCAGGCCACACCCCGCGGTCGCCCCCCGAGAGAGGCGGGGTTGTTATAAAAAAAA
>NZ_JBHYGX010000012.1:96820-106133 GCF_042739975.1 Streptomyces sp. NPDC059080
TTTTGTTTTACACCACCCGGGCCCGCGGGGGCCGCGTGCCATGGCGCCCCGCGGGGGGGGGGGGGGGGGGGGGCGGGGGGGGGGCCCCCCCCCCCGGGGGGGCCCCCGCCCCCACGATGCCATCGCCGGGAGGACACCGCAGGTCAGAGCCGTGCGGCTGTTCTTTGACAGGTCCGCGGAATTCCCCGAAGGTGAGCGAAGAGCGGGGTACCGGTGCCTGGCCGGGTGATGAGGAAACACCCGTTCACCACCGGAAACCGGAGAGATGCACCGAACTGCCCCGCCCGCACGACCCCCGTACGCCGTCATGAACCCGGCCGGTGACGACGGCCGCACCCGCACCACACGCGGCCCGCGGCAGGCGGTGGCCGGTGTGGTGCGGGTGCTCTCGCCGCGCGGGTCGCTGACCCTGCTCCCGGTGGACGGGGCGTTCGCCTTCGCGCTGCGCGCCGCGCTCGCCATGGCGCTTCCGGCGCTGGTCCTGGCCACGACCGGCCGGACCGAACAGGCCGTCTACGCCATGCTCGGCGCCTTCACCACCACCTTCGGCCGCAATCTGCCCTACGGGAGGCGCGCCCGCGCCCTGGCCCTGGTCGCCCTCGCCATGACGGCGAGCGTGGGCGGCGGCTCGGCGCTCGCCGCCTGGGCCCCTACCCGGGCGGGCGGTGCCGGCGCCCTCGTGGTGGTCGTCGCGATGGCCCTGGTCGCGGGCGCCGCGAAGTACGCCTGCGACGCCGCGCGGCTGGGCGGGCTCGGCGCGGTGCTGCTGCTCTTCGCCTTCGCCGCGGCGGCCAACGGCACGCCCGCCCCCGCCGACGTCCTTCCGCACACCGCGCTGGCCGCCGCGGGCGCGGCCCTCGCCTGGGTGCTGGCCATGGCGGGCCGGTTCGTCCACCCCGACCGTCCGCAGCGCCTCGCGGTGGCCGCCGCGCTCCGCGCGCTCGCCGACCTGTGGGACGCCCCCGCACCGGACGACGACGGCCGACGGCGCCACCGGGCGACCGCCGCCGTACTCCGCGCCCACCACGCCCTCGGCCTGCCACCGCGCGCGGCGGGCGGGAAATACCACGGCGAGGTCTGCGTCCGCCTGACCGACCTGTCCTGGTCGCTGCTGATCGGCTCCGCGACCCGGCCGCCGGAAGTCCCGACGCTGCTCGCCCGCCGGCTGCGCCGCCAGGCCCGGGTCCTCGCGGACCGGCGCCGCCGCGTCCCGCCGCTGCTGCTGGACCCGGCGTCCTGGACGGCCGACGCCCGGACCGGCCCGGCCACCGGGGCGCAGACGCCATCCGGACCGGTGGGCCCCGTTCCGTCGCGTTCCGCCGAACTCCGCGCCGCCGAACTCGTCGCGGGCCGCCACCCCGGCGGCCCCGGCCACCGCTCCGTCCTGCTCGTCCCGGCGCTGCGGATCGCCCTCGGCACCGGACTCGCGGGCGGCGCCGCGCTGGCGCTCGGCCTCGGGCACGGCTACTGGGCCGCGGTGACGGCCGCCGCGGTGCTGCACTCGATCAACGTCCGGACGGCGACACAGCGCGCCGTGCAGCGGACCCTGGGCACGGCCGCCGGCCTGGTGCTCGCCCTGGCGATCCTCGCTCTGGAACCGGGCCCCGGCGCGCTGGTCGCGGTGATCGTGGCGCTGGAATTCCTGCTGGAGTACGTCGTCCCGCGCAACTACGGCCTGGGCGTGGTCTTCCTGACGCCGCTGGCGCTGGTGATGGCCGACCTGACCGCACCGCAGTCCGCCGGAACGCTCGTCGCCGACCGGGCGCTCGCCAGCGTCCTCGGCATCGCCGTCGGGCTGCTCTGCGGGCTGCTGGTGGTCCACGACCGTGCCGTGGTGCGGGCGGACCGGGCACTGGCCGCGTGCACGGCCGCCGCCGCGCGGGCCGAGCGGGTGCTCGCCGACGGCCGGGCGGCGGAGTTTCCGGACTCCCAGGCCCGGCTGGCCGTGACGGTGGTCGAGCTGCGGGAGGCGGACGACGCCGCGGCGGGCGAGGTGTGGCAGGCGGAGATCGACCCCGCCGAACTCGCTGCCGCGGAGGCCCGCGCCCATCTCCTCCTGGAGCGCTTCGCCCAGGTCTGAGCTGACCGGACGGACCCGCCCCGCACCCCGCGGGAACGAGCGTGACCTTCCGATGCTTCATCAGCGGCTGAGCGCTCTGGGCGCTCTGGGCGCTGTAGGTGCAGCGCCCCATCACCCCGCAGGCAGGGGCGGAGAGCGAGGAGGAGGCCCGCCGCACCTTCCGCCGCCACCACGGCAACGCGCCCTGCGGGACGGGGCCCCGGCCGACCGGGGTGCGGCGTACTCCTACCGCTTCGCGACAGTTTCCTGACAACTCCCTGACACCGGCGGGCAAGTGTGAGCGCGGTCCACCGGGGCGAGCGCCCCGAGCCGCACTGCTGGAAGGTGCCCCTGTGATGTCGTCCCGTCGCCTCCCGTCTCTCGCCGCCCGGATCCTCGGGGTGCTCCTCGTCCTGTCTGCGGTCCCCGCCCCCGCGGCCACGGCCGCCGGGCCCCCGGGGCCCGCCGCCGCGCCGACCGTCCCGGCGAGCGAGGTGATGCCGCATCTGCGGGCTCTCCAGGAGATCGCCGACCGCAACGGCGGCAACCGCGCGCACGGCACCCAGGGGTACGCGGACTCGGTGGCGTATGTGCGCAAGGCGCTGGACCGGGCCGGCTTCCACACCGAGCTCCGCCCCTTCTCGCACGGCGGCGCGGCCGGCTACAACCTGATCGCCGACTGGCCGGGCGGCGATCCGAAGCATGTGCTGTTCACCGGCGCCCACCTGGACAGCGTCAAGCAGGGGCCGGGGATCAACGACAACGGTTCCGGTGCGGCGGCGGTCCTCACCTCCGCCCTCCGGGTGGCCGACGCCCACCTGAAGCCCACGCGGCATCTGCGTTTCGCCTGGTGGGGGGCGGAGGAAGAGGGACTGGTCGGCTCCGCGGACTATGTCCGGAACCTCTCCGCCGACGACCGGAAGGCGATCGACGTGTATCTCAACCTCGACCAGGCCGGCAGCAAGAACGTCCGGCAGTGGCTCGTGGTGCACGACAACGAACACGGCGAGACCGAGGCCCAGCAGGCGTTCGAGGCATGGTTCGCCGCCCGGGGGATCGACACGTTCGACATCGGGGTGGGCGGCTCGGACCACGAGTCGTTCGGGAACGCCGGCATCCCGTCGTCCGGCTTCAGCACCGGCATCTCGGACTGCCTTCACGAGGCGTGCGACAACCTCGCCAATGTCGACCCCCAGACGGAGGCGACCAGCACCAACGCCCTGCTCGGCGTGGTGTGGCAGCTCGCCGCCCCCACCACCGCGCGCCACTGAACCCCCGCCTCCAGGAGCAGAGATGCGCAGACCACTGACCCGGCACCGCCAGGCCACCGCCGTACTGACGACCGCGACCGCCCTCACCCTCGCCCTGTCGGCAGCCCCCGCCTCGGCTGCGACTGGTCTCGGCGACCCGTACTACCCCGACGACGGCAACCCCGGCTACGACGTGACGCACTACGACGTCCGTATCGCCTACGACCCGGCGCGCACCGACCATCTGGACGGCGATACGACCGTCACCGCCCGCGCCACCCAGGCGCTGGACAGCTTCACCCTGGACCTGAAGGGCTTCACGGTCGCCTCGGTCACGGTGGACGGCGCCCCGGCGACGTCGTTCTCGCGGTCCGGGGCCCACAAACTGGCCGTCGTCCCGGCGCAGCGGGTGGCCGACGGCGCCACGTTCGCGGTCCGGGTGACGTACGCCGGCAAGCCCGACGGCGAGGGCTGGCACACCCTGAAGGACGGCGGCGCGGACGTCGCGGGCGAACCGCACTCCGCGACCTCCTGGTACCCCTCCAACGACCACCCGTCCGACAAGGCCACCTTCGCCCTCACCGCGACCGTCCCCAAGGGCTGGACCGCCGTCGGCAACGGTCTGCCCGGCCCGACCACCACCGAGGGCGGCAGCACGACCTTCCGCTGGCACGAGGACAAACCGATGGTGACGTACGCCAGCACCGTCGCCATCGACAAGTTCACCGTCCACCGCACGAAGCTGCCCGACGGCACGCCGCTCATCACGGCCTACAGCCCGGGCACCACGATCGACCCGAAGTCGGAGGCCCAGCAGGGCGAGGTCCTGACGTTCCTGGCCTCGAAGTTCGGCCCGTATCCGTTCTCCTCGGCGGGCGGCATCGTCGTCGGCGCGTCCGTGGACGGCGAGGGCCCCGGCGCCCTGGAGACGC
This sequence comes from Streptomyces sp. NPDC059080, assembly GCF_042739975.1. NCBI lineage: Bacteria > Bacillati > Actinomycetota > Actinomycetes > Kitasatosporales > Streptomycetaceae > Streptomyces > Streptomyces sp. NPDC059080. The sequence goes on from NZ_JBHYGX010000012.1 coordinate 101,062, forward strand.
AGAGCCGGCCCACCTACTCCGGAGCTGTCAACGACGTCGCGGCGTCGCACGAGGTCGCCCACCAGTGGTTCGGTGACAGCGTCTCGATCACCGACTGGCGCGACAGTTGCCTCGCCGAGTGCTTCGCCCAGTACGCCACCCAGTTGTGGTTCGAGCACCAGGGCGACAAGCTCGACAAGGGCTACTACGCCGGCTCGATCGACGAGCACAAGAACGACCCGACGTTCTGGTCCATGAAGCTCTACGACCCGGGAGCGGGGAAGGAACTCGATCCCGACCTGTACGAAAAGGGCGCCCTGATGCTCCACGCGCTGCGGCGTACCGTCGGCGACGACGCGTTCTTCGGCACCCTCAAGCGCTGGACCCACGACCACGCGTACGGCAACGCCTCGTTCCCGCAGTTCGAGGCGTTGGCGGCGAAGGTGTCGGGCAAGGACCTCAAGGGCTTCTTCGACGCCTGGGCCCACGGGACGACGGTCCCCCCGAAGCAGTACCTCTACCCGGGCAGTCTGGGCGCACTGCACCGCTCGTAGCGCACCGCCGGGCGGGGCGGGGCCGGGCGGCGGGGAGCGCACCCGGCCCGGCCCCGTCCGGAGGTGCGCCGCCACCGCCTCCGGCCGGTGGCCCCGGGCCCGGCCGACCGCGCCCGAACCCGCCCGACCGGCGCTTTGTATGCTCGTGGGGGCAAGCCGAGCCATCCCGGCAACATCGCGGTCGAGAGGAAACACCATGACCACCGAGCTGAGCGCCGCCACCCTCAGCGAGCTCCTTGACCAGGCACGACGTGACTACAAGGACCTCACGGGGCGCGGGCTGGCCCTCAACCTGACCCGCGGCAAGCCGGCGCCGGAGCAGCTCGACCTCTCCGGGGACCTGCTCAGCCTGCCCGGCGGACGGCACACCGCCGCCGACGGCACCGACGTCCGTAACTACGGCGGCCTCCAGGGCCTCCCGGAGATGCGTGCACTCTTCTCCGACGTGCTCCAGGTCCCCGTGCCGCAGCTCCTCGCCGCCGGTAACTCCAGCCTGGAGCTGATGCACGACAGCCTGGTGCACGCCATGCTGAGCGTCCTGCCCGGCGCCGAGTCCCGCTGGGTCGACCAGGAGCGCATCGCCTTCCTCTGCCCGGTCCCCGGCTACGACCGCCACTTCGCGCTCTGTGAGCGCTTCGGCATCGACATGATCCAGGTGCCGATGACCGCCGACGGCCCCGACATGGACACCGTCGAGCGCCTCGTCGCCGAGGACCCGGCCGTCAAGGGCATCTGGTGCGTCCCGAAGTACAGCAACCCCGACGGCGTCGTCTACAGCGACGAGACCGTCCGCCGCCTCGCCGCGATGCCCACCGCCGCCCCGGACTTCCGGATCTTCTGGGACAACGCCTACGCCGCCCACCACCTCACCGACGAGCAGGTCGAGATCGCCGACCTCCTCGCCGCCTGCGAGGCGAGCGGCCACGCCGACCGGGCCTTCGTCTTCGGCTCCACCTCGAAGATCACCGCGGCCGGTGCCGGTGTCGCGTTCTTCGGCTCCTCGCCCGCCAACGTCTCCTGGCTGCTCGCGAACAACAGCAAGCGCTCGATCGGCCCGGACAAGATCAACCAGCTCCGCCATGTGCTGTTCCTGCGCGACGCGGACGGCGTGCGCGCCCACATGGAGCGCCAGCGCGCCGTGCTGGAGCCCAAGTTCGCCGTGGTGGCCCGCATCCTCGACGCCGAGCTGGGCGGCACCGGCCTCGCCGGGTGGACCTCCCCCAAGGGCGGCTACTTCGTCACGCTCACCGTGCCGGACGGCTGCGCCAAGGAGGTCGTCCGCCGCGCCGCCGAGGCCGGGATCGTGCTGACCCCGGCCGGTGCCACCCACCCGTACGGCGACGACCCGCGCGACGCCGTCATCCGCGTCGCCCCCAGCTACCCCGGCCTCGCCGAGCTGGAGGCCGCCATCCACGGCCTCGCCGTCTGCGTGCGCCTGGTGGGTTACGAGCAGCGCGCCGCCGCGCAGAGCTGACGTAGCTCCTCCGCCGGGATGACACGGGCCGGGCCCGCCGCGAGCAGAGCGCGGTGGGCCCGGCCCGTGCCGTACCGTCTCAGCCGCCCAGCAGCCCCCGGGCGTACGCCGCCTGCCCCACGTGCTGGAGATCGTCACAGACCACGCTGATCAGCCGGACGGCGAGCGTGACGGGCGGGTCCCACGACCGGTCGATCACCTGCGCCAAGTCCTTGACCTGGAGATCCTCGACGAAGCGGAGGGTCACCGCGTACACCGCGTCGTGGTAGCCGAGCAGCTGCCGCGCCGTCAGAGCGCGGACCGCCGCCACCTCCCGCCGGGAGTGGCCGTACCCGGTGTCCGACGCGGGCAGCGTCAGCCCGAAGCGGTGCGCCCAGCCCTGCGCCGTCCACACCTGCTCGGTACCGGCCGCATCGGCGATGTGATCGTCCTGGACCCGGGTGAGGTGCCACACCAGCCAGCCGACCGGATTGCCGCCGCCGGGCGACGCGGCCAGCTCCTCGGGCCCCAGCCCGGTGACGACCTCCTCGACGGTCTCCCGGATCCGGCCGAAGGCGTCGATGAGCAGGTCCGTTCCGGCGCTCATACGCGGCTCCTGAAAGAAAGGGCGGGACGACCGGGCACGGCGCGCCGGGCCCCGCGGGGACGGCCCGTTCCATGATGCGCGGGCACCGTCCGGGCCACCACCGGGGGAACGCCACCACCCGGTCGCGCACCCTACGTGCCCCCCGGGTTACCACGTGTGGCGAGCCCCGGCGTGCGCCCATAGCTTCGCCTCATGGTGAAACGACAGCTGACAGCAACCGGCTGCCTGGTGACGATGCTGGTCACCGGCGTGGCCGCCGCCCCGCCCGGCCAGGCCGATCCCTCGCACACCGTCCATCCGGGTGAGTCGATCCAGAAGGCCGTGGACGCCGCGGAGCCCGGCGACACCATCCGCCTCGCCCCCGGCACGTACCGCGAGAGCGTCCGCATCGACAAGCCGGGCCTGACACTGCGCGGTGAGGGGGAGCGCACCGTGCTGCGGCCCGCCACCCGCGCCGCGAACGACTGCGGCAAGGACGGCAACGGCATCTGCGTCCTGGGCCGCCCCGGCCACCGCGTCGCGGACGTTGCCCTGCGCTCCCTGACCGTGGAGGGCTTCCGCAAGAGCGGCGTCTGGGCCGCGCAGACCGACCGGCTCAGCGTCCGCGACGTCACCGCCCGCCACATGGGCCAGTGGGGCATCGCCCAGCAGGAGTCCGTCCGGGCCACGCTCCGCGGCAACACCGCCACCGGCAACGGCGACGCCGGGATCTTCCTCGCCAACACCGTCGACGAGGAGGGCGGCGCCCTCGACACGCTCGGCACCGACATCCGCGAGAACACCGTCACCGGCAACCGCATCGGCATCACCGCCCGCCGCGTCCGCCACCTCGACGTGGCCGACAACGACATCACCGGCAACTGCAGCGGCGTCTTCGTCGTCGGCGACGAATCCCGCCCCCGCGGCGGCGCCCTGAGCGTCCGCCGCAACAACGTCTCCGAGAACACCAAGCGCTGCGCCGCCACCAAGCGGCTGCCCGCCCTCCAGGGCTCCGGCATCGTCCTCACCGGCGCCGAGGACACCGAGGTCACCGGCAACCTGGTGCGCGACAACGCTGGGGACTCCCCGCTGGCCGGCGGCATCGTCCTCTTCCACAGCTTCGTCGGCGTCCGCAACGAACGGAACGACATTCACGGCAACATCCTGCTCCGCAACAAGCCCGACCTCGCCAACCGCGACACCGCCACCAGCAACCACTTCACCCGCAACGTGTGCCGCACCTCGCAGCCCGCGGGGCTGTGCTGACCCGCGCACGGCACCTCACCAGGAGAGTCCACACGCCATGACCACCGTCAGCGCCCAACCCCAGCCCCCCACGGAACAACCGCCCGCACCCCAGGCGGCGATGCGGCTCCGGGAGATCATCTTCGGCGCCGCGCCCGCCGCCGCCGTCCGCGCCGCCGCCCGGCTCGGCGTCCCCGACGCCCTGGGCGACACCCCCGCCACCGCCGACGAACTCGCCGCCGCCGTCCGCACCGAACCCCGCACCCTCGCCCGCCTGCTGCGCGCCCTGACCTGCTACGGCATCTTCACCGAGACGGACGACAACACCTTCGCCCACACCGACATGTCCCGCCTGCTGCGCGACGACACCGCAAACAGCCTCCGCCACATCTCCCTGTGGTGCACCGAACCGTGGACCTGGCAGGTGTGGCCGCTGCTCGACCAGGCCGTCCGCTCCGGCGGCAGCGTCTTCGACACCCTCTACGGCAAGGACTTCTTCACCTACCTCCACCAGGACGCCCGCGACTCCGCCCAGATCTTCGACCGGGCCATGACCACCTCCAGCCGGCAGTCCGCCCGGGACGTCGCGGCGCTCCTCGACCTCTCCGACGCCGCCACCGTCGCCGACATCGGCGGCGGCCAGGGCCATGTCCTCGCCGGTCTCCTGGAGAAGCACCCGCATCTCAAGGGCACCCTCGTCGACCTCCCGGCCGTCGTCGCCGACGCCGACCCGCGGCTGCGCGACGGCGGCCCGCTCGCCGGCCGCGCCACCGTCGTACCCGGCGACTGCCGCACCGCCATCCCCGTCCGCGCCGATGTCTACCTCATCAAGAACATCCTGGAATGGGACGACGAGTCCACCCGCCGCACGCTGCGGAACGTCATCGACGCCGCCGCGCCCGGCGCCCGCGTCGTCATCATCGAGAACCTCGTCGACGACAGCCCGTCGATGAAGTTCACCACCGCCATGGACCTGCTGCTGCTCCTCAACGTCGGCGGCGCCAAGCACACCAAGGACAGCCTGGTGCACCGGATGACCGAGGCCGGGCTCGTCCTCCACGACATCCTGGAGGTCAACCCGTATCTGCACGCCTTCGACTGCACCGTCCCGCACTGACTGACTGACTGACACAGCCGCGCCGCCGCCACGGCAACGGGCCGCCCGCGGCAGGAGGGGGAACTCCACGACGGGGCACTAGAGGGGGTCAGCGGGGGGCAGGGGCGGCGAACACACACACAAAATAATAAAACAAAA
>NZ_JBHYGX010000012.1:106143-170393 GCF_042739975.1 Streptomyces sp. NPDC059080
CTCCCCGCGCCCCGCCGCGCCCAGGGCAGGGGCCGCCGGGCGGGGTACAGCCCCGCGGGGGGCGGCCCGTTGCGGTGCGCGCGGCGGCCGGTCAGCCCAGGCCCTCGCGCTCCCACCGGTAGAACTGGTGGGCCATCGCATCCTTCGGCCCGCGCCAGGTCTCGGGGTCGTACGGGCTGACGAACGACGACAGCCGGTCGCTGATGGAGCGGAACTCCGGGTGCGAGGTCACCTTGGCGATCTCCGGTCCGGGCGGCTGCTCCGACTCGATGAGGTGCAGATACACGTCGCCGAACTGGAACAGCGTCCGCCGGGTGACGCCGACCAGCTGCGGCAGCTCCGTCCGGTCGGACGCCGCGAACACGTCCGCGATCTTCGGCGCCGACTCCGGAGCCATCCGGGCGACGATCAGTGCGTGGTGCATCGGTCAGGTACCTTTCCCGCCGCCCCGGGGGCGGCGTGGCGAACGCGGGCCTGCGGCCCGTCAGTTGGCGGGGGCGGAGGCGCCGCGCAGCTCCCGGGCGCGCTGTTCGATCTTGTCGCGGATCAGCTCCAGCTGGATGCGGGAATTGCGGTTGATGTGGTCGGTCATGCCCTGGTCGTCGACGGGCGCCTGCGGCTTCATCGCGAAGTCCTGCGTCCAGTGCATGGTCGTGCCGGTCTTGTTCGGCGTGTACGTCCAGTGGATGTCCATGTGCTCGAACGGGCCGGTCTCGACGCGGCGCGCCCGCACGCTCAGGGCCTCGCGGTCGGCGGTCCGCTCCGACACCCAGCTCCAGACCTTGCCGTTGTCGTCCGGATGCATCGTCAGCCGGAACGTCGTGCTGTTGCCCTCCCGGGAGAGGATCTCGACCGACGCGTACTCGCTGAAGAGCTGCGGCCAGTTCTCCAGGTCGTTGGTCACCTCCCAGACCAGGTCGAGCGGGGCGGCGATGGTGATGGCGTTCTCGGTGTGGCCGGGCATGTCAGGCTCCTGTCGGGGATGCGGCGTTGACGAGGTCGAGGAAGTCGCGGGGGGAGCGGCAGCGTTCGGCGTCCTCCGGCATGGGGTGCTCGAAGCGGTTCTCCAGCTCACCCACGATGCCGAGCAGGCCGAGCGAGTCGAGACCCAGCTCGGCGAACGGCACGTCGGGATGGGCCGCCATCTGCTTCGGGTCGACGGTCACGCCCGCGGCCGACTTCATCAGCGCGGACAGTTCGTCGAAGGTCAGTCGGTCGGTCATGGCAGTTCTCCTTCTCATGAGGGGGAGCCGTCGGCCCGCCGCAGCACCAGCGCCGCGTTCGAACCCATCAGCCCCCGGCTCAGGACGAGCGCGGTGCGCAGCTCGGCGGGGCGCGCCCAGCCGGTCACCACGTCCAGGTCGTGGCAGACGTCCACGACGTTCGGCGTCGGCGGCACCACCCCGTGCTCCAGGGACAGCACCGCCGCCGCCGTGTCCAGGACCGGGGCGCCGCAGTACGCCCGCCCCGTCCCGGTCTTCGGCGCGGTCACCGGAACCCGCGCCGCGTGCCCGCCGAGCGCGTCGGCGAGCGCCAGGGCCTCGGCGCGGTCGGCCGCCGGAACGCCCAGCGCGTCGGCGAAGACCACATCGATCTCCTCCGGGGCGCACTCCGCCTCCGCCAGCGCGACCTCGATGGCCCGCGCCAGCCCGGCCCGGGACTGGGCCCACCGGGACGCGCCGGTGAACGTCGCCCCGTGCCCCGCCACCACCGCGCGCACCGCAGCCCCCCGCTCCCGCGCCGTCCGCTCCTCCTCGACGACGAGCATCGCGCCGCCCTCGGCGGGCACGAACCCGCAGGCCCGGGAGGTGAACGGCCGGTAGGCGCGGTTCGGGTCGGGCACCAGGCTGAGGTCCTCGTACCCGAGCTGGCAGACGATCGAGTACGGCGCCAGCGGCGCCTCCGCGGCACCCACCACCACGGCGTCGGTGCCGCGCGCGAGGGTGCGGGCGGCGTGTGCCAGCGCGTCCAGACCACCGGCCTCATCGCTCGCCACCACCCCGCACGGCCCCTTGAAGCCGCCGCGGATGGAGACCTGACCGGTGCTCGCCGCGTAGAACCACGCGATCGACTGGTACGGGCCGACATGGCGCGGCCCCTGGCCCCACAGGTGCTGCAGCTCCCGCTGGCCGAACGCGCCGCCGCCGGAGCCCGCGGCGGTCACCACGCCCACCGCGTACGGCGAGCGGTCGTCGTCGGGCACCAGCCCGGCGTCCTCCAGGGCGAGGTCCGCCGCCGCCATCGCGAAGTGCGTGAAGCGGTCCGTCTGGACCAGGAACCGCTCCTCCACCAGCCCGCCGGGATCGAAGTCCCGGACCTCGCCCGCCACCTTCAGCGGCAGCTGCCCGCAGCCTTCGCGGGTGACGCGGTCCAGGACGCTGATGCCCTCCCGGGTCGCCTTCCAGAACGGTTCGGTGCCGGTGCCGTTGGGGGCCACCACACCGATGCCGGTGACGGCGCAGCGGCGTCGCTCACCTGCGCTCATGACACTCTCCCTCCCGGGTCCGTCAGGACCACGGCGGACTGGAAGCCGCCGAATCCGCTGCCGACCGACAGCACGGACCGCAGTCGGGCCTCCCGCGCGGTGCGCGGGACGTAGTCCAGGTCGCACTCCGGGTCCGGCGTCTCGTAGTTGGCGGTGGGCGGCACCACCTGATGGGCCAGCGCCAGTACCGACGCGACGATCTCGATCGCGCCGATCGCGCCCAGCGAATGCCCCACCATCGACTTGATGGAACTCATCGGCACCTTGCGGGCGTGTGCCCCCAAAGACCGTTTGACCGCGGCGGTTTCATGCCGGTCGTTCTGTTTGGTGCCCGACCCGTGCGCGTTGACGTAGTCGACCGCCGAGGCGTCGAGCCGGGCGTGGTCGAGGGCGTGGTTGATCGCCTCGGCCATCTCCAGCCCCTCCTGCGTCAGCCCCGTCATGTGGTACGCGTTCCCGAAGGTCGCGTAGCCGCCGATGACGCAGTGCACGGTGGCGCCGCGGGCCCGGGCGTGCTCCAGCTCCTCCAGGACGAGGACGGCGCCGCCCTCGCCCATCACGAACCCGTCGCGGTGCGCGTCGAACGGCCGGGAGGCGTGCTCCGGGTCGTCGTTGTTGGCCGACGTCGCCTTGATCGCGTCGAAGCACGCCACCGTGATCGGGGAGATGGGGGAGTCCGACGCGCCCGCGACGCACACATCGGCCCGGCCCTCCTCGATCGTGTGGAACGCGTACCCGATCGCGTCAAGACCGGAGGTGCAGCCCGTCGACACGGTCTGCACCGGCCCGTGGGCGCCCACCTCCTCGGCCACCGCGGACGCCAGCGAACTGGGCGCGAACGCCCGCTCCAGGTACCGCCCGGACGGCCGGTGGTCGACGTCCCAGCGGGAGCCGGACGCGCTGACCGCCACGTAGTCGTGCTCCAGCCGGGTGGTGCCGCCGACCGCGGTGCCCAGCGACACCGCGACCCGCCACGGGTCCTGCGCCGCCATGTCGAGACCGGCGTCGCGCAGCGCCTCGGCGGCCGCGACCAGCGCGAACTGGACGTACCGGTCCGAGCGGGCGATCTGCTCGCCGGTCAGCCCGTGGGCCACCGGGTCGAAGTCGCACTCGGCGGCGATCCGGGAACGGAACCCCGTCGCGTCGAAGAGAGAGATGGCCCGGGTCGCCGTGCGCCCGGCGGACAGCAGGTCCCAGAAGGCGGGGACACCCACGCCGCCCGGCGCCACGATCCCCATGCCGGTGACCGCGACACGGCGGCTCATGAAGCCGCCTCCGTTCGTTCGGGTGGGCCCGCCTGCGCGGCGGTTCCGGACACCTCCGTGACCTCTGTGTCCACGTGCCCGAGCTCCGGGCGCGGCGCCAGCGGGCCCAGATGGAACACCATCCGCGCCTGGACGTCCCCGACGTTGCGGAAGCGGTGCCGCATCCCGAGGGGGATGAGCAGCGCCTGGTCCGGCACCAGCGGGAACGTCTCGTCGTCCAGGTCGACCTCCAGGGCGCCGTCCACGACGTAGACGAACTCCTCGGAGTAGGGGTGGTAGTGCTCGCCGATGCGCTCGCCCGGCTCGACGAGGGCCATGCCCATGAAGCCGCTCGTGGCGCCGACCGCGCTGGGCGTCAGCATCGCGCGCAGATCACCTCCGCGGCGGCGGTTGGGCTGTGTCTCGCCGAGGTCCACGATGCGTGGGCGGTGGGTGCTCATGGCTGTCTTCCTCCAGATGGTGCGGACGGTGTGGGGCGCCGCCCCGGCCGCGCGGCGGCGGGCGGCGAGCCGGTGCGGTCAGGGCCGCGGGGACCGGCGATCAGTGAGGAGCCGCATGTCGCAGCGGGCGAGGAACCGGGCCAGAGCGCGGTCGTCGGACAGCTCACCGGCCTCCCCGGTGTCCAGCAGCCGCCGCAGCACATCGGTCTTGCGGGGCCCGCGCACCCCGAGCACCGCCGCCGGATCGCGCTCCGGGGGAGCGGTCAGGTCGACGAGGCGGACGACGACGTCGTCGCGCTGGAAGACGGTGCTGGCGGCGACGGGGCTCGCCGGATCGTCGGCCGCCGCCTCGTCCTGCTGCGCCAGCAGCCGCGCCAGCGCCATCCCGCAGCCCTCTTGGGCCGGGTAGAACAGCGCGTGGCGGGAGACGTCGGAGGGCGCCGCGGTACCGGCCGCCACATGGTGCACGGCGGGCAGCGCGGCGCGGGTGAAGAACATCCGGGCCGAGTTCGGGTCCGCCAGGTCACGGTCCTGCTCCAGATACGGGTTGATCGCCTCCTCGACCCGCTGGATCTCCGGCTGCCGGGCGATGTACCGCAGCGCGGCGACCAGATCGCCCTGCACCTCGACGGCCCGCACCACGCGGTTGCCGTGCAGGAAGAGAGAGGTGCGCAGCAGTCGGGTGGTGTCGTCGACCTGCGCCTCGGGCGAGGCGTAGCCGGCGAGGATCTCCGCCACCCGCGGTTCGCTGCCCGGCTTGACGGTGAACGTCAGGGCGTGCCGGACGATGCCGTCGCCGACGCGGGGGGAGGAGGGGAAGTGGCCCTTCACGGGCTCGGGGGTGGCATCCGCACCGTGGGCGGTCTCCCGCAGCACGCTGAACCGCAGCGAACGGGTGTCACGGACACAGCCGTGCAGCGGCTGCACCATCTCGACGTGCTCCTCACTGTTGACCCAGGCGAGGAACGGCGGAGCGCTCTCCCATTCGCTGGTGATCAGCCACTGTGAGGGGTTCTCGATGGACTGGCACAGCTGGTCGGAGAGGTGACCGGGGACGGAGGCGACCTGATTGCAGAGATGTTCGTACGCTTCGAGGAAACGCTGCTGGGCACCGTCGTGAAGGTCCAGGAGGAGAACGACCCGCAGGCGCGAGCCGTCGAAGGCGGACTGAGATATTCGTTCCGACACCATGGTCATCGGCTTCGCAACTCCTTGCGTGCGGCAGATCGTGTGACGGGCCATCAGGCCCGGTGCGCCGGGGCGTGGTGCCCAGCGCTCGCCGACGGCCCCGCGCCTGGGGTGGCCGTCGTGTCGATCGTGAACGGGTCCCACGGGGCGCGCGAGATCTGTGACCCATGCGGGTGAAGCATGATCGAATCGCCTGTCATCAGGGGAAATCCAGCCCGTACGCACCGCCGTAGGAGCTGGAGCACGCAATGAAATCAACGGCATCCGTCAGGGTTCCGGTACTCGTCGTCGGCGGATCCCTGGTGGGTCTGTCGGCCTCGTTGTTCCTGGGACGTCTGGGCGTCGAACACCTCCTGGTGGAACGGCACTCGGACACCTCGCGTCATCCGCGAGGACGGGGCAACAACGTCCGCACCATGGAGCTGTACCGCACCGCCGGCGTCGAGGACCGCATCCGCGAGGCGGCATCCGTCCTCGCCGACAACCACGGCATCCTTCAGGCACCCTCCCTGACGGGTGAGGAACAGCAGTGGCTGTTCCGGGAGATGGACCCGGGTGGCGGACTGGCCCGCTTCAGTCCCGCCGGCTGGTGCCTGTGCAGCCAGAACGACCTGGAGCCGGTCCTGGTGCGCGCCGCCCGCGAACTCGGCGGCGATCTGCGCTTCTCCCACGAGATGCTCTCCTTCGACCAGGACCCCGACGGAGTGACGGCCCTGGTCAAGAGCAGCGGGACCGGCGAGCACCTGACCGTGCGCGCCGACTACCTCATCGCCGCCGACGGCCCCCGCAGCCCCACCCGCGACCGCCTCGGCATCGCCATGGCCGGGCCCGGCGCCCTCTTCCACAACGTCAGCATCACCTTCCGCGCCCCGGGCCTGGCCGAGGTCGTCGGCGACCGCCATTTCATCGCCTGCTACCTCACCCACCCCGACGCCGACGGCGCCCTGCTGCCCGTCGACAACCACACCCACTGGGTCTTCCACGCCCCCTGGCACCCCGAGAGCGGCGAAACCCTGGAGGACTTCACCGATGCCCGCTGCGCCGACCACATCCGCCGCGCCACGGGCGCCCGCGACCTGGCCGTCGAGATCACCGGCAAGGCCCCCTGGCACGCCGCCGAGCGCGTCGCCGAACGCTACGGCTCCGGCCGCGTCTTCCTCGCCGGGGACTCCGCCCACGAGATGTCGCCCACCGGCGCGTTCGGCTCCAACACCGGCATCCAGGACGCCCACAACCTCGCCTGGAAACTCGCCGCCGTCCTCGACGGCTCGGCCGGACCCGGTCTGCTGGAGAGCTACGAGGCGGAGCGCCGCCCCGTCGCCCAGGAGACCAGCGCCCGCGCCTCGGCCCGCTCCGCCGAACACAGCCACCCCGGCTACGACCCGGCGCCCTCGGCCACCGGAGCGCGCCAGAAGGGCGTCCTGACGGTCGCCCTGGGCTACGCCTATCCGCGCGGCGCCGTGGTGGACGCCGCCCCGGACCTGCCCGTCGTCCCCGACCGCATGCGGCTCACCGGCGCCCCCGGCACCCGCGCCCCGCACCTGTGGCTGCGCTCCGGCGCCACCCGCCGCTCCACCCTCGACCTCTACGAGCGCTCCTTCGTGCTGCTCACCGGCTCCGCGGGCGCCGCCTGGCGCATCGCCGCCGCCGCGGTCGCCGCCGCCTGGTTGCTCCCCCTGGAGTGCTATGGCGTCGGCGACGGCCCCGGGGACGACTTCGCCCCCGAGGACGGCGCCGACTGGGCCGAGACCCACGGCACGACACCTGGCGGCGCCGTCCTGGTACGTCCGGACGGCTTCGTGGCGTGGCGGGCCCCCGGCCCCGTGGACGATCCGGAGGCGACGCTGCGCGACGCTCTGGGGCAGCTCCTCCGCCGCACCTGACGGCGACCCGCATGCGCCCACACCCGACGGCGCCCGCCACGGCCCACCCGGCCGCGGCGGGCGCCGCCGCGTGCGGGGAGGGGAGTCCGCCTGCCGAGAAGCGCTCAACGTGCCTTTGCAGAGGAGCATTTGATGCTACGTCAGGTATGTCTGCTCCGGGGCTCCGAGGCGTGACGAGGCAGCAACGGAAGCGCGGTGCGGGGGCTCGTTGCTCGGGGGTGAGCCGGAATTCCCCCGGTGCGGTGACGTGCGGCGGCGCCCGACGCCATCCAACGGGTGATGAACGGGCCCCGGGCCACTCGAAGAGCCCACAGTGTCGCTCGAATGCGGATCTCTCCGGTGGTGCGCCCCCGGATTTCGGATGACGGTGATCACGTCGCCACCGCGAATCCGATGCGCCGACGACCTGTCAGCCTTCGCGGTGCCGTACGTGAAAGGACACACGTTTTCATGCGCACTTCCCGCACCCTGTTCGCCTCGGCCGCCATCAGCGCGGTCCTCGCCGTCACGACTCCCGCCGCGTACGCGTTCACCGTCGCGGGCGACGGGAACGACGGCTCCTCTCACTCCAGCAGCGAACACCGCGACAACGACCACGACAAGGGCGACCACGACCGCGGCGACCGTGGGGACCGCGGCGACCGCGGCGACCGTGGGGACCGCGGCGACCGCGACCGTGACCGGGACCGTGACCGTGACCGGGACCGTGACCGGGACCGCGACCGGGACCGTGACCGCGACCACGGCCGTGACCGTGACCACGGCCGCGACCGCGACCGCGACCACGGCCGCGACCGCGACCACGGCCGTGACCACGACCGTGGCCACGGCCACGGCGACCGCGACCACGGCGACCGCGACCGCGACAACGGTCCGCGCGGTGGCATGCACACGGGCGGTGGCTTCCTCGCCAAGGTGATGGGCGACGACGAGGGCTCCGGCCGCGGCCACGACAAGGGCGACAAGAACGACCGCGGTGACCGCGGTGACCGGGGCGACCGCGGTGACCGCGGCGACCGTGGGGACCGGGGCGACCGGGGCGACCGGGGCGACCGGGGCGACCGCGGTGAGCACGGTGGCCGAGGTGAGCACGGTGAGCACGGCGGCCGAGGTGAGCACGGTGGCCGAGGTGAGCACGGTGGTCGCGGTGAGCACGGTGAGCACGGTGGCCGCGGTGAGCACGGCGACCGTGGTGGCCGCGGCGACCACGACCGCGACCGTGACAACGGTCCGCGCGGTGGCATGCACACGGGTGGTGGCTTCCTCGCCAAGGTGATGGGCGACGACGAGGGCGGCCGCGGTGACCGTGGCGACCGCGGCGACCGTGGGGACCGTGGCGACCGCGGTGACCGTGGGGACCGGGGCGACCGCGGTGACCGTGGGGACCGGGGCGACCGGGGCGAGCACGGTGGCCGTGGCGAGCACGGCGACCGTGGTGAGCACGGTGGTCGTGGTGAGCACGGCGACCGCGGTGAGCACGGTGGTCGTGGTGAGCACGGTGAGCACGGTGGCCGCGGTGAGCACGGTGGTCGTGGCGAGCACGGCGACCGCGACGACCGCGACAACGGTCCGCGCGGCGGCATGCACACCGGTGGTGGCGCCATGGCCCTCTCCGGCAGCGGCCTCGCCGCCGGTTCGGTCCTGCTCCTCGGTGGCCTCGGCGCCGGTGCGTACGTCCTGCGCCGCCGCAACTCCGGTGCGGCCGCCTGACCCCTCCCGCCCGGCGTAGATCGCTGAGCCGTCGCGGCCACCGTCCTCACCGGCGGTGGCCGCGGCGCTTGCGTTTCGCCCTTACGGCCACCCCGTACGCGCGGCGGACGACGCGGCCGACCGGAACCACCGTCCCGGCGCGCCGCCCCGCCCGATCCGTACGCGGACGGCCCTGAACAGCTCACCTCGTGTGGAAGAAAGGCACGTTCGATGGCTCCCGCGACTCCTCCCCGGCATCAGCCTCCGTCGAATCCGCGTCAGACCGGCGCCGCTCCCCGCCCGTTCGCCCGGGCCCTGATGTGGCCGGCGGCGGCCGTGGGCATGGGGGCCCTGCTCGTCTTCAACTCCCTCGACACCTCGGCGGACTCCAAGCCGCCCACCCCGCCCGCGGCCCTCGCACCCGTGGCGCCGAACGTCGCCCTGCCGACGACCGAACCGAAGACCTCCGCGGAGCTGCCCCGCTCCGTTCCGACCCGCATCCGCATCCCGCAGATCGGCGTCGACGCGCCGTTCACCCCGCTCTCCCTCGGCCCCACCGGCCAGCTCAACGCCCCGCCGCCGAACAACAGCAACCTCGCAGGCTGGTACAAGAACGGCGCCACCCCCGGCGAGAGCGGCTCCGCCATCGTCGCCGGACACGTCGACACCAAGACCGGCCCGGCAGTCTTCCTCCAGCTCGACGCGCTCAAGAAGGGCAGCACCATCAACATCACCCGCACCGACAAGACCGTCGCGACCTTCACCGTCGACGACGTCGCAACCTTCAGCAAGACCGGATTCCCCAGCGACCGGGTGTACAAGGACACCCCCAACCCGCAACTCCGGGTGATCACCTGCGGCGGTGCCTACGACAAGGCGGCCAAGGACTACACGGACAACGTCGTGGTCTTCGCCCATCTGACCTCGTCGAAGAAGGCGTCCTGAGCTGACCGAGCCGACCCGAGAGCATGCGGTGCGGAGGGAGGGCGGGCCTTGTGGCCCTCCCTCCCTCCGGTGCGGCCGGGGGCTTCGGTGCGGCCGGGCGGGTGGTGTAGCCGAGCACGGTGGTGTGGTCGGCGGGAGGCGTCGCCGCCGCCACGACGCCCACGGCCGGGGCGCCCACCGCGATCAGCACCGCGGCGACCGGGGAACGCCCCCGCGCCCTGCCGCTCAGGCCAACGTATCCGCCCACCCGTGCACCGCCGGTCCGCGCGACGGGGGCGGTGCCGCACCGACACCGGCCAGGTCCCGGTCGGCCACCCGCAGCAGCCGTCCGGCGAGGTCCTTCAGGGCGCGTCCGGACGCCAGCTCGTCGCCGATCTCGGGGATGTCCACGTCCTCCGGGTTGCAGTGGGCCGTGCCGCGGCCCGCGAGCGTGGCCGAGCCGGTGTCGAGCACCGCCCGCGCCTTCGTCGTCCCGTCCTCCTCGAAGAGCAGTATCCGCACCGTCCACTCGGTGGTTCGCGTCATGTCGTACCTCCGCTTCACAGGTCAGCCGCCGGTCGCCCGGGCGTCCGGCGGGGCGCAGTCACTCGTGCGGGACGACCGCCACCGGGCACGGCGCGTGGTGCAGCGCCGCCTGTCCGAGATGGCCGATCCGCGACGGGATCCGGGGACGCCGATGGCGCCGCCCGACGACCAGCAGCCCGGCCTGCCCGGCCTCCTCCAGCAGCGCCTGCACCGGGCTCTCCAGATCCACCCGCTCCACCACCCGCACGTCGGGATACCGCGACCGCCAGGGCCGCAGCGTCTCGGCCAGTTCCTTCCGGGCGTCGTGCGCGGTCTGCTCCGCCACGTACGGCTCCACCCCGCCGCCGCGGTTGTAGGCGTGCGCGGGCAGATGCCGCCCGTGGACCGCGCGCAGGGGGACCCCGTGCCGGGCGGCGGTCGCGAACGCGAAGTCCATCATCGCCATGCACGGTTCGTGCAGGCTCACCCCGACCACCACATCGCCCCGTCCGTCCGCGGTGGCGCCCTGCCGGGCCCGGACCAGCACCGTGGGCACGTTCACCCGGGTCACCAGCCGCAACGCGACATCGCCCAGCACGTACCGGGCCACCGGGCCCAGATTCCGGGAGCCGAGCACCAGCAGATCCGACCGGCCCGCCGCTTCGGACAGCGCCTCCAGCGGGTCGGCGGGCACCAGCTCCTCGTCCACCGGGAGATCCGGGTGGCGCGCCTGCACGGCGGCGCGTGCCTGCTCGACGATCCGGTGCGACCAGTGGTTCTGCTCCGCCGCGCGTGCCTTCCGCGCCGGCCGGATCCGCTGTAGCGACGCACCGCCCGGCTGTTGTGGCTCCGGTCCCGGCGGCTCCGTCCCCTGCGGTTCCGCGCCCGGCTCCGGCCGCTCCGGTACGAGCATCGTCCAGGCGTGCAGCAAGTGCAGCCGCGCGCCCCGCGTCTCGGCTTCCTCCGCCGCCCACAGCACGGCCGCCAGAGACTCGGGGCTGCCGTCCAGCCCCACCGTCACGGTGCCCGCCGCGGCGGTCGCGCTCGTCACGGCGCCGCTCCCCGGAGCCTCGGACCGCCTGTACGGCTCTGCATCACGGCACTCCCTTCCGGACGGCGCTCCTCCCGGCGGCTGCCCGGCGGAGCGACGCACCCTCTCCTTCCAGGGTGGCCGGATCCGGCGCTTCCGGCATGTGCCCACCGGAGGCCCGCGGTCCGGACGGGCCGGACGAGCCGGACGAGCCGAACGAGCTGGACGGACAGGCCGGAAACGGCGCCCGGCGGCGGCCGCCCGCGGCCACAGAGGTACCGGGCCACGCGCCGACGGGGAAGTGTCCTCCCGACGCCCCCGCCCCAGGGTGACTCAGCTGTCGAAGTCCACGGTCAACTCCTCGGACACCGGGAAGCTCTGGCAGGTCAGGACGTACCCGGCGGACACCTCGGCGTCCTCCAGCGCGTAGTTGCGGCGCATGTCCGCCGTGCCCTCGGTGACCAGCGCCCGGCAGGTGCCGCACACCCCGCCCTTGCAGGCGAACGGGGTGTCCGGGCGTATGCGCGCGGCGCCGTCCAGGATCGTGCTGTCGCGGGGGAGCGGGGCGGTGGTGGACCGGCCGTCCAGGACCAGCGTGACCCGGCTGACCGGACCCTCGACGGGCGCGTCCTTGTGGCGTACCGGACGGACCGGCTCGTCGTCGGCGAAGAACAGCTCCTGATGGATCCGCTCCCCGGGCACCCCCAGCTCCGCCAGCACCCGCTGGGCGTCGCGGACCATGCCGTGTGGACCGCACAGCCACCAGTGGTCGGCCGACGCCACGTCCACCAGCCCGTCGATCAGCGCGGCGAGCCGCGCCGCGTCCAGCCGCCCCGACAGCAGCTCCGCCTCGCGGGGCTCCCGGGAGAGCACATGACCCAGCTGGAACCGTGCCGGATGGAGATCCTTCAGATCGGCCAGGTCATCGGCGAACATCACCGAATCCGTCCGGCGGTTGCCGTAGAAGAGGGTGACCTGCGAACGGGAATCGGCGGCGAGCACCGACTCCGCGATCGAGACCATCGGGGTGATACCGGAACCCGCCGCGATCAGCACATGATGGCCGGGACGCGACAGATCCGGGGTGAACGCGCCCGTCGGCGCCATCACCTCGACGGTGTCCCCGGGACGGACCTCGTGCACCAGCCAGGAGGAGAACAGTCCGCCGGGCACCACCCGCACCCCGATACGCGGGCGGGAGCCCACCGGCGCACAGATCGAGTACGACCTCCGCTCGTCGCGCCCCTCGACCTCCTGGCGCAGCGTCAGCGACTGACCGGGACGGAACGCGAACTCCGCCGTCAGCTCCTCGGGCACCTCGAAGCTGATCGCCGCGGCGTCGTCGCACAGCGGCTCGACCTCCGCGACACGCAGCCGGTGGAACACGGGGCGGCGGCGCCGCGGGCGCGCGCCGGACAGCTCTTCCGGCGGCGTCGCCTCGGTCAGCTCGGACGAGGTCGGGGCCATCAGATCTCCTTGACGTACTCGAAAGGCTCGCGGCAACTCCCGCACCGCCACAGGGACTTGCAGGAGGTGGCGCCGAAGCGGGAGGTCTCCCGGGTGTCCGCCGACCCGCAGCGCGGGCACCGCACCGCGCGCCGCACGCCGGACAGCTCCAGCGGAACCGGCCCCGGGGTGCGCCGCGGCGCGGGACCGGGCGGGGCGATGCCGTGCTCGGCGAGCTTGCGGCGGCCCTCGGCGGTGATCCAGTCGGTGGTCCACGGCGGCTCCAGGGCCGTACGGATCGTGACCCGCGGGAACCCGGCGTTCCGCAGCCGCGCCGCGACCGCGGCGCGCATCTCCGCCATCGCCGGGCACCCCGAATACGTCGGCGTGAGCGTGGCCGTGACCGCGCCGTCCGCGGCGACCTCCACGCCCCGCAGCACCCCGAGATCGGCGAGGGTGAGCATCGGCAGCTCCGGGTCGGGCACCTCCGCCGCGACGCGCCGGGCCAGCGCGCCGGTGAGAGCGGTGACGGTCGTCATGGTCACCACACCCCCTCCGGATGGGCCCGCGCCACGCTCTGCAACTCGTCGAGCAGCGGCGCCAGATGGACGGTACGGTCCCCGTCGCGGCCGCTGCCGGGCAGCGGCGGCGCGTCCGGAAGCTCCAGCCCCGCCGCGTCACAGACCTGCCGCAGCACACCGGCCACCTCCTCCCGGAGGTCCGCCGGAGCCACCCCGCACACCAGGGCGCCGGTGAACAGCTCACCGGTGTACGGGGCGGCCTCGGCGAGCGCCGCGCCCATCCGGCGGTGCGACTCCTCGGTGCCGTCACCCAGCCGCACCGCCCAGTCCGCGGCGTACTGACGGTGGTACGTCAGCTCCTTGACGCCCTTGTCGGCGACGGCGGCCACCACCGGATCCGGCGCGCCGTGCGCGAGCCGGGTGAAGAGCGCGAGCCGCCAGCTCGACAGCCACAGCAGCCGCACGACGGAGAACGCGAAGTCGCCGTTGGGCAGTTCGGCCAGCCGGAGGCTGCGGAAGGCATCGGCGCCGCGGAAGTAGGCGAAGGCGTCCTCGTCCCGGCCGGAGCCGTCGGCCTGACCTGCGCGGGTGTACAGCAGCCGGGCCTGGCCCAGCAGGTCGAGGCCGATGTTGGCGAGTGCCACCTCCTCCTCCAGCTCCGGGGCGCAAGTGCACCACTGGGCCAGCCGCTGCGCGCCGACCAGCGCGTCATCGGCCAGCGCTGCACAGTCGGCGGCGAGCCGCGCCGCGTCCACCCCGGCGGGCACGGCCGTCTCCACGCCGTGCAGCGGGTCCTCGAAGCCGGTGCCGAACGCCCAGCGGGCGTCGCTCTCGCCGTGCTCCTCGGCCAGGGACAGGTAGATGTGATCGTCTTCGGTGTCGGCCATGTCCTGCTCCTCTCCGGCCTCAGATGTGCGGGACGTCGTCGGGTATGTCGTAGAAGGTGGGATGGCGGTAGATCTTGTCGGCGCTGGGCGCGAAGAACGGGTCCTTCTCGTCGCGGGTGGAGGCCGCTATGTGGGACGAGAGGACCACCCAGATGCTGACGCCCTCGTTGCGGCGGGTGTACAGATCGCGGGCGTGGGTGAGGGCCATCCGGTCGTCGGCGGCGTGCAGCGAGCCGACGTGGACGTGGTTGAGACCGCGCTTGCCGCGGATGAACACCTCGTACAGCGGCCAGCCGGCCTTCGGGTCGTCGGTGTCGCTCATGCCGCCGTTCCTTCCTCCGTGTGGGGCCCGCGCGGGCCGTGGGCCGCCTGCTTGGCCGCGTGGGCGGTGGCCGCCTCGCGCACCCAGGCGCCGTCCTCGTGTGCCGTCCGGCGGCGCGCCATCCGCTCGGTGTTGCAGGGCCCGTCGCCCTTGATGACGCGCTGGAGCTCGGACCAGTCGGGCGTCCCGAAGTCGTGACGTCCGCGCTCGGGGTTCCAGCGCAGCTCGGGGTCGGGCAGAGTCACGCCGAGCCGCTCCGCCTGGGGGACGGTCATGTCGACGAACCGGCTGCGCAGCTCGTCGTTGGTGTGCCGCTTGATCTTCCACGCCATCGACGCCGCGGAGTTGGGGGAGTCGCCGTCGGGCGGGCCGAACATCATCAGCGACGGCCACCACCAGCGGTTCACCGCGTCCTGGACCATCTCCCGCTGCGCCTCGGTGCCGCGCATCATCGTCATCAGCAGCTCGTAGCCCTGCCGCTGGTGGAACGACTCCTCCTTGCAGATCCGCACCATCGCGCGGGCGTACGGGCCGTACGAACTCCGGCACAGCGGCACCTGGTTGCAGATCGCGGCGCCGTCCACGAACCAGCCGATGACACCGACGTCGGCGAAGGTCGGCGTGGGGTAGTTGAAGATCGAGGAGTACTTCTGGCGGCCCGCGATCAGCCGCTCGGTCAGCTCGGTGCGCTCGGCGCCCAGCGTCTCGGCCGCGGAGTACAGATACAGGCCGTGCCCCGCCTCGTCCTGGACCTTGGCCAAGAGGATCGCCTTACGGCGCAGCGAGGGCGCCCGGGTGATCCACGCGCCCTCGGGCTGCATCCCGATGATCTCGGAGTGCGCGTGCTGCGCGATCTGCCGGACCAGGGTCTTGCGGTAGCCATCGGGCATCCAGTCACGCGGTTCGATGCGCCGGTCCTTGGCGATCGAGGTGTCGAACCGCTCCTGCAGCTCCTGCTCGGCGCCGCCGGTGGCCGACGGGGCGGAGTCTGTCGTGGTCATCGATACCAACTTCCCTACCGACCATTCGTTCGGTTCATATTCTGACGAGTTTCCGCGGTGCGGGCAAGCCCCTTTCGGCGGGCGAGGTGGCCGGGGCGGGCGCCGGACCTCTCCGGCACCCCGCGTCGTACGGCGGCGCAGGCCGGCCCGCATCCCCAGGGATCAGCGCCCGCCGCCGCACGGAGCAGCCCCTCCCGGCGCCGCCCGCCCCCTCACTCCCAGCGGTAGAACCCCCGCCCCGTCTTCCGCCCCAGCTCGCCCCGCGCCACCTTGGCGCGCAGCAGCTCCGGCGGGGCGAAGCGGTCACCGAGCGTGGCGTGCAGATGCTCGGCGATGGCCAGCCGGACATCCAGCCCCACCAGATCCGTCAGGCGCAGCGGTCCCATCGGATGGCGGTAGCCGAGGGTCATCGCGCCATCGATGGCTTCCGGCGCGGCGACGCCCTCCTCCACCATCCGGATCGCCTCCAGGCCCAGCGCCACCCCGAGGCGGCTGCTGGCGAACCCGGGGGAGTCCTTGACCACGACGTCCTTCTTGCCCAGCGCCCGCGTCCAGCCGAGCGCCCGCTCGACCGTCGCGTCGTCGGTGGCCGGTCCGACGACGATCTCCACGAGCGCGGAGGCCGGTACGGGGTTGAAGAAGTGCATGCCCAGGAAGCGGCCGGGACGGTCGAGCGCCGCCGCCAGCTCGGTGACCGGCAGGGAGCTGGTGTTGGTCGCCAGCACCGTCCCCTCGCAGACCGCCCGCTCCGCGGCGGCCAGCACCTCGGCCTTGAGCCCCGCGTCCTCCGGCACCGCCTCGACCACCAGCGCGGCCTCCGGCGGCAGTGCCCCGACCGACTCCACGGTGGCCACCCGGGCGAGTACCTCCTCGACCGCTTCCGCGAGCTTGCCGCGCTCGGCGGCGCGCCGCAGCCCCGTCGCGACCCGCTCGACGGCGGCGGCAGCCGCCCGTCCGTCGCTCTCCACGACCGTCACCGACGCCCCGGCGGCCGCGAAGGACTGCGCGATACCCGCGCCCATCCGGCCGCCGCCGATCACCCCGACGACGTCCGGCGCCGACGGCTCGGCAGATGCGCTGGTCATGCTCGTCTCCTCTGCTCCGCACCCTGTGTCGCCCGGATCTGCCCGGGCCCTGGTCCTGGCGTCACACTCCCGCCTGCCGCGCGACGACAGGCCCTTGTCCGTACGCGGCTCACACCCGCTCCACGAGCATCGCCACGCCCTGGCCGACGCCCACGCACAGCGTGGCGAGCCCGCGCCGGGCGTCCTCCCGCTCCAGCCGCCCCAGCAGCGTCAGCAGGATCCGGGCGCCCGAACACCCCAGGGGATGGCCCAGCGCCAGCGCCCCGCCGTCCGCGTTGACCCGCGCCTCGTCCAGCTCCAGCCGCCGGATCACCGCCAGTGCCTGTGCGGCGAACGCCTCGTTCAGCTCGACCGCGTCCAGCTCCGCCGCCTGCCAGCCGGCGCGGGCCAGCGCCTTCTCGGTGGCGGGCACCGGGCCCAGCCCCATCAGCTGCGGTGCCACCCCGGCCGCCGCCGAGGTGACGATCCGGGCGCGTGGCGTCAGCCCGTACCGCTCGACGGCGGCGGCACCCGCCACGACCAGTGCGGCCGCGCCGTCCGAGAGCGGCGAGGCGGAACCGGCGGTCACCACGCCCCCGGGCCGGAAGAGCGGACGCAGCGCACCCAGCTTCTCCGCCGTCGTCGACGGCCGCGGCCCCTCGTCCCGTGTCACCACGCCGTCCGCCGTCTCCACCGGCACGATCTCGCGGTCGAACCGGCCCGCCTCCTGGGCGGCGACCGCCCGCCGGTGGCTGCGCAGCGCGAACGCGTCCGATGCGGCGCGGTCGACGGAGTCGAGCGCCGCGACCTCCTCGGCCGTCTCGCCCATCGACAGCGTCACCCGCACCTCCTCGGGCCCTGCGTCCGCCGCCACCGCGCGATCGGCCGTCGCGAAGCGCGGATTGGTGAACCGCCAGCCCAGGGAGGTGTCCCGTATCTCGCCGGGCTTCGCCCACGGCGTACCCGGCTTCTCCATGACCCACGGGGCGCGGGTCATCGACTCCACCCCGCCCGCCACGATCAGCTCGGCCTCGCCCGCCCGCACCGCCTGGGCCGCGGAGGCCACCGCCGTCAGCCCCGAGGCGCACAGCCGGTTGACCGTGTGGCCGGGCACCGTGTGCGGCAGGCCCGCCAGCAGCACGGCCATCCGCGCCACATTGCGGTTGTCCTCACCCGCCTGATTGGCCGCGCCGAGGATCACCTCGTCCACCGCCTCGCCCGGGATCCCCGCGCGCCGCACCGCCTCCCCGACCACCAGGGCCGCGAGATCGTCGGGCCGTACGGAGGCCAGCGCGCCGCCGAAGCGGCCCTGCGGGGTGCGGGCGCCGTCGATGAGATAGACCTCGTCAGCCACGGTGGGCCTCCCTGGAGGGACGGGCGCCACCCGGAAGGAACGCTGCCCCCGGCACGCGGTGCGCGGCGGTCACGGCCGAGGCCCGCGGCGGCCGTCGGCGGGCGGGGGAGCCGGGGCTTCCCGGGGCGTACTGGGGCATGCGTTCCACCTCTTGACAGGCAGTGCTGATGCTTGATTACTTGACTGAGCCGCACGCTAACCGAATGTTCGGTCGGTACACAAGATGCGGAGAGGAGCTGTGGACAAGGTGAGGCACACCGCTGACGCCACCCCCGGCCCGGTCGAGCGCATGCTCGCCGCGGACCAGGCGTCCCGCGCCATGGGCATCGAGTTGCTGACGCACGGCGAAGGACACGCCCTGCTGCGGATGACGGTGACCGCGTCGATGGTCAACGGTCACGGCACCGCGCACGGCGGCTGCCTCTTCCTGCTGGCCGACACCGCGTTCGCCTGCGCCTGCAACAGTCACGGTCCGGTCACCGTCGCGGCCGCCGCCGACATCGACTTCGTCGCCCCCGCGCACGAAGGCGACGTCCTGCACGCGACCGCGGTGGAGCGCACCCGCTTCGGCCGCAGCGGCCTCTACGACGTGACCATCCGCCGTGCCGACGAGGTGATCGCGGAATTCCGCGGCCGCAGCCGCAGCATCCGCAGAACGACGACGAAGGAGCCGCGATGAGCAGCGAACCGACGGCCCGGGCCACTGGAGCCCCCCGTCTCGGGGAGCCCCTGCCGGACGCCCTGCTGGACGCCGGCGAGCGGATGACCCGCGAGGAGCTGCGCGCCGTCCAGCTCCACCGGCTGCGCGCGACGCTGCGCCACGCGTACGACCACGTCGAGCTGTACCGCACCAAGTTCGACCGCGCCGGGGTCCGGCCCGAGGACTGCCGCACCCTGGAGGACCTCGCACGCTTCCCGTTCACCACCAAGGCGGACCTGCGGGACACCTACCCCTTCGGGATGTTCGCCGTGCCGATGTCCGAGGTGCGCCGCGTCCACGCCTCCAGCGGGACCACCGGCCGCCCCACCGTGGTGGGCTACACCGACAACGACCTGTCCATGTGGGCCGACGTCGTCGCCCGCTCGCTGCGCGCCGCGGGCGCCCGCCCCGGGGACAAGGTGCACATCTCCTACGGATACGGCCTGTTCACCGGCGGTCTCGGCGCCCACTACGGCGCCGAGCGGGCCGGCTGTACGGTCATCCCGGCGTCCGGCGGGATGACCGCGCGCCAGGTGCAGATCATCCAGGACTTCCGCCCCGAGATCATCATGGTCACCCCGTCCTACATGCTCACCCTCCTCGACGAGTTCGAGCGGCAGGGCATCGATCCGCGCACCACCTCCCTGCGGATCGGGGTTTTCGGCGCCGAGCCGTGGACGGAGGGCATCCGGCGCGAGATCGAGGAGCGGATGGATCTCCACGCCGTCGACATCTACGGCCTCTCCGAGGTCTGCGGCCCCGGCGTCGCCCAGGAGTGCGTC
This sequence comes from Streptomyces sp. NPDC059080, assembly GCF_042739975.1. Lineage (NCBI taxonomy): Bacteria > Bacillati > Actinomycetota > Actinomycetes > Kitasatosporales > Streptomycetaceae > Streptomyces > Streptomyces sp. NPDC059080. The sequence continues at coordinate 125,650 of NZ_JBHYGX010000012.1, forward strand.
GACACCAAGGACGGTCTGCACGTCTGGGAGGACCACTTCTACCCCGAGATCGTCGACCCGCTCACCGGCGAGTCCGTGCCCGACGGCGGGCGCGGCGAGCTGACCTTCACCTCCCTGACCAAGGAGGCGCTGCCAGTCATCCGCTACCGCACGCACGACCTGACCCGCCTGCTGCCCGGCACCGCCCGCCCCGCCTTCCGCCGGATCGAGAAGATCACCGGCCGCTGCGACGACATGATCATCCTGCGCGGGGTGAACGTCTTCCCCAGTCAGATCGAGGAAATCGTCCTGGCCGCCCCCGGCGTCGCCCCGCACTTCCAGATACGGCTGAGCCGCCGCGACCGCATGGACCATATGGCCGTCCTCGTCGAGGCACGGCAGGGCGCCGCCCCCGAGGCGCGCACGGCCGCGGCCGCGCAGATCGCCAAGGGCGTCAAGGACGGCGTGGGCGTCACGGTCGAGGTGACGATCGTCGAACCGGAGACCCTGGAGCGCTCGGTGGGCAAGATCCGCCGCATCAAGGACCTCCGGGACCGGGACCACTGAGTGCCGCCCCGCCCGGCACCGTGGCAGCGCGGCGCCGGGCGGAGCGGCGCCGGGCGGAGCGGAGCCGGGCAGCGCGGAGCCGGGCGGAGCGGAGCGCGCCCGCGTGCCCCGACGGGGCCGTACCGCACGGCCCCGGCTCGCCTCCTCAGCTCGCCTCCTCAGCCCGCGTCCGCGAGGACCCTCTCCGCCGCCTTCTCCCCGATCATGATCGTCGGGGCGTTGGTGTTCCCGGACGGCACCGACGGCATCACCGACGCGTCCGCCACCCGCAGCCCCGCCACGCCGTACACCCGCAGCGACGGATCGACCACCGCCTCCGCGCCCCGCCCCATACGGCAGGTGCCCACCTGGTGGTGGTACGTCCCCACCGCCCGCCGCACATACGCCCGCAGATCGTCCCGGGTACGGGCCTCCGGACCCGGCGCCACCTCCGCCTTGCGCCAGGCGTCGAACGCCCGCTGCCCGCCGATCTCCCGGCTCAGCTCCACCGCGTCGACCAGCGGCCGCCCAGTCCAGCGCGGACCCGAGCAGCGCGGGCCACCCTGCGGGCTGTGCACCCGCGCGTCGTCGTCCGGTGGCCCGGCCTCCAGCACCTGCACGGAGTACCCCTGGTCCAGCAGTCTCCGGATCAGCACACTCCCGGCCGAACCGGCCCCCACCACAAGGAAGTCGTGCTCCGTACGCGTCCGCGGCATGGCATCCCTCTCTCGTCCCGCGACCGGCCCGGCGGGCCCGAAGCCGTCGCTCCCCAGGGACGGTAGAGGCCACGCGCCGCCCACGGGCCCGGATCGCCGAGGACGACCGGGAGCGCACGCGGCACGGAGGGGCGAGGGCCGTACGAGCTGTGGGCGGCGGGGGCGGTTCTCCTGCCGAGCAAGGGTGTCAGAGCGGGTTGAGGCGTGCCTTGAGCAGGCAGAACTCATTGCCTTCGGGGTCGGCGAGGACGTGCCAGGACGCCTCCTCGGGCTGACCGATGTCGACGCGTACGGCCCCGGCGGCCAGGAGGCGTGCCAGCTCGGCGTCCTGATCGCGGTCGGTGGCGTTGACGTCGATGTGCAGCCGGAGCTGTCCCTTCGGCGGTTCGTCGGTGCGGAGGAGGATGATCGTCGGCTGCGCGCCGCCGAACCCCTCGCGCGGCCCGATCTCCAGGGCGTCCCCGTCGCGGTCGAGTACGACGAAGTCCAGGACCTCGCACCAGAACCGCGCCAGTGCCTCCGGGTCGCGGCAACTGAGCACCAGCTCACTGATACGGCAGGCCATCGACGAAACCACCTCTCGGCAGGGGAACCGCCGGGGCGGCCGCGGACGGATCCACGGACTCCCGGCGGCGGGCGGACGCCGCGACCGTACCGCGCGAGGCGCACACGAGCGACGGAATATCGGAACCGGCCCCCGCCCGGCCGCCGGGCAGGGCCGTGGAGCGCGCGACAGAGCAGCTGACCTGCGCTCCTACCGCTCGAAAAGCCTCTGCAGCTTCCGTTCCGCGTCCTCGCCGCCGCGTACCGCCTCCACCACCGCCTGGTGGAAGCTGCGGCTGTCCTCCTCGGAGAAGCAGGGGACGGGACTGCCGATCATCGTGAACCAGTCCGTGGCACCGGTGTACTGCACCGCCACATGCGCCTGCTCCTCCGACCAGGTCGTATGGATGGTCACATCACCGTCGAGCACACCCGCCTCCACGGTGCGGACGGTGCCCGGCCGCGCGTGGATGCCGACGGTGGTCCAGGAAGCCCAAGTCATGAATTCCCCCTCGGGTGACGGGGGCACCGGCCGGCGGCCGGGCGCAGTTCCTCAAGTCTGGCACCGGCGGCCGGTCGCCGCAGGGCGGCCCCGTGGGCCCAGGGGACGGCGGCGTTCACTCCGGTGGCCGCACCGGTGCGGACAGTCGCCGGGATCCGGGGCAGAGGAGGGGCATGAGCAGTCACTCCGTACCGCACGACGCCGACCGGCCCGGCCCGGACCCCGCCCACCGCAGGCCCGAGGGGGTCAGCGACGCCACGGTCCGGGCGTTGGGAACCCTCTCGGAAGCCCTGGAGACCGTCGAACGGGCCCGCGGCCACCTCTACGCCTTCCACCAGCTCACCGGCGGCGCCGACCGCACGGTGGGGGAGAGCGTCCACCAGCTGCGGGCGGCCGGACACCTCGATCTGGCCGAGCTGGTCGAGCGGGAGATCGTCGGGCGGAACGTCCTTCCGGGCCGGTGGACGTTCCAGGTGGTCGAGGAGTACAACGCCACCTACTACCGGCCCTTCACCGCCGTCGAGGAGCGGGTGCGCGACGTACTCGTCGCGGGCCGCGAACACGTCCACGAAGCGGAACTCAAGGAAACCCGCCGCACCCACGGCCACCCCGACCACACCGCCGCGCCCTGACGGAGCGGCCGCCGACGGCCCGGCGCGCGGCGTCAGCCGACGGCCGGTCCCGCCGCGCCCGGTGGACGGCTGCCGATCCGCATGCCGGGGCGGCGGCGGTGCACGGTGAGATACGACAGGCCCGCCGCGCCCGCGACGAGGGCGCGGCGGGAGCCGTGCGGCAGCCACACCAGACCGTCCGCGGCCAGCGCCTCGTCCGGCCCGGCGGATTCCAGGGTGCCGCCCCCGGCGAGGACGAGGAGGAGAACGTCCAGGTCCGGTTCGGTGTGCGCGGCCACGCGCTGCCCGGCCGTCAGGTGGACGACATTGGCGTCGAGCTGGCGCCCGGACTCGGCAAGCTTCCACCGCACCGCGGCGCCGCCCGAGGCATCCGCGGCGAGCGCGCCGACATCGCACAGCACGCTCGGAACTGGAGATTCCACCCTGTTCACCTTTCCCCGGGGCCGTGGAGTCGCATTCTTCCATCGGACGGCACCGGATGATCGCGCGGACGCGGGCGGGGCCGTACGGGGAACGGGCGGCGACGGGACCGGGGAAAGGGGACCGGGTGGTGGTTCAGGCGACGACGATGTTCTCGGCCTGCGGGCCCTTGTGGCCCTCGGTGACATCGAAGGTGACGGCCTGTCCCTCCCGCAGCTCCCGGAACCCGGTGGCGTTGATGTGGGAGTAGTGGGCGAAGACGTCGGGGCCGCCGCCGTCCTGCTGGATGAAGCCGTACCCCTTCTCCGCGTTGAACCACTTCACGATGCCGCTCTTCATATGCCCTCCACGGGAACTCGTCAGACCTCCCGCACCGTGCGGGAGGCCGCGACAGACGACGGATGACTGACAAGTGGTGACCGGCCGCGCCGGATCCGGAACTCCGCGGCCACCCTTCGACGTTACACAGAGAGTGATTTGATGGCCACAAAGAGTGCGCGTTTGGGGTGAGTTTCGTGTGGTTTGCGTGTCGATGGAGGAATGCGGAGGGTGAGGGGTGTCGCCGCGCGTCGCGGTTCGGGGGGCGCAGGGCCGTGGACAGGAAAGGGCCCGGCCCCTTCAGGAGGAGCCGGGCCCGGAGTCCCGTCGGCGGCCGGTCAGCCGACCGCGTCGTGACCGAGGTCGATGTCCAACTCGGTGCGCCCGTCGGTGTCCACCCGCAGCGGCGCGGCGACCGGCGGATAACCGCTGGCGATCACCGTGTAGGTGCCCTGGTCGAGGTCGGTGAAGGCGTACGCGCCGTCACCGCCGGTCGTCGCCGTCCCCACGACATTGCCCGCGGGGTCCAGCAGCGTCACCCGGGCGTCGCCCAGCGGGCCGTGGTGCGTGGACCGCACCGTGCCCCGGATGCGGGCGCCGGGCGACAGCCGGATCTCGTAGCGGTTGCGGCCGCCGGGCGTGACCTCCACCGGGAGGGCGGCCGGGCGGTGCCCCTCGGCGCTGACCGCGAGGGTGTAGCCGCCCTGCGCCAGCTCCCCGAAGGCGAAGCCGCCGTCCGCACCGGCGATACCGGACGCCACGACCTCACCGCGGACATCCGTGGCGACCACCAGCGCGCCCGGCAGCGGAGCGCTGTCCAGATCCGCGACGACCTCTCCGGAGAGTCCGGCCGTGCCGCCGAGCGCCAGATCGAACCGCACCGGCTCGTCCGTCACCACGACCGTCGCCGCCTGCGGCTGCCGGGCGCCCGCCGAGCCGATCAGGACATACGTCCCGGCGCCCGGCACGGCCAGCACGTAGCGGCCGTCGTCCCCGGTGGCGGTACGGCCCAACTGCCGCCCACCGACATCGATCAGCGTGACCACGGCCTGCGCCACCGGGGCGCCGCCGCCGTCGTGCACGGTGCCCTCGACACAGGGGCCCGACACGTCCACGGGCGCGGACTCGACGGGCGGCGCCTGCGCGGCGGTGGCCTCGGCTTCCGTGCTGCCGTCGGCGCCCTTGCCCGATCCGGCCTCGCCGGCGGTTCCGGCGGCCTCCGCGTCGGCCTGGGCGCGCGCCTGCAGACCGGAGATCTGCCGCAGCGGCACCTCCTTGATGAACAGCACCAGCAGGAACGCCACCGCGACGACGATCGCGCCCATCAGGAAGACCGTGTGCATCGAGTCGGCGAAGCCGCGCTTGAACGGCTCGGCCAGCCGCGGGTCCAGATGCTGGATGAACGACGAGTCGCTGAGCACACCGGAGGAGTTCCCGCCGCCACCGGGCGCCTTGAGCATGTCGAGGACCGGCTTGTTGGCCGGGTCCCGGAGGACGGCCGGGTCGTGCAGCGCCGCCTGGAACTGCTCGCTCCGCACGGCCGAGCCGAACGCGTCCGCGATCTTGTCGCCGACGGTGCTGAACAGCACCGACAGGAAGATCGCGGTACCGGCGGTGGCGCCCATCTGCCGGAAGAACGTCGACGACGCGGTCGCCACGCCCATGTCCCGCGGCGGCACGGCGTTCTGCACCGCCAGCACCAGCGTCTGCATGCAACCGCCCAGCCCCAGGCCGAAGACGAGCATGTAGAGCATCGTCTCCCACAGCGCGGTGTCCCACTGCACCTGGAAGTGGAACAGCAGCATCGCCGCGACCATCAGCGCCGTACCGATGATCGGGAAGATCTTGTAGCGGCCGGTCTTCGAGGTGATCTGGCCGGACGCGACGGAAGCGATCAGCATGCCCGCCATCAGCGGCAGCATCTCCAGGCCCGAGCGGGTGGGGCTCGCGCCCTTCACGATCTGGAGGTACTGCGGGATCATCAGCATCCCGCCGAACATCCCCATACCGATCAGCACGGACAGCAGGCTCGTCATGCTGAACGTGCTGTTGCGGAAGAGCCGCATCGGGATCAGCGCATCGTCCCCGATCCACCGCTCGACGAAGATCCACGCGATGATGCCGACGCCGCCGATGACATAGCAGGCGATCGAGGTGTTCGAGCCCCAGCCCCACTCACGGCCCTGTTCGGCGACGAGCAGCAGCGGGACGACGCCGACCGCGATGGTCAGCGCGCCCCACCAGTCGATGCGGTGGTCGCGCCGCGTGTGCGGGATGTTGAGGACCTTCGCGACGACGAACAGCGCGATGATGCCGATCGGCACGTTCACCAGGAACACCCAGCGCCAGCCGGTGATGCCCAGCAGGTGCTCCTGCCCGGCCAGCGCGCCGCCGATCAGCGGGCCCGCCACGCTGGAGGTGGCGAAGGTACCCAGCATGTAGCCCTGGTAGCGGGCCCGTTCGCGGGGCGGTACGACGTCGCCGATGATGGCCAGCGCCAGCGACATCAGACCGCCCGCGCCCAGGCCCTGCACCGCGCGGAACGCCGCGAGTTCGGTCATCGAGGTGGAGAACGTGCACGCCACCGAACCGGCGACGAAGACGCTGATCGCCGTCAGGTAGTACGGCTTACGGCCGTGCAGGTCGGACAGCTTGCCGTAGAGCGGTGTGGAGATCGTCGAGGTGATGAGGTACGCGGTGGTCGCCCACGCCTGCTGGCTCAGTCCGTGCAGGTCGTCGGCGATGGTCCGGATGGACGTACTGACGATGGTCTGGTCGAGCGCCGCCAGGAACATCCCCAGCATGAGTCCGCTGAGGATGGTCAGGATCTGACGGTGGGTGAGGACACCTGTCCCCGGTATCTCCATGGCCCCCGCCGTGGGTGGGGAGGTGGATGTGCTCATGCGCTGTGCTCTCCCTGTTGCGCGGCGCTGCCCTGGTCTCCCCCGGAGCACGGTCGCGCGTGTTGGTGTTCCACCAAGTCGTTGTTGAGGCGGCCCAGCAGCCGGATCAGGTCCGCCCGGTCCTGCGGCGTCCATGGCTCCAGCAGCCTGGCCAGTTCGGCGTCGCGCTGACGCCGGTAGTGCTCGAAGGTGTCCCGGCCGGACGGGGTGGCGCTCAGCAGCGTGCCCCGCCGGTCGTCCGGGTCCGGCCGCCGTTCGACGAGTCCCCGGTCGACCAGCGCCCGTACCTGACGGCTGACCGTCGACAGGTCCAGGAACGCATCGGCGGCCAGATCGGTCGCCCGTCGGTCGCCACCGAGCACCAGCCGGGCCAGCAGCACGCGGTCGGCGGCGCTCGCGTCGTTCTTCGCGCGCTGCTTCCACGCCGCGATGAGGCGCGTGAACCGCACGATTTCCGATCCCAGTCCGGCGGCTGCCACGTCCAGTCCGGAGGAGGCCGTGACCCGCTCGTCCGTGCGGCCGTCAGGGGGGACCGTCCCCTTGCTCATGATGAATCCTTGCGAAGTGCGTCGGCGCACATCGGCCGACCCGGCATATTGCTTGTATCCAGCAAGTCTAGCCTCTCGCGGCGCCCACCGATCACCGCCCGGCCGCCGTCCCGGGCCGAACAACGTTGTCAGACCCGGGCGCTACGGTCGGAAGCATGACCACCGATGCCGCCCTCGACGCCACGCTCCAGGCACGCCGCCGGCCCGGCGGGGTGCGCCGCCGGGCCGGGGTGCGGGCCCTCTCCGGGGTGTGGCGCCGACGAGGCGCGTACCTCCGCCGGAGGGCAGTGTGGTTATGCCTCCTGGTCCGAGAGCTTTCGGGCCGCCGCCTCCAGTGCGGCCGCGATGCGGGTCACATCCGCCTCGCCGGTGCGCCAGTTGCTGAAGGCGGCCCGCAGCGCGGGGGTTCCGTCGTACACCGTCGGCGTCACGAAGACCTCGGGGGAGACCGCGTCCGCGAGCGTCCGCAGCCGCTGGGCCGTCGGTTCGCCGGTCAGCGTGAAGCAGACGACGTTCAGCCGCACCGGCGCCAGCAGCCGCAGCCCCGGCGCCGCGTCCACCGCCCGCCCCAGCGTCCGGGCCCCGGCCACGCACCGTTCGACGATCTCCCGGTACCCGTCCCGCCCGTAGGCCCGCAGGGTGAACCACGTGGCGAGCGCCCGCAGGCGGTGCGAGTTCTCCGGCGTCAGATGGACGAGGTCCGGCTCCGCGCCCAGCGGCCCCAGGTACGCCGCGGCGTTGCGGAACACCTCTGCCTGCAGATCCGGCCGCCGGGTGAACTGCACCGCGCTGTCATACGGCACATTGAGCCACTTGTGCAGGTCCACGCAGACCGAGTCCGCCAGATCCAGCCCGGCCACCAGATGCGCCGACGCGGGGGAGAGGGCGGCGAAGGCACCGAACGCGGCGTCGACGTGCAGCCAGAAGCCGTAGCGGTCGCGCAGCGCGGCGACGGCCGTCAGATCGTCGAAGTCGACGGTGTTGACGGTCCCGGCGTTCGCCACGACGACACACGGCCCGTCCTGCCGTGCCAACTCCCGCTCCAGCGCACCGACATCGACGGCCTCCCGCCCCGGCAGCGTCGCCACCGGCACCAGCGCGTCCCGCCCGAGCCCCAGCATGGACAGTCCCTTGGCCGCGCTCGAGTGCGCGGCCCCCGACAGCACCCGTACGGGGCCGAGCGCCGCCGCACCGCTGCGCGCCGGGGAGACGCCGCGCCGTTCCCCGAGCCATTCGCGGGCCACCGCGAGGCCGACGGTGTTCGACATCGTCGCCCCGCTCACGAACGTCCCCGTGTGCGCGTCCGACAGGCCGAACAGCTCCCGCAGCCAGCCCACGGTGCGCCGCTCCAACAGCTGGCCCGCGCCGTCCAACGAGGTGTTGGAGTTCTGGTCGGCGGTGGCGGTCAGCCAGTCACCGGCCAGCGCCGCGGGCGTCGCCCCGCCCGTCACGAACCCGAGGTACCGCGGCCCCGCGCTCGCCGACAGCCCCGGCTCCCAGTGGTCCCCGAACTCGGCCAGCGCGTCCCGCAGCCCCGTCCCGTACTCCGGCAGCGGTGCCTCCGGCGGCGCCTGCCAGACCGGGACCACCGGGCGCTCGGGCAGCCCGTCCAAGAAGGCCACGGCGCGTTCCCGCGCGGCCTCCAGCAGGGCGGGAAGGTCGGACAGGTCGTCGGCGAGACGAGGGTGCATCAGGGCTCCATTCTTCGGTTCACCGTCACGCTAGGCCGGTGCGCGCGGCCGCGGCCCGGTCCACCTGCGGACAACTGGACCCGTTCCGGGGCCCGTACGCCACCCGCGCGGGCGCCGGCCTCCCGTCGTGCGCGCGCCCGCGCCGCCCTCGTAACCTCGGGGCATGACCGACGCCCAGGGCCAGCCCGACTCCGACGACGTACGCCGTATCGCGCTCTCGTTCCCCGGGACGGAGGAGCGGCTGGCGTGGGGGATGCCGACCTTCCGGGTCGCCGGGAAGATGTTCGTCACCGTGCCGGACGACGAGACGTCGTTCGCCGTCCGCTGCCCGATGCACGAGCGCGCGGAGCTGATCGCGGCGGAGCCGGAGAAGTTCTGGGTCCCGCCGCACGAGGCCGGCTCCCACTGGGTACGGGTCCGGCTCGCCGCCCTGGAGGACGAGAGCGAACTCCGGGACATCCTGGCCGACTCCTGGCAACAGGCCGCGCCGCCCCGCCTGTCGGAGACCTTCCACCCGTAGGGGGCGCCCTTCCCGGCGGGCCCGGCCCGGTGCCGTACCGGTATGACCGGGCGTCCCGGACGGCGCCCGCCACGCCGCCGAACGGTACGGGCGGACGCCACGGTCCCATGGACAGGACGCGCGCCACGGCTGGCCCTGGCGTCCTGCCACCGGCCCGGCGCGCTGAGTCACGGTGCGGGCCGCGGGCGGGGGCGTGGCGTCCGGCATCCCGTCGGCCTGGGATGATCGGGGCATGGCTGAACGCGTTATCGCCGCGTGTGACGGGGCGTCGAAAGGAAATCCGGGACCGGCGGGCTGGGCCTGGGTCATCGCCGACGAAGCCGGCGACCCGGCCGTATGGGAGGCCGGACCGCTGGGCACGGCGACCAACAACGTCGCCGAGCTGACCGCCCTGGAGCGGCTGCTGACCCACGCCGACCCGGAGGTCCCGCTCGAAATCCGGATGGACTCGCAGTACGCGATGAAGGCGGTCACGACCTGGCTGCCCGGCTGGAAGCGCAAGGGCTGGAAGACCGCCGCGGGCAAGCCGGTCGCCAACCAGGAGCTGGTGGTGCGCATCGACGTGCTGCTGACCGACCGCTCCGTCACGTTCCGCTACGTCCCCGCGCACCAGGTGGACGGCGACCGGCTCAACGACTTCGCCGACCGCGCCGCGAGCCGCGCCGCGACCGACCAGGAGCCCGCGGGCAGCGCGCAGGGATCCCCGGAACCGCCACCGTCCTCGCCCGCCGCTGCCCGCACCAAGCCGGTCCGCCGCAGCGGCGGCGCCACCCGCACGCGCGGCTCCGGGGGCGGCGCGTCCCGGACGCTGAAGGCGAAGTTCCCCGGCCGCTGCCGCTGCGGCCGCTCGTACGCCGCGGGCGAAACCATCGCCAAGAACCCGGACGGCTGGGGCCACCCGGACTGCCGCACCTCCGCGAGCGGGGCGGCGTAACGGACTCCACCGAGGGCCGGAGCCCGCCGTACACCGTCCGGTCCGCCGTACGCCGTCCGGTCCGCCGTCGGGCCCGTACCCCGCCTGCCGCCGTGGAGGGGCCCGTGCGCCGCGGCCCCCGCCCGCGTCCGTCTCAGGCGCCCGCCCGTCCCCGCGATCCGTCCGTGTGCGCCCCCCGCGCCGGTGCCGATCACGCCAATCGGGGCGCGATCATGTCGTTGACCAGCGCAGTTGCCCCGATCCGCCCTCGCCTCGGGCGGCCGTACAGGAGAGTACGGAGGGAGATTGGCCGCATACGCAACGTAAGAAAAGGCGAGGAGGGCTTGGCCTTGAGGGGCGGAGACATCACCCAGGCGTTGACCATGCTGCACACCACGGTCGTGCACACCGGGAACGACGTACGGGACACCCTGGGCAAGGGGGTGGAGCGACTGGCGACCGGACGGGAGCTGGCGCACAAGGAGGTGCTGGCGAAGCTGGACGGCGTGGCGCAAGGGGAGGCCACACTGAAGGCGCTGTCCGGTGTGCGTGAGGAGCTGCGTGCCGTCGGGCGGAACGTCGGCTCCCTGAAGGCGAAGGCCGAGGAGGCGGGCCCGTCCTCGACGGTGGATGTGCAGGGGGAAGTGACGGCCGCCCTCGGTTCGTTGGGGGAGGACGTGAAGAGCTTGACGGGGCTGCTCGGTGATCTTCATGAGGAGCTGGTGAAGCTGCGGACGGCCGAGCCGGGGCCGTCCATGAAGGCGAATCGCCAGGCGAGTGCCGAGGCGGGGGCGGCCGATTCGTCTGCGGGAGGTGGCGGGCGTGCCGAGGCTGATGCCGACGCCGGTACCGGGCACCCGGGCGGCGATGACGGGACCGCCGATCGCCCCGGTGAGAGGGCGCGCGTATCCGTAGCGGCTCCCGGGACGGAGGCCGTCTGCGGGGGGATTCCGGGACCGTCCACCCCAGGCGCCGTCCCCGCCGCGCCCGCCGTCATCACTCAGGAAGCCTCCCTGATCCCGTCCCCGCGGGCCGCCCTCGCCGATGTGCTGAAGGAGGCGGTGGCGCCCTTGCAGGACGAGCTCGCCCGCGCGCGTGAGGAACGGCGGGAGCGCCAGGAGGAGAGTGAACTCGCCGTGAAATACGGTGAGTTGGCGAAGGAGATGGCGTCCCTGCGCGAGGTCGTGGTCGGCATCGCCGAGCGTACGGCGGGGGAGGGGGAAGCGGCTCCCGAGAGCGCCCCGGACGCGACCGTGACCCCGCTCGCCGCCCCCGAGTCCACCGCTGTCGCCCCCGCCGACGGCACGGCCCATCGTCGCCTGCTGCTCCAGGCGGCGCGGGTGTCGTCGACGGTGCTCTTCTGCCACCGCGACGTATGGGAGTTCGTCTCCGCCACCGCCGGGCGGCACCGGCATTTCCGGATGCCGCCGGAGGTCATCGACGAGGGGGCGGGGCGGGTCTCGGCCGTGGTGTCGGGGCGTTCCCTGATCGCGATGCTGATCAGCCTCTTCCGGATCCGGACCGCCGATGACGACGGCGACGGGGACCTGCCGCTCGCCACCACGCTCTACCTCCGCATCGAACAGGCCCTGACCGTCCTCGCGTCCGACGGGTCCCCGCTGACCATCGTTCTCGATGACCGTTCGGCGCCGGACCCGGGGGAGGCGGCCGGAGGCGGCGCGCGGCACCGGCGCGGCCCGGACGGTACGGATGGCCGGCCGAACGCGGAGCCGGGCAGCGGCCGCGAACCGTCCCGGTCACCGGAGGGCGACGGCGAGGCCCTGGCCGGCTGACGCGAGAGGCGACCCGCACGCCGGACCGGCTTCCTGACGAGGGCGCCGGTCCCCGCCACCGGACGCGGGTACCGGCCCCGCTTCCCGTTGCCCGGCGCAGGACCGCCCTCGCCGGGTGCCCCGTCCCGTCTCCCGGCTCAGGCGCGCAGCCGTTCCCCGCTTCGTCCAGGTGCTCTGCGTCGACCGGCTCACCGAGGAGAGCTGCACCCGTACCGAACCCCGCGAGGTGTGCATCGGCGCGGTCGTGGGGGCGCTGCGTCCGCTGCCCGACGAGGATGCCGCGCCGGAGTGCCCCGCTGACGCGGGACCCGTGTGCCGGGTGGGGCGGATGAAGCGCTTCTGTTGCCCGGCTTAAGAAATGATCGATGGACGCGGCGCCCACCGGACGGCAGATTGTGAGGCGTCCGGCCACGAGCGGCCGCGGGTCTCCGCGTTCGCCGCCGTGTGCCGGTTTTTCCTGCCCGGATCCGCCGCTTCACGGTGCGCCCGGGCCCGTCACCGGCACAGGAGGCGCCTCGGTGAAAGCGCTGGTCAAGGAGAAGGCTGAGCCCGGGCTGCGGCTGCGGGACGTCCCGGAGCCGGCCGTCGGGCCGGGCGATGTGCTGATCAAGGTGTTGCGCACCGGCATCTGCGGCACCGACCTGCACATCCGCGACTGGGACGGCTGGGCGCAGCAGGCCGTTGCCGCGCCGCTGATCGTCGGCCACGAGTTCGTCGGCGAGGTCGTGGAGACCGGCCGGGACGTCGCCGACATCGCCGTCGGTGACCGGGTCAGCGGCGAGGGCCACCTGGTGTGCGGGAAGTGCCGCAACTGCCTGGCCGGGCGCCGCCACCTGTGCCGCGCCACCGTCGGTCTCGGCGTCGGACGGGACGGCGCGTTCGCCGAGTACGTCGCGCTGCCCGCCTCCAACGTGTGGGTGCACCGGGTGCCCGTCGACCTCGATGTCGCCGCGATCTTCGACCCGTTCGGCAACGCCGTGCACACCGCGCTGTCGTTCCCGCTGGTCGGCGAGGACGTGTTGATCACCGGCGCCGGGCCGATCGGGCTGATGGCGGCGGCCGTCGCCCGGCACGCCGGTGCCCGCAACGTCGTGATCACCGACGTCAGCGAGGAACGCCTGGAGCTGGCCCGGAAGATCGGCGTCAGCCTCGCGCTGAACGTGGCGGGCGCGACGGTCGCCGACGGCCAGCGGGAGGTCGGGCTGCGCGAGGGCTTCGACATCGGCCTGGAGATGTCCGGCCGCCCCGAGGCGCTGCGCGACATGATCGCCAACATGACCAACGGCGGCCGCATCGCCATGCTCGGTCTGCCCGCCGACGAGTTCCCCGTCGACTGGGCCCGCATCGTCACCTCGATGATCACCCTCAAGGGCATCTACGGCCGCGAGATGTTCGAGACCTGGTACGCGATGTCGGTGCTGCTCGAAGGCGGCCTCGACCTCGCGCCCGTGATCACCGGCCGGTACGGCCACCGTGACCACGAGGCGGCGTTCGCCGATGCGGCGAGCGGCCGCGGCGGCAAGGTCATCCTCGACTGGACCGCCTGACCTCCGGTTCTCCCGCCTGACCTCCGGTTCTCCCGTCTGACCTCCGGTTCTCCCGCCTGACCTCCCGTTCTCCCGCCGAGCGGCCCGGCCGTCCGCCGGGCGGGCCCCGCCCCCACCGTCCCCTCCGTGCCCCGGTACCCGACCCCGAAGGACTGGACATGTTCGACTCCGTACGCGACGGCCTGCGCGCCGACCTCGACGAGATCCGCAGCGCCGGACTGCACAAGCCCGAGCGCGTCATCTCCACCCCGCAGTCCGCGAGCGTGCAGGTCACCGCAGTGGGGTCTCCCCTGCTCGCGCGAAGCCGAGAGCTTGGGGAAGGCCGCCCCGGCGATGTGCTCAACTTCTGCGCCAACAACTACCTCGGCCTCGCCGACCACCCCGAGGTGATCGCCGCCGCCCGCGACGCCCTGGACCGCTGGGGCTACGGCATGGCCTCCGTCCGCTTCATCTGCGGGACGCAGGAGGTGCACAAGGAGCTGGAGGCGCGACTGTCGGCGTTCCTCGGCCAGGAGGACACGATCCTCTACTCGTCCTGCTTCGACGCCAACGGCGGCGTCTTCGAAACGCTCCTCGGCCCGGAGGACGCGGTCATCTCCGACGCCCTCAACCACGCCTCCATCATCGACGGCATCCGCCTGTCGAAGGCCCGCCGCTTCCGCTACGCCAACCGCGACCTCGCCGAACTGGAGACGCAGCTGAAGGAAGCCGCGGGCGCCCGCCGCCGCCTCGTCGTCACCGACGGCGTCTTCTCCATGGACGGCCATGTCGCGCCGCTGCGGGAGATCTGCGACCTCGCCGACCGCTACGACGCGATGGTGATGGTCGACGACTCGCACGCCGTCGGCTTCGTCGGCGACGGTGGCCGCGGCACCCCGGAGCTGCACGGTGTCCTGGACCGCGTCGACATCCTCACCGGGACCCTCGGCAAGGCCCTCGGCGGCGCCTCCGGCGGCTATGTCGCCGCCCGCGCCGAGATCGTCGCCCTGCTGCGCCAGCGCTCCCGGCCCTACCTGTTCTCCAACAGCCTGGCGCCGGTCATCGCCGCCGCCTCCCTCAAGGTCCTCGACCTGCTGGAGTCCGCCGGTGACCTGCGCGAGAAGCTCGCCGCGAACACCGCGCTGTTCCGCTCCCGGATGACCGAGGAGGGCTTCGACCTGCTGCCGGGCGACCACCCCATCGCCCCCGTCATGATCGGCGATGCGGCCGAGGCGGCCCGGATGGCCGAACTCCTCCTGGAGCGCGGCGTCTACGTCATCGGTTTCTCGTACCCGGTGGTGCCGCACGGCGCCGCCCGGATCCGCGTCCAGCTCTCCGCCGCGCACTCGACCGCGGACGTGCACCGCGCGGTGGACGCCTTCGTCGAGGCCCGCGAGGCCCTGGCCGCTCCGGCGGAGTGACCCGCCTGGCAGAATCGGTGCCGTGATCGATGCACGACGGCTGCGCACCCTCCAGGCGGTGGCCGACCACCGCACGGTGACCGCGGCAGCCGCGGCGCTGTACCTGACGCCCTCCGCAGTCTCCCAGCAGATCGCGGCGCTGGAGCAGGAGACCGGCCACAAGGTCCTCGCCCGCGACCACCGGGGGGCACGCCTCACCCCGGTCGGCGCGATCCTGCTGCGGCACGCCGGGGCGGTCCTCGCGGAGCTGGAGCGCGCCGAGGCGGAGGTCGCGGCGTACACCAGCGGCGCGGCGGGCGAGGTCACGGTCGCCGCGTTCGCCACCGGCATCGGCGTGGTGGTGGCCCCGGCCATCACCACGCTGCGCGCCGCCGCGCCGGGCATCGTCGTACGGGTGCGGGACGCGGAGGGCGACGAGAGTCTGCCGATGGTGCTCGACGGGCGCGCCGATGTCGCCGTCGCCGTCGAGTACCGCGGCGCGCCGAGCGCGGCGGACCGGCGGCTGGTGCGCGTCCCGCTGTACGCCGAGCCGTTCGACGCGGTGCTGCCGCGCGACCACCGTCTCGCGCACGCCGCGGCGGTACCGGTGGCGGCGCTCGCCGAGGACCCGTGGATCGGCCCGTACCCGGGCAACCCCTGCCATGACGTGATGGTCCTGGCCTGCGAATACGCGGGTTTCCGCCCGGAGCTGGCGCACTCGTCCGACGACTTCCGGGCCGTCGTCACGCTCGCCGGTGCCGGGGCGGGGGTGGCGCTGGTGCCGCGTTCGGCGCTGCGCGACACCGATCTCACGCAGGTCGCGGTGCGGCCCGTCGACGGTGTCGCGGCGACCCGCCGGGTCTTCGCCGCCGTCCGCCGCGGCGCCGAGGACCACCCGCTGTTCCGGCCGGTCCTCGACGCGCTGAGCGCGGCGGCCGCGGCGGTCCCGCCGGGCGACCCGGTGGCCGCCTGACGGTCCCCGGCGACCGCACCGCCTGGCACGCCACCTCGCTCGGCAAGGCGCCGGTCTCCGGCCGGCCCCGGCCACCACAGGGGGCGGTGAGGTGGCGGGCCGCCGGGGGCTCGCGTGGCTCCGGGGCGCGCGGCCGGGCCGGAGCCGGTCGCGGTCCGCGCCGGACCCGGGCGGACGGCGACCGTCGCCTCCTTTCGGCCAGGGCCCCGCTGCCGTTCCCCGCCCCGGCGAGGCACCATGCTGCTGCGGGCACGCCCCGCGCCCCGCGCGCCCCGGACGTGCCGCACCAGAGCCCAGGAAACGGAGCCCCATGCGTATCGCCCTCTGCCAGATGACGTCGACGGACAACCCGTGGCAGAACCTCGTCCTGCTCACCGAGCACGTCCGCCGCGCCGCCGACGACGGCGCCCGGCTGGCCGTCCTGCCCGAGGCGGCCATGTGCCGCTTCGGCGTCCCGCTCGGTCCGGTCGCCCAACCGCTCGACGGCCCGTGGGCGGACGGCGTCCGCGGCGCCGCGCAGACGGCCGGCATCACCGTCGTCGCCGGGATGTTCACCCCCGCCCCCGGCGGCCGGGTCGCCAACACCCTGCTGGCCACCGGCCCCGGGGTGGCCGACTCCTACGACAAGATCCACCTCTACGACGCGTTCGGCTTCCGCGAGTCCGAGACCGTCGCCGCCGGGGACCGGGTGGTGACCATCGACGTCGACGACGTCCGCGTCGGCCTCGCCACCTGCTACGACCTGCGGTTCCCCGAACTGTTCCGGGCGCATGCGGACGCCGGGGCCACCGTCAGCGTGCTCCCCGCCTCCTGGGGCGCCGGACCCGGCAAACGCGACCAGTGGGAACTCCTCGTCCGCGCCCGGGCGCTGGACGCCACCGTCTGGCTCGCCGCCGTCGGCCAGTCCGCCCCGGACCCGGCGGCCGACTCCGAGCACCCCACCAAGGCGCCCACCGGCATCGGGCACAGCATGCTCGTGGCCCCCGACGGCACCGTCCGCGCCCGCCTCGGTGCGGAACCGGGCACGGTCACCGCCACGGTCGACGCGGCGGAGACCATCCGGGTCCGCCGCGCCGTCGCGGTCCTGGACAACCGGCGTCTGCGGGACGGCGGCATCGCGTAGCGGCCGGCCGGCAGGGTACGGGCCCGAGCCGTCGGAACGGGGCCCGTACCCTGCCCTTCAGGACAGAAACCGTCCTGAAGGGCAGGCATCCTCGACGTGTCCGGGCGCCGGGGACACCGCCGCCGTGCGAGGTCTCCCGCGCCGCCGTGCCGCCCCGAAGGACCGCACCCATGACGCAGACGACCGCCGCCACCTCCGCCCCGGCGACCCCGACCGGCAACCTGATGGGCTCCGGAATCTGGGCCCCCGACGGCGCGGCCCTCGCCGACTTCTACGCCGCCGCTCTCGGCTGGGAGACCCGCCACACCTTCCACGACGAGGACGGCAACCCGGCCGCCCACCTCATCGGCGACGGCGTCCGCACCCTGGTCTTCTACACCGCCCGCACGTTCCGCGCCCCCGCCTGGCCGCAGGACGAACTCCCCTTCCACCTCGACCTCGCCTTCGAGGACCCCGCCGCCGCCGAGGAACGCCTGCTCGCCCTCGGGGCCACCCGGCCCGGCCACCAGCCCGGAAAGGGCCGTTGGACCGTCCTCCTGGACCCGTCCGGCCAGCCGTTCTGCGTCTGCCGGGCCTCCTGAACGGACCCGCGCCGGGGCGGCCGGGAGCGCGCTCCGGGGCCGTTGTCAGTGCCGGGTGGCAGACTTCCCGGCATGGACGCATCGAAGCCGAAGGCAGATCTCCTGCGTTATCTGCAGGCCGCCCGCGACGCCCTGCTCTGGAAGCTCGACGGGCTGGACGAGTACGACATCCGCCGCCCCCTGACGCCCACCGGCACCAATCTGCTGGGCCTGGTCAAGCATCTCGCCAGCGGGGAAATCGGTTATTTCGGCGTGACGTTCGGCCGTCCGTCCGGTGAGCCGATGCCCTGGATCGAGGACGGCGCCGATCCGAACGACGGCATGTGGGCCACCGCGGACGAGAAGCGTGAGCAGATCGTGGCGCTGTACCGGCGGGCGTGGCAGCACTCCGACGCGACCATCGCGGCGCTCCCGCTCGACGCCACCGGCCAGGTGCCGTGGTGGCCGCAGGAGCGCCGCGAGGTGACGCTGCACCAGGTCCTGCTCCACATGACCGCCGAGACCCACCGGCACGCCGGTCACGCGGACATCGTCCGCGAGCTGATCGACGGCGCCGCCGGGATGCGCGACGGCAACACCAACCTGCCGTCGGAAGAAGGGGCGTGGTGGGAGGAGTACCGGGACAGGCTGGAGCGCGTGGCCCGGGAGGCCGCCGGGCGGGGGTGAGGAAGCCCCGGGGGCCGGGCGCGGGGGGGGGGGGGGCCCCGGGGGGGGGGGGGGGGGGGGGCCCCGCCCGCCCCCCCCCCCCGCGGCGCCGGGGCGCCCCCCCCCCCCCGGGGGCGGGGGCGCGCGGGCGGGGGGGCCGCGGGGGGCCGGGCCACCCCCGCGGGGCCCCGACGCTCGGACGTCACGGCTCAGGCGCCCGCGCCCTCCGACCGCTCCGCCGCCCCCGCCGCCAGCACCCGGTCCGGGCGGATCGGCAGGTCGCGGTGGCGTACGCCCGTGGCGTGCCAGACCGCGTTGGCGATGGCCGCCGCGGCGCCGACGATGCCGATCTCCCCGATGCCCTTGATGCCGACGGGGTCGTCCTCGTCCACATCATCGACCCAACCGGCCTCCAGCGGCGGGATGTCGGCGTGCGCGGCGATGTGGTATCCGGCGAGGTCCGCGCCGACGTGCCCGCCGGTCGCCCCGTCCCGTACCGCCTCCTCGTGCAGCGCCATCGACAGGCCCCAGATCATCCCGCCGAGGAACTGGCTGCGTGCCGTCAGCGGGTTGACGATCTGCCCGGCGGCGAACATCCCCAGCATCCGCCGCACCCGCACCTCACCGGTGGTGACATCCACCGCCACCTCGGCGAACTGCGCCCCGAAGGAGTGCCGCTCCTTCTTGGACAGCGCGCTGATCGACGCACCCGTGTCCGCCCGGGCGGTGAGGCCCTGCGGCGGGACGGTGCCGCCCAGCGCCAGCTTCTCGCGCAGCGCCCGCACCGCCTCGACGATCGCCCACGCCCAGGAACGGGTGCCCATCGAACCGCCGGCCACCATCGCCGGACCGAAATCGCTGTCCGCGATCCGGATCCGGATCCGCTCCGGCGCCACCTCCAGGGCGTCTGCCGCGATCAGGGCCAGCGCGGTGCGCGCGCCCGTCCCGACGTCCGCGGCGGTGATCCGGACCGTGAACGTCCCGTCCGCCTCCGCCGTCACCGCCGCCGTCGACGGCGCCGCCCCCGATGGGAACCGCGCCGCGGCCGTCCCGCTGCCCAGCAGCCAACGCCCCTCGCGGCGCACCCCGGGGCGCGGATCGCGCTCCGGCCAGCCGAACCGCCGGGCGCCCTCCTCGAAGCAGGCCAGCAGATTGCGGCTGCTGAACGGCAGTCCGGAGACCACCCCCACCTCGGGTTCGTTGCGAGAGCGCAGCGCGATCGGGTCGAGACCGCACTTCTCGGCCAGCTCGTCGATCGCGCACTCCAGCGCGAACGACCCCGGCGCCTCGCCCGGCGCCCGCATGAAGCTGGGCGTCGGCACATCCAGCGGCACCACGTGGTTCTGCGACCGGTAGGCGTCCGGCCCGTACATCACCCGGCCGAAGTCGGCGCTGCGCTCGATGAACTCCCGGAACGACGACGAGGTGCAGTACGCCTGGTGGTCCAGGGCCCGCAGCCGCCCGTCGGCGTCCGCGCCCAGCCGCACCCGCTGCACCGTCGGGCTGCGGTACCCCACCAGCGAGAACAGCTGGCGGCGTGTCAGCACCACCCGTACCGGCCGGTGCAGCACCGTAGCGGCCATCGCGGCGAGCACCACATGCGGCCGCGTCGCCTTCGCGCCGAACGCCCCGCCGACGTGCTCCGACCGCACCCGCACCGACGCGGGGTCGAGCGAGAACAGCTTCGCCAGCTCGTCCGCGACGAAGGCGCTGCCCTGGTTGGAGTCCACCACCTCCAGCCGCCCGCCGTCCCAGCGGGCCATCGCCGCATGCGGCTCCATCGGATGGTGGTGCTCCTCCGGCGTGGTGTACCGCGCGTCCACGACGACCTCGGACGCATCGAGCGCCTTCTCGGTCTCCGCCGTGCCGCCCGTCTCCGCGCCGGTGCCGTACGCGGCCGGATGCGCCTCGGAGAACGCCACGTCGTGCGGCTCCGTGGCGTACCGCACGACCAGCGCGTCGGCGGCCTCCCGCGCCTGCTCCGGCGTCTCGGCGACGACCAGCGCCACCGGCCACCCGACATGCGGCACCCGCTCGTGCTGGAAGACCTGGAGCAGCGGGTCGGCCTTCCCGAGGCCGCCGACGTAATCGCCCTGCAGCCGTGGCGCGTTGCCGTGGTGCAGGACCTTGAGGACCCCGGGCATCGCCAGTACCGCGTCCGTCTCCACCGCCGTGATCCGGCCGCGCGCGACGGTCGACAACACCAGCTGTCCGTGGGCCAGTTCCGCGAACGGCACCTCCCCGGCGTACCGCGCGGCCCCGGTGACCTTCGCCCGGCCCTCCAACCGGGTGTGCGCGGTGCCCACCGCGCCGCCTGCCGCGCGGTTTCCCGTCACCGTGCCCGTCGCGACCGTCATCGGCCCGCCTCCTCGGTCAGCTCGCCGAGGACCGCCACGACGAGGTTGCGCATCAACGTCAGCTTGTATCCGTTGCCGGGCAGCGCCCGCGCCGCCGCAAGTTCCGCGTCCGCCGCGGCGGCGAACGCGTCCGCGTCGGCCGGTCCGCCGCGCAGCGCCTCCTCGGCCTGCCGCGCCCGCCACGGCCGGGAGGCGACCGCGCCGAACGCCAGCCGGACGTCGCGCACCACGCCGTCGCGGACGTCGAGCGCCGCCGCCAGCGAGCCGATCGCGAAGGCGTACGACGCCCGTTCGCGCACCTTGCGGTAGCGCGAGTGCGCCGCCACCGGCGCGTCCGGCAGCGTCAGACCGGTGATCAGCGCACCCTCCGGCAGCGCCGTCTCCCGGTGCGGGGCGTCGCCCACCGGCGGGTACAGCGCGTCCAGCGGCAGCGTGCCCGGACCCTCAGCCGTCTCGTACTCCACCACCGCGTCGAAGGCGGCCAGCGCCACCCCCATGTCCGACGGGTGCACGGCCACGCAGTGCTCCGAGGCGCCCAGGATCGCGCCGTTGCGGTGCTCGCCCGCGACGGCCGGGCAGCCGCTGCCGGGGGAGCGCCGGTTGCACGCCTTGGTGGTGTCGGTGAAGTAGCCGCAGCGGGTGCGCTGGAGGAGGTTCCCGCCGACCGTCGCCATGTTGCGCAGCTGCCCCGACGCTCCGGCCAGCACCGCCTGCGCCAGCGCCGGATACCGCCGCCGCACCTCGGGATGGGCGGCCAGCTCGCTGTTGGTGACGGTCGCGCCGATCCGCAGCCCGCCGTTCCCGTCCCCCTCGATCCGGTCGAGCGGCAACTCCCGTACGTCGACGAGGAGCTGCGGCCGCTCCACCCCGGCCTTCATCAGGTCGACGAGGTTGGTGCCGCCGCCCAGCGCCCGCGCCCCGGGGGCGGACCCCAGCAGCGTCACCGCACCGGCCACATCGGCCGCCCGCTCGTAGGCGAACTCCCTCACGCCGTCACCTCCGTACCGCAGGCACCGGCACGCGGACCGCCCGCGTCCGGCGCGGCGGCCCGGGCCACCGCCTCGACGATCGACGCGTACGCGCCGCAGCGGCAGAGGTTGCCGCTCATCCGCTCGCGGATCTCGTCGGCGTCCAGCGGCGCCGGACCGGCCTCCGGGCGGAGGTCGGCGGTGACCGCGCTGGGCCAGCCCGCCGCGTGCTCCTCGATCACCCCGAGCGCCGAACAGATCTGGCCCGGCGTGCAGTAGCCGCACTGGTAGCCGTCGAGATCGAGGAACGCCTGCTGCACGGGGTGGAGCCGGTCGCCGTCGGCCACCCCTTCGATGGTGGTGACCTCCCGGCCCTGCGCGGCCACCGCGAACTGCAGACACGCCAGCGACCGCCGCCCGTCCACCAGCACCGTGCAGGCACCGCACTGGCCGTGGTCACAGCCCTTCTTGGTGCCCGTCAGGTCGAGCCGCTCACGCAGCGCGTCGAGCAGCGTGGTGCGGTGGTCGACGGGGAGGGCGTACGTCTCCCCGTTGACGCGCAGGGAGACGTCGCTGTACGTGGGGGACGGCGCCGACGACTCCGAGGGCGTCGATGGGGGCATGAGTCAGCCTTCTTTCGCGTGAGTGAGGCGCGGCCGCGACCGGGCCCGGAAGCCCGGAGGACGGCGTGGTCGACCGGAAGTCAAGCTCTCCCGCCCGCCGGGGCTCCCGCGCCGGGACGGCGGGCCCACAGGAGGGGAGTGCACCGCTGGGACGGGCGTCGGCGTGGGCGAAAGGACGAGGCCGGGACGCCGGGCGGCAGGAACTGGCCGCCGCACCGGCGGACCTGCCCATCCACACCGCTCGCGTCAGCCGCTACGGTGGACCTGAGCGGACAGTTGTCCACATCGGGGAAACCTAGCGGACGGCTGTGCGCGCAGCAAGGTCCCGCCGGCCGTTCCCGGAGGAGGACGGGTGGACAACAAGCGAGAACCCGCTCTGCGTTCGGACGCCCGGCGCAACCGCGACCGCATCCTCGACGCCGCACTCACCGAACTCACCCGCGACGCCGGCACCCCGCTCAGCGCCATCGCCCGGCGGGCCGGTGTCGGCCAGGCCACCTTCTACCGCAACTTCCCCAACCGGGAGTGCCTGGTGCTGGAGGTCTACCGCCATGAGGTCGGCCGGGTCGCCACTCTCGCCGCCCACCTCCTGCGGACCCGCGCCCCCGACGCGGCGCTCCGCGAATGGATGGACCGCCTCGCCCGGCACGCCATGGCGAAGGCGGGGCTCGCCGAGGCGATCCGCAAGGCCAGCGCCCCCGGCAGCCTCGCCGCAGTCGGCCGCGCCCCGGTCACCGCCGCCGTCGCGCTCCTCCTGGACGCCAACGCCCGCGCCGGGACCATTCGCCCCGGCGTCACCCCCGACGACTTCCTCCTCGCCATCGCCGGTCTCTGGCAGCTCGACCCCCACGGCGACTGGCAGGCCCGCGCGGCCCGGCTGCTGGACCTCGTCATGGACGGCCTGCGCACGGGCGCGCCCGGACCCTGAACCCGCGTCAGGGAAGGCATGGTGGCGTCCCGGTGCCACCGCGGGACCGCCGTGCCCGGCTCCTGCCGGAAGAGGCCGTCAGCCCAGGCCCGGGGACTCGCCGGAGGTGGTCGCCGGGCGGGTGGTGCGGAGGGCCGGTTCGCCCTGCGGGCGGGTGGTGATCACCAAGGTGCCCTCCTCGATCTGGTAGTCGAGCGGCAGGCCCAGGCCCCGCATCGCCGCGACCATCCCGCTGTGGGACGCCTGCGTGATCGCGTAGACGCTTTCGCAGCCCGCCTCACCGGCCATCGCCACCAGACGCCGCAGCAGGTCCGCGCCGATGCCGCGGCGCTGCCAGGCGTCCTCGACCAGCAGCGCCACCTCGGTCTCGTCGCCGTCCCACAGCAGATGCCCGAGCGCCACCAGACGGCCCGACGCGGTCTCCACGGCGAGGGTGCGGCCATGGTGCGGGCCGAGCAGATGCCGCAGGTAGGCGTCCGCGTCGCCGACCGGACCGTGGTAGCGCCGGGCCAGCGTCGCCGGTGAGCAGCGGCGGTGCATCGCCACGGCCGCCGCCAGGTCGTCCGGCCCGGCCCGGCGGATCGTCAGATCGTTGCCCTCGGGCAGCGTCAGCACCTCACGGCGCGGCGGCATCCGCTGACCCAGCCGGCGGTCCAGCTCGACCAGTGCGTGCACCCGCGCGAACTCGGTGGGCGTAAACGGCAACTGCGGCCTCTCGACCATCAGGGAACCCCCGGAGGCGTCCCGGAACTTCATGAGGTGGTCCTCCAGCACGCCCTCGGCGGGCGGCGGCTCGGCGGGCCGCCCGTGCAGCGGACGTGCCGGTACCGAACGGATCGTGCACCGGCCCAGCAACTGCCGTAGTGCCAGCGGCAGTTCCGCGGAGTCCAGTGCCGTACGGGTGGCCAGGCCCAGCATGCGGGCCGGCGCGTCCACCAGATCGTGTGCGTCGGCCCGCTCCAGCCAGGTGTGTGTGCCGCCCGCACCGGACACCGCGCCGGTCAGCTCCTGCGGGGTGAGCGTCCCCGGGGCGCGGAGCAGGAACTCATCGGCCGTGCCCGCCGAGAGCGGATGGGTCTGCAGGCTGAGGATGTCCACGCGGTGCCCGGCCAGCGCCGTGCACAGTGCGGCCAGGCTGCCCGGGGCGTCCTGGACGGTGGTGCGCATCCGCCACAGCGCCGTCTCCGCCGCGGGCGCCGTGGCACCCGGGGCGGCGAGCGGCGCCGCGGCGCCGGTATCGGACGGCGGTGGCACGGGATCGTGGCGGCGTGGCCGCCGGGAGCGCAGCCCGGCCACGGCCGGCCAGGTGGCGGCGAGCCCGACGGCGCAGAGCAGCAGCGGCACCGCCGGGCCGTGGAGCAGGGTCCCGGCGGCGGTCGCCGTGGCCGCGACAGCGGTGCACGGCGCCGCCAGGGCGACGGCGTCCCGGCGCCGGTGGCCCCGCCGGGTGGAGGTGTCGGAGGTGGTGTCGGTCATGGCGCCAGCCTCGCCGCCCGGTGTTGCCTGGCCGCCAACGTCTTGTGTCCGACGGGTAAAAACCGGTAAGGGGGGCAAGGGAGGCAAGGGCGACAAGGGGAGCATTCGCGGCATTGGTCTTTACTGTCCTACTCGTCCCGGTTGCAGCACCTTGCTGAAGAGCACGTCATCGCCCTCCCGTCCGTCGCCCGGACCACTGTCCCGCCGCAGCCGGACGGTCATCTCGCCGCTGCCGCCGTCGATGTCGATCTCGCCGAAGTACTGCGGCGACTCCGCGGGCGAGGTGTTGGCGCGGTCCGGCGCCTGCACGAAAGCCTGCCGGGGGCCGAACGTGCCGTCCAGCTTCACCGCCGGGAAACCGCCCGCGTGCAGCGGCCCCGACACGAACTCCCAGAACGGTTCGAAGTCCTTGAAGGCCGCCCGCTCGGGCGCGTAGTGCTGCGCCGAGGTGTAGTGCACATCGGTCGTCAGCCACACCGTGCCGGTGATCCGCCGGTGCTTGATGTGCCGCAGCAGTTCGGCCAGTTGCAGCTCCCGGCCGAGTGGCGCGCCCGGATCGCCCTGCGCCACCGCCTCGACGTTCTCCTTGCCGTCCGGCACGACCAGCCCCAGCGGCATGTCCGACGCGATGACCTTCCACACCGCGCGCGAGCGCGACAGCTCCCGCTTGAGCCAGCGCAGCTGCTCCGCGCCGAGGATGCCCTGCGGGTCGTCGGTCTGCCGCCCCGGCGAGTTGGCGTCGCGGTAGCGGCGCATGTCCAGCACGAACACGTCCAGCAGCGGGCCGTGCCGCACCACGCGGTACACCCGCCCCTCGTGTCCGGGCCGCAGCGTACGGATCGGGAAGTACTCGCTGAACGCCCGCAGCGACCGCGCCGCCAGCACATCGGCGTCCTTGACGGTGTACCGGTCGTCGTCCAGCAGCTGTCCCGGGTACCAGTTGTTGTGCACCTCGTGGTCGTCCCACTGCGTGATCGTGGGCACCTGGGCGTTGAACGCCCGCAGGTTGTGGTCCTGGAGGTTGTAGCGGAACGCGCCGCGGAACTCGGCGGTGGTCTCGGCGACCTTCGCCTTCTCCTCGGTCGTCACGTTCCGCCAGATCCGGCCGTCGGGCAGCGTGACCTGTGCCTCGATCGGGTTGTCGGCGTAGATGTTGTCGCCGCTGCACAGGAAGAAGTCCGGATCGCGGCGGCGCATGTCCGCGTAGATGCGGTAGCCGCCCCGGTCGGGGTTGATGCCCCAGCCCTGCCCGGCCAGATCGCCCGACCAGAGGAAGCGCACCCCGTCGCGGCGGTGCGCCGGAGCGGTCCGGAACGTGCCGGTCACCGGCTCCCCGGAGCGCCGCGGATCGCCCGGGTCGGCGAGCCGCACCCGGTAGTGGATCTGCTCGCCCGGCGGCAGACCGTGCACCGCGGTGACGCCGGTGAAGTCCGTCCCGGCGCCGACCACCGGGCCGGTCCAGGTCCGGGCGTTCCGGAACGCCTCGGTGGCCGCCGTCTCGACGATCATCCGGGCCGGGCGGTCGGAGCGCACCCACACCAGGCCCGAGGTCGCCGTCACCTCGCCGACCTGGGTGCCCCACCGGGCCACGGGCCGTCCGCTGCGGGCCTGCGCGGGCGCGGCGCAGGACAAGATGGGCAGCGCCAGCGCGGCGGAGCCCAGCGCGGCGGAACCCACCGCGGCGCCGCGCAGCAGGGACCGCCGTCCGAATCCGCCGCCGGATCCCGGTGCCATCAGATACCTCCGTGAAGTCGCACCCATTCGGTGACGTCCCGTTCGTACAGCGCCTCGGTGCCCGGTCGGCCAACTCCCGGTGAACTCCGGCCGACCGCCACCACCGCGCACCGGGCCATGGTGACAAAGCCTCCGCACCCAAGACCACCCACCGGCGGCGACCTTGACGGCTCCGCTACACGGACCGGGACGACCGGAATCCGGACCGCCCGGGGTCTTCGTACGGCGGATGCGGCCGCCGGGCCGGGGAGTTCGGGCGGTACGGCGCGGGGCGGGAGCCCGTCGCGCGGCACGCCGTCGCGCCGGCCGCGCGATGAGTCATCGCGCCCCGCCCGTCGATTCCTCCACTCCTGGCCCATTGGTCTTGACCAAGGATGGGGCCCGGCCTATCGTCGGCGATACTGCAACAACCTTTAATAAAGAAGCGCTCATAACCGGTCCGCCCATGGACAGCGGGTGCGGAGAGCGGCCCTGCGGGGCAACGGCCGAGGCGGAGGACAGGGTGGGGACCACGCAGCTCGAAACGGTGCCGGAGCCGAAGTACTGGCACCTCAAGACCGTACTCAGCGAGGCGCTGGACTCGGAGTTCTCCGTCGGCGAGATCCTCCCCAACGAACGTGACCTCGCGGCCCGGTTCGGCGTCGCCCGCGCCACGCTGCGTCAGGCGCTGGAGCAGCTGGAGCTGGAGGGCCGACTGCAGCGCCGCCGGGGCGTGGGCACCACCGTCGCCCCGCCGCGCGTCGGCGTCGCCGTCGACCCGGCCCGCCACACCTGGCCCGGCGCCGCCGGGGACGACTGGGAGCCCGCCGACGCCGGTAGCACCGACACCGTCCCGGCGCCCGTCGCCCGCCTGCTGGAGGCCGAGGCGGGGGCGCCCGTGCATGTCGTCCGCCGCAACCGCGTCACCGCCGGGCGCCCCGTAGCCGCCGAGCTGCTGTACATCCCGGCGGCGGTGGTCCCCGGCTGCGCGGAGATCGCCGCGGTCAGCGCCCCGGCCCGGGCCCGCGCGGTGCTGGATGCCCTGGCCGCCCACGAGCTGGAGGGCCAGGACCGCACCGTCGAACTGGGATCGGCCAGCGCCGAGGACGCCAAGGCGCTCGACCGGCTGCCCGGCGCGCCCGTCCTCGTCGTCACCACCCGCTACGTCTCCGGTGGCCGCCCCGCCGCCGTCGCGGTCTCCACCTACCGTGCCGACACCTGCCGCCTCACCTTCGGCGAGAGCGAAGCGGTCTCCCTGCTCGCCGGCTGACCGACGACGCACCCCCGGGCCCGTACCGCACGGCGGACGGGCCCGAGGTGTGTCCGGGGGCGGACCCGCCACGACGGGTCGGCGTGTGACGGGGGCGATCAGTACCGGATTCGCCTGATTCTGGGGTCACGCGCCACATTCCGGGTCCTGGACGCCGAAGAAAAGGCCGAAGAAAAGGCCGAGATGATCGAACGTGGCGGCCCTACGTAACAGGCCGTGAGAGCCAGGACGAGACATCGCCCCTGCCCGCAGCCGGGCAGGGGCTCACTCGTACTCCTGGTCGGTGCAGCGGGGGCGCCGCTACCGACGACCCGTCACCGTGCTTTCCACGGCGAAGAGTTCACCCTCCACATGATCGAGCGCCAGCCGCAGTGCGCCGGTGGCGACCGCCGTTTCGCCCAGCTCCGACAGTGCCACCTGCGGGGGCCGCAGGCAGTAACGCGCCAGCTCGTCGCGGAGCGGGTCGAGGACGTCGGCGAGCCCGGTCGCCCAGCCGCCGATCACCACCAGCTCCGGGTCGAGCGCCAGCACCAGCGCCGCCACATGGTGCACCAGCCGTTGCAGGAACCGGTCCCTCGCCTCGCGCGCCCGGGCGTCGCCCTCGTGGGCCAGCGCGAACACCTCGGCGACCTGCGTCTCGTCGAGCGGATGCAGCGGCTTCCCGGTCGTCGACAGCAGCTTCTCCGGTGTCGCCTCCCGCCCGAGCAGATGGAGCGCGCCGAGCTCCCCGGCCGCCCCGCCGAATCCCCGGTGCAGCCGCCCGCCGATCAGCGCACCGGCCCCCGGGCTCAGCCCCGCGAGGACGAAGACGATGTCGTCGCTGCCGGTCGCCGCGCCGCTCCAGTGTTCGGCCACGGCCGCCGCGTTGGCGTCGTTCTCCACCAGCACCGGGCAGCGGAACGAGCGGCGCAGCCGTTCGCCGAGCCGCAGTCCCGTCCAGCCGGGCAGCGCGGTGCCCAGCCGTACCGTGCCGTCCGCCTCCACGATCCCGGGGCTGCCCACACCGACGGCCCGCAGGGAGCGGCGCGGTACCCCGGCGCGGCGCAGCAGCTCGGCGACGGCGGTGCGCACCCGCTCCAACCGCTCGTCGGCCCCGGCCCGTTCGCCGACCGTCCGCTGCGTGGAGTCGATGACGCGTCCGCCGAGGTCGGACAGGAGGACGGAGACGCGGTGCGGGCCGATCTCGATGCCCAGCAGATGCCCGGCCTCGGCCCGGAACCGGAACCGGCGCGCGGGCCGCCCCTGACGGCGCGCCTCACCCTCCTCGGCGGCCGCCTCGGCCACCAGCCCGGTCTCGATGAGCCCTTCGACCACGCCCTCGACCGTCGGCCGGGACAACCCCGTCACCTGCACGAGATCGGTGAGCGTGGGGGAGTCGGCGGCGCGCAGGGCGTGCAGCACCACCGCCGAGTTGATCCGTCGCAGCAGGGAGGGGTCCCCGCCGGTGAGCCGCCCCAACGTCCGTCTCCTCGCCTCGGTGTGTGGCGGATCGTAGCCGGTGAGCGCGGTCCCGGCGAGCCCCGAAGGCCCGCCGAGGAGACTGTCGCGGGACGTCGTACGCGGCCGGGCTCAGGCCGTGGGTACGGCCTCCTCGCCGAACGCCGCCTCGCGCAGCCGTCCGTACTCCTCGGCCATCGCCGCCACCGTCCACCGGGCGTTGAGGCCGCTCGGGTTGGGCAGCGCCCAGATGCGGGTGGCGCCCAGGGTGCGGTCCTGCGGGCCGATGGCCGCGTGGCGGTCGCCGAAGGCGGTGCGGTAGGCGGTGACGCCCGCGACGGCCAGCCAGTGCGGGCGCAGCCGCGCCACCTTCTCCGCCAGCAGGCGGCCGCCCTCGCGGAACTCCTCCGCCGTCAGCTCGTCGGCCCGGGCGGTCGCCCGCGCCACGACGTTGGTGATGCCCACCCCGAACGAGGGCAGCTCACCCTGCTCGGCGGGGGCCAGCAGCCGCGGCGTGAAACCCGCCGCGTGCAGCACCGGCCAGAAGCGGTTCCCGGGCCGGGCGAAGTGGTGCCCGGTCACCGCCGTCATCAGGGACGGGTTGATACCGCAGAACAGGATCCGCAGGCCGGGCGCCGTCACGTCGGGGACATGACGGCCGCGCGCGGCCTGCAGCTCCTCAGGGGTGAAACCCACGGCGGTACGGTTCCGGATCCCGGTCAGAGGATCGCGCCGGGCGTGTACGCCGCGGCCTCCGGGTGCTCCCCGGCGACCTTCCCGATCCGCTCCACCACCGACGCGACCTGGTCGGCGGCGGCGCCGGTGAACGACAGCTTGTCGGCCATCAGCGCGTCGAGCTGCGCACGGTCCAGCGGGATACGGGAGTCGGCGGCCAGCTTGTCGAGGAGTTCGTTGCGCTCCACGCCCTGCTCGCGCATGGCCAGCGCCGACGCCACCGCGTTCTCCTTGATCGCCTCGTGCGCCACCTCGCGGCCCACCCCGGCCCGCACCGCGCCCATCAGCACCTTGGTGGTGGCGAGGAACGGCAGGTAACGGTCCAGCTCACGGGCGACGACGGCGGGGAAGGCACCGAACTCGTCGAGCACCGTCAGGAACGTCTCCAGCAGACCGTCCAGCGCGAAGAACGCGTCGGGCAGCGCCACCCGGCGGACCACGGAGCAGGACACATCGCCCTCGTTCCACTGGTCGCCCGACAGCTCACCGGTCATGGAGGCGTAGCCGCGCAGGATCACCATCAGGCCGTTGACGCGCTCGCAGGAGCGGGTGTTCATCTTGTGCGGCATCGCCGACGAGCCGACCTGACCGGGCTTGAAGCCCTCGGTCACCAGCTCGTGACCGGCCATCAGCCGGATCGTCTTGGCGAGCGAGGACGGCGCGGCGGCCAGCTGCACCAGCGAGGTCACGACGTCGTAGTCGAGCGAGCGCGGGTAGACCTGGCCGACGGAGGTGAAGGCGCGGCCGAAGCCCAGGTGGGCGGCGATCCGCTGCTCCAGCTCGGCGAGCTTCGCGGTGTCCCCGCCCAGCAGGTCGAGCATGTCCTGTGCGGTGCCGACCGGACCCTTGATGCCGCGCAGCGGGTAGCGCGCCAGCAGCTCCTCCAGCCGCCCGTACGCCACCAGCAGCTCGTCCGCCGCGGTCGCGCACCGCTTGCCGAGGGTGGTGGCCTGCGCCGCGACGTTGTGCGAGCGCCCGGCCATGACCAGCTCGGCGTGCTGGGCGGCGAGCGACCCGAGACGGGCCAGCACGGCCACCGTGCGGTCGCGCATCAGCTCCAGCGACAGCCGCACCTGCAGCTGCTCGACGTTCTCCGTCAGGTCGCGGGAGGTCATCCCCTTGTGGACCTGCTCGTGCCCGGCGAGGGCGTTGAACTCCTCGATCCGGGCCTTGACGTCGTGCCGGGTGACCTTCTCGCGCTCCGCGATGGAGGCGAGGTCGACGGTGTCGAGGACCCGCTCGTAGTCCGCCAACGCCTCGTCCGGGACCTCCACGCCCAGGTCCTTCTGCGCGCGCAGAACGGCGAGCCACAGCTTCCGCTCCAGCTTGACCTTGTACTCGGGGGACCACAGCACGGCCAGCTCGGTGGAGGCGTAGCGGCCGGCCAGGACATTGGGGATGCGGGGCTTCGCAGTCACAGCAGTCACATGACCAGAGTCTACTGTCGCTTTCCGCAGGCCAGCGCCCCGGTCCCGGCTGTACGTTCCTCCAGGGCCGCCGCCGGTGGCCGCCGGGCGTTCAGCCGTCGTACGGCAGCAGCGCGGGCCGCTTGGCGGGGCGGCCGTCCCCGGACGGTGCGACACCCGCCCAGGAACCTTGCACGTAGGGTAGAGGGCGCGTACGGCAAGGGGGCGGCGCAATCCGAGCACCAAGGAGCACCACCCCTGATGGCCGTGAAGCCTCTCATAGACCTCTATCTGCGCAAGAGCAAGAACTTGCGGGAGGACGACCATCGCCGAGAGCAGTCCACCGACACACAGGAGGCATCCGGGCGTCGCTGGGCCGACCGTAACGGCTACACCGTCCGCCATGTGTGGGTGGACCTGGCGTCCGGCTACAAGGCGGATGCCAAGCGTCCCGACTTCGACAAGGCGCTGGCAGCGCTACGGAACCGTGAAACCTCGGCGCTGTGGTGCTACATGGTGGACCGGTTCTCCCGACGGGGTGCGCGTGCTGTCCTCGACGTGATCGACCCGGTAGACGGCACCGAGCCCGGCCGCCTGATCTTTGAGTACGACAACCTTGACTCCGCGAACGAGCGGGACAAGCGCTGGATCTTGAACCGGGCGATGGATGCCAAGGAATCCAGCGATCAGCTTTCCGCGCGTACGAGGGAGACCAAGCAGCAGCAGCGGGAAGATGGGCAGTGGGTTACGGCTCAGCCCCCGTACGGCTATCGCGTAGAGATCGTCGGCAAGCGCCGTCGGCTCGTGCCTGACCCTGACCGGGCCATGTCGTGCAGGAGATCTTCCGGCGGGTGAGCGCTGGCGAATCT
The DNA here is from genome assembly GCF_042739975.1 of Streptomyces sp. NPDC059080. NCBI lineage: Bacteria > Bacillati > Actinomycetota > Actinomycetes > Kitasatosporales > Streptomycetaceae > Streptomyces > Streptomyces sp. NPDC059080. Next base: position 157,704 of record NZ_JBHYGX010000012.1, read on the forward strand.
GCGCGGACGATCTCCGGTGACCTGAACGCGCGAGGCATTCCGGGTCCTTCTGGAGGTGCGTGGCGGCACGCAGCGATCAGCCGGACCATCTCGCACCCTGCCTATGCGGGATGGCAGGTGATCAAGGAAGGGCGGCGGCTCGTCGCCTACCGGAACGAGGCAGGGGAGCGCGTCAGCCTGGGCACTGAGCTGGTGGATGAGGCCGGGCAGCGGCAGGCACAGGGCGTAGCGGCAGGCAAGGTCCGTCCGCTGGCCGGTGACGGAACGCCGGGCCCTGGCAAGGCGTCTCATCTCCTCACGGACCTGCTGCGCTGTGACGGGTGCAAGCGCGCGATGACCTTCCGTGGGATCTCGTACAAGTGCGAGAAGGAGCGGGCGTGCGGCATCTGCCCGGCCCCGGCGTCCGCGTACGCCGGCGCACTCGAAAGGGAGGTTGTCGGCCGCTGGCTCAACGTCGTCACGGCGCTGGAACCGGCCAACGCCCTGGCGGTCAAGATCGCAGAGCGCTGGGCGGCTCTGACGCTCCCCGAGGAGACCGAAGAGGTGCGGGGGGGGGGGGGGGCACGGGAAGCCCTCGACGCTGCAGAATCGTCCCTGGGGCGTCTCATGGTGGACAGGCAGGCAGGGTTGTACGACGGTCCGGCTGCCCGATATTTCACTCCGTTGCATCGTGATGCGATCGACGCCGTGGATGCCGCACAGAAGCACTTGGACGCCGTGGCCCCGCGCGCTGTCATCGACACGAGCATCGTGGACGACGGCCAACTGTTGCGGGAAACGTGGGAAGCGGCAGAGTTGGACATGAGGCGCAGCCTCCTGCGCCTCGCCATCGACCGCGTGACCGTGCGTAAGGCCCCGTACCAGGGAGCACGCTGGAATGGTGAATCCCGTGTGGCGGTGGAGTGGGCTGCCAACGAGGGGACGGCGCTTCCGGCAGACAACGGGGAGCCAGCAGCATGATGCCGGAGCGGTGAGTGTCAACCTGGCGGCGCTGCGGCGGTCGGCTCCCGGTTGCGTCACGTCGCAGGAGGCGTGAGAGGTGACTGCTACCAGATGGCCCTGATTCCGGGCACTTCCGTCGAATCCGCGACTGCCCCGTGCCCTGGGGCCCCGCAGGCCCTCGGTCCCGCTGATGGATACCGATCACTATGCGAGTTGACTTCGACCCCGCTGAGGTCCCCCGCACCGACTTCTACCGGCTGCTGACCGCTACTGCTGTGCCCCGGCCCATCGCCTGGGTGTCTACGGTCACCGCCGACGGGATGCTCAACCTTGCATCTGCGTAGTTGTGAGGGAAGCGGTATCGGTTGAGGCGGACGTTAGTCCTGGTCGGCGGGGTGGTGCAAGGGGCGGGGGAGTGGGGGTAGGCGGTGCTGCGCGGCCTGCGTGGCGTTCATGTGCCTTCCGCCTCGTTGACGCTGTCCATCACCGTCTGGTGAGACGCCCTTTGGGGCAGTGGCAGGCGGTTACTGGTGTCTTTGGGTACCAGCAGGTTCTTCGTCTGCTGGTGGTACGCAGCGCTACCTGCTCCTGACCTGCAGTAACGGGTGGAATCGCCGATGCGCAGCCAAGTTGGTCCGCACCTGGTCCGGATCTTGGAATGGGGCGCCAGTGGCGGAGCTCTCAGCGGTCCTACATGGCACATGCTGGCGAAGGGTGTCCAGAGGCGTCCGGCAGGTCCAGGGTGGGGGCTTTGTGCCTGGTCGGAGCTGGGAATCCGATAGGACGCAGCCCCGTCCGTGATATCTGCGTGAGAGCTTGCTAGGTGGCGGAGCCCTGCCGATGCGATCCGGCAGGGCTCCGTCATGTGATGGGTACGGCAGTGTGCGTACGGACGGGCCTGTTATACGGAGGTGGGACCTGTCCTGCGTGCTGGGGCGGGCGGCTCCTCTCCGGGTGCGCGCGGTGCCGCTGGTGAGGTGTCACGGCCTGCAGGGCTGACTGCTGCTGTTTCCGCTTCGGGTTCTGCCGCGGCCCGGTAGCCTCGCCGCGCCGCTGGAGACTGGGCCGTCTGTGCAGCCGAGGTCAGTTGCCGGGTGGCTCACTTTCATCAGGAGGAAGGCACCCATGCCCTTCGATGATCAGGGCACGAATGCCCATCCCTCCACAGGTCGCGAGATCACGGAAGCAGGCTGGCAGGCCGTTCGCCGAGATGGGCGAGTTCGCGACGGCGGTCGCCGAAGGGGGCGCTGATGGCGTGCGCTGCGTACTGCAGCCGGGCGACAGGGGGTCCAGCCGGGTGTCAGGGGGTCCAGAGGAAGTCGATGGCGGCTGTGGCCTGGTCGCGGGTGACCTGGGCCGTGGTGCTCAGGAACAGCAGGTCGAACGTCTTGTTCGCCACGTCGAGTGCCTGAGGTGTCGTCGTGCGCTGGTTCGCCGCATCGGGCGCGTCGACCTCCAGGTGCCTGATCACGTGCTCGGTGACATCGTCCTTCAGTTGTTCCGCGATGATCTTCCGGTCCGCCGGAGTGTCCGTCATGTGCTGCAACGCCGTGCCGATCGCCGTGACTACCGCGTCCACTGCGTTCTTGGCCTTGGGGGTCGATGCCGTGGATTTGCTGAGCCGGTTCCACCAGGCGGTCAGCACCTCTGGTGTGGGCGTCGACACGATCTCCCGGCAACCGTTCTGGAGGGCGATGCTCACCGTGTTGATCTCGGAGTTCTCTGCTCCGCCGCCCGCCCACAGGTTTTCGGCGGAACTGTTCATCAGGTACGCCGCTTTCATGAGCACCTGCGCGTGGTCACGGGGAATGCGGTTCTCGTTCCCCAACTGGGCGGGGGGCATCCGCGTGAGGAAACCCTCTGCCTCGTCGCTCATCCCCTCGTGCACCCCGGCGCCGAGTTTTCCGGTCAGGTAGGTGATCAGGTCGTCACCTTCCGTGGCGTACGCGCGGTTGAGAAGGCCGCGGATGTTGTGCCAGGCGGTGATGTGCCGCCGGTGCTGCGTCGGCTTCAGCGGCAGGGCCTTCTGCAGGTCCCTGGCGAAGCTCGGTCTGCCTTCCAGCTCTGCGTCGTTGACGCGCAGGGTGCCGAAACCGCCGAGTCCGGGTGCTGCGGTGCCACCGTCCAGAAGGTAGTCGATGATGGCCTGGACGGGGTTCTTCCGGTCGGACACACCAGTGGTTGCCATGGTGTATGCCGTGGACAGTTCGAGGTAAGCGGTGCGTTCTTCGTCGGACGTGGCCTGGAAACCCGGCAGGACCCGCCTGATCTCGTCGAAGCTGTCGTCGTAGTCATCGATCCAGTGGCCGAACGCAGCACCGTGGTTCTTGAGCTCCGTGAGCAGTTCGTCCAGCATCTTGCCCTGCGGGGCGGCGGGGACCGGCCGGTGATCGAGTTGCCGGAGGCTCTTGTGCGGAGCCCGCTGGACCACGGTGTCCGCCCGGTGCTCACCGGGACGTTCCGGGTGGTCCGTGTGCCCGGACTGCGGCGGTGGTGTCGCCAGCGCCCGCGCCGCGTTGGCCTCCGCCGCGCGCTCGAAGCGGTCCGAGGGGTCGGACACCCGCAGCCCGGTTCCGTTGTCGGTGCCCGCGACGGGGCCCTGGCGCTGCTGGATGACGTGGGTGAGTTCGTGGGCGAGGGTGTGCGGGTCGGTGCCGCCGGTGCCGAGGACGACATGGCTGCCGGAGGTGTAGGCACGGGCTCCGAGGTCTGCTGCGGAGGTCCGGGCTGCGGTGTCGTCGTGGATGCGGACGTCGGAGAAGTCGGCGCCGAGACGGGCTTCCATGTCGGTGCGGGTGGCGTCGTCGAGCGGGCGTCCGCGGCTGCGTAGCACGTCGTGGACGGCGGAGTTCTGGGCGCGGGCGGCACTGTCCCCACCGCCCTCGTGCTGAGCAGGGCGTCCGGTCGCCTGCTGCTGGAGCATCCGTACGACGGCGGTGTTCCCCGCGGTGCTCTGCAGGGCAAGCAGGTGCTGCACGGGTGCCGGAGCAGTGGGCGGGGCCGGGCGAGCCGTGTGCCGGGTGGCGTTGCTGTCGGTTCTGCTGTCCGTCCTGCCGCTGGTTTCGCGGGACCGCATCGGCGCCTCCGGAGTGTGTTGAGCCTTGCTTCTGGATAGCCCGGTCCGGTGAGCCCAAGCCAGAGGAAAAGGGGCAGCGGCGAAGGTAACGAAGGTGCCCCATCGGGCAGTTCATGAGACGGCTCGGATCCTGGCGGCGCGCTGGACGGTCAGCGACCGTCCTTCTGGTCCGGGTCCGGGTCCGGGTCCGGGTTCGGGGCCGGGTGCCGGTACGGGGGTCACGACAAATGTCATGGTGGACAGCTGACTTTTCACATCGTCTGAGGGGTCAGGGCTGATGCGTTCTCAGGTTTCAAGATCGAGTAGTTGGAGTGCGTGGTCAGTTCGTGACCGGTAGTGGTCGGTGGCGGCGGCGATGTTGGTCCATCCGGCCTGGCGGATGAGGCCGATGGCGAGGTTGCGGAGAGTCGCCATGGCGCGGGGGGCGGTGCCGGTGCGGACGCTGGAGGCGTCTTCGGTGAGGGTCACATCTCGTACGTGGTGCAGAGCTTCCACCTGCCAGTGCCCGCGGATGAGTTCGGCGAGCTGGGATGTTGTGGCCTGGTCGGGGGTGAGGCTGGTGACCGCGTAGATCGTCTTGATGGTGGTCTTGCCGGTCCTGCGGTTGGTGCGGCGGCGCTTGACCTCGATGGCCTGGACGGCGTAGGGGAAGAGCAGTCCGGGTTGGACGGTGCAGACCTTGAGCCGGCGGATCTCACGGCGTCCGTGTCGCTGGTCGCGGGTGCGGTGCTGCAGGGGGACCTCGCGCCAGGGCAGGCGCCGCAGCTGACGGCGGAGCTTTTTCTGATTGCCCTTGACGACCAGGATGTAGTGGGCGCCCTGAGCGGTGATCTGCTCGGCGTGACTGGTCTGGGTGTGCAGCGCGTCGGCGGTGATGACGTGGCCGCGCAGGTCGAGTGGCTCAAGCAGTGGGGCAAAGGCGGGGATTTCGTTGCTCTTCGCGGCGATCTGCCGCTGGGAGATCACGGCCTGGCTCTCGTGCAGGACTGCGGCCAGGAGGTGGACGGCCGTCCGGCCGTCACGGCGGCTGCCGCGTACGGCCTTGCCGTCGACGGCCAGTCCCACCAGTGCGGGCGCCTCGCCCTCGACCGGGTCACGGGAGTACCGGGCGAGCCAGGCACCCACGGCGTCATCGAAGGCGTCGCCGTCGATGCGGGACAGCAGGCGGCCCAGGGTGGTGGCACGGGGGCAGACGCGTCAGACCGATACGTGTCCGTATTTCGGGGGTGGCATCGACGGCGAACCGGGCGATGCCGGCCAGGGTGGTGGCACCGCCGAGAACCGCGAGCAGGCACAAGGCGAGCAGGGAGCCCAGCCGATAGCGACGGCCCCTCACCCGCCTCGGATCGGGGAGCCGGTCCAAGACCTCACGGAGCGAGGCGAGTTGCTCAGGCGGGCAGGGCAGGCCAACGTCCCCGCAGTGGCGCTGCAGGACGTCGATCAGGGAGGATGACACGCGAACGCGACCCCCATTTGTGATCAAAGGCTTCGAGAACCTTGATCATCGGGGGTCGCGTTCACCGCCTCCAGTCCGGGCAGTCCGGCCGCCTCGGCGCGTGCACACACGATCAGCTCATCTCGCTGAGTGAGAACGCATCAGCCCTGCACCTACGGGAGGGATCTTTGCGGTACGAGTCGTCCGTGAATCTTCACGACTGAGTTCAGTCGTCGGGCATGTCCCAGCCGTCACAGTCCTTGATGTCGTCGTCGCAGCCATCTACCTCATCAGTGGCAATGGTGTTGAGGCGCCACAGGATCAGACCGGTGCCGTCTTTGACCGGGTTAATATTTGCAGTGAATGGTTTGCCCGGCGGGATGTTGAACTGATCCGCCTCAGGATCCCCGCATCCGATTCCATAGGCTTGCTCTTGGTCGCCACGGGAAAAGGTGAGAGTGAGTTCGCCGATGCCTTGGGTGTTACAGGTGATGTCGAGGCGGTACGGCCTGCTCCCTGTGGCCTTGAATTTCTTGGCCATTCCCGTCGTGATGTAAGGGTTGTCGGTTTCGACAAGCACAGGGTGGGTGCCATCGCCGTCATAGGCATCCAATGCCCGCTGAGCCCGTTGCAATCCCCTCTTGGGGTTCCATGCGGAGGTACTGCTGCCCGATGCTGTCTCTTCTTGCTGAGGAGATGTGGACTCGTGCGCCGAGGGGCCATCTGATTTCTGGCTCTCGTGGGTCTCGCCTTTGGCGCAGCTAACGGCAAGGGCAGCGGCAGCGCAGAGCGGAACGATATGGCGAATTGGCATAGTGGTCATCGTATATGTACCCTCCGGCGCCCGGGCGGGTCGCCCAGGCGCCGGTCACCAGCGGTATCTGGTCGTCTGTATTGCGGTGTCGTAACGCATCAGGTCGAGGGGGGAACGAGCTGGTACTCGCGACCCAGGGCATCGGCTTGAGTGTTGCCATAGATAGACACTTCGCCGTCGGACCAGCGGACGAAGATGTCGTCCTCCCCCAGATTTCCATCGAATTCCCCGGGGATGATCACGTCTGGATGCATCCAAAGGCTATTCGGGGCCTTCAACTGGTTTTCCTTCTTCAGCCCATTGGCACCGAGGTCTTCATATATCGTGAGTTCGCCGCCCGACCAGCGGACGAGCAGGTCGAAGTCGGAGTTGACAGAGCCGTCGAAGTCGCCACCCGCAATGGTTGTGGCGTAGTTCTTCCAGGGACTGTTGGGGGCAAGGAGCTGCTGTTCTCCGTGAATGCCGGAGCCGTCGACGTCGGTAACTTCGTCACTTCGCCGTCCATTCAACGAACCACGAGGTCGTCAGGCCACTTGTTGCCGCTGTACTTTCCGGTAGCAGTGCCCTTGGCGTACTTTCACTCCGAGCCAGCATCAGCAATCTTGATTTCGTGGCGCAACCCGCACGGTGCGGACATCGCCGCCGTCCGCCTTCTTCGACAGCGGCAGTGTGGCGGCCTCGCCGTTGAGCTTGACCGCGGGTTAGAGGTGACCCGGCAGGCTCGTCGCCCTTGTTCACCGCGGTGTTCAGAGGTGGTCACTCTGATGGCCCGCGAAGCGGCGCTTCACCGTGACGTGCAGCTTGTCGCCGACGCACGGCGGGCCGTCCGGCCCGATGGCCCTACCTTGTCGCTGGCGCCGGCGACGACTGCGGCGGCGTGCTGCTGACGCCGGGCGGCTCCAAGGCCGCCCGCCCGGCCAGGCATCCTGCGCCCGTCCTCCATCGACGTCCGGTCGGTTCGGGCCCGCGCCGTGCAGGCGTGCGCCGGCACGGCGCAGGGAGTATGTGGGTGGCTGGCTGAGGCGTTGACGGAACCCGGCAGGAGTTGTACCAGGCTATTTGGGCAGAATCGACTGGAACGCGGTGAAGGTCCAGCACACCACATCAGACAAGGGACACGGCCGCCGTGAGTCCCGCTCGATCAAGACCCTGGCCATCGCCGACAACCTCGGCGGCATCGCCTTCCCCCACGGCAAGCTCGCCATCCGCGTCCACCGCCGCCGCAAAGCCTCCGACGCGAAGGAGACCCGCGAGACGGTCTACGCGGTCACCAGCCTCGACACCCACGAGACGAAACCCGCCGACCTCTCCACCCACCTGCGCGGACACTGGATCCTGGAGGCCCAGCACCACATCCGCGACCGCACCTTCGCCGAGGACACCTCGACCGTCCACGCCGGCAACGCACCCCGCGTGATGGCCACCTTCCGCAACCTCGCTGTCGGCTGCCTCAAGACCCTCGGAGCGACCAACATCGCCAAGACCACCCGCGCCATCCGCGACCAACGAGAACGAGCCCTCCTCATCCTGGGCATCGCCCACAAGCGCGACCTCAACGGAACTTGATCAAGCCCTGGCAAAGAGTCCCGCCAACCGGATCCCCGCGATCGCGACCATCTTTATTCGGTAATTACACTTCCCCCCCCGGAACCGGAACGAGGGTCACACCCCTCACTGCAAACTCTCGGGCATCACGCACACAATTCGCCAGATGGCCGATTCCCATCCAGTGAGCAACGGCTTCGAAACCCTCCAACACCACCCTGACCTGCAAAAATAATATCGGTTCAACCTATCTCCCACTTTTTCTTCAACAATCCCGTTACAGCGGGATCGTGTGCGCACCCCTCCCCTCTGCCACCGTCATCTGATTGCATATCAAGTGACATCATCGCGAGGACGCGGATCGACCGCTGCGGAAATATCTCCGTGCCGACGCGGCGATCGGTAGGGGGGACGACAATTGCGCGGGTCATTCAGGACGGCCGTGGAGGAACCCGCAGAGCGCATTCCTGTCGTGGTGCACGCGCCGGATCCCATCTCCCGGGAAGGGACCATCAGTCAGCTGCGTGGCCATGCCGTGATCGACCTCGTCGACGAGGCGACCGCCCAGCAATCGGGCGGCGTCGCGGTGCTGCTCACCGAGTCCCTCGACGAGACCATGCTCGGCTGGCTGCGGCGGCTGGTGCGCAGCGACGGTATGCACGCCGTTCTCGTCGTGAGCCTGATCCGCGAGGCGGAGCTGCTGGACATCATCGAATGCGGGGTCGGCGCCATCGTCTGGCGCCGCGAGGCCACCGGCAACCGCCTCCTCCAGGCGGTCGTCGCCGCCTCCCGGGGCGACGGCGACCTCCCCGCCGATCTGCTCGGACGGCTGCTCAGCCAGGTCGGTTCGCTGCGCCCGGGCACGCTCGGTGTCCCCGGTGCCCGCCCCTCGGGGCTCTCCCAACGCGAGGTCGACGCGCTGCGGCTGGTCGCGGAGGGCATGGACACCAATGAGATCGCCCGGAAGCTGGCGTACTCCGAACGCACCGTCAAGAACATCATGCAGGGACTGACAACCCGTCTGAACCTGCGCAACCGCGCGCACGCCGTGGCCTATGCGCTGCGCGAGGGCTACATCTCGTGAGGGCCGTACGCGGCCGACTGGAGCGACACTGAATGATCCACGAAGTGGACGAGGTCATCGAAGGGCTGCTGACCGGCGGGGTGCTCGCCGGCACCGGCATCGAGATCGCCTTCGACGCGCCGACCCGCACCTGGGCGTCCCGGCGCAACTCCCCCACCCTCAACGCCTATCTGTACGACATCCGTGAGGACACCGCACGGCGTGAGGGCGGCACCATGCCGGTACGCGACGAGCGGGGCGCCGTGGTGCGCCGGCGCCGCCCGCCGCGCTGGTTCCGGCTGTCGTACCTGGTCACCGCCTGGACGAAGCGGCCGCAGGACGAACACCGGCTGCTCTCCGCGGCCCTCGCCTCGTTGCTCCCCCACGAGCTGCTGACGCCCGCGCAGCTGCCGGGGTCGCTGGGGGCGCTCGGGCTGAGCGTGCCGCTCGTCGTCGGCGCGACGCCGGGCGACGCCCGCTCGCGCGCCGAACTGTTCTCCGCGCTCGGCGGTGAACTCAAGCCCTCCGTCGACCTGATGCTGACCGTGCCGTTCCCGGGCTTCCCCGAGTACGACGCGGGCCCGCCGGTCACCGAGGGTGCGGTGGTCTCCGCCCGGGAGCTGGACGGCCCCCTCGCGGACGAGCCCCGCGCGCACCAGGAACGCCACCTCAAGGATGTGGCACGGCCCGCGTCCGCCGCCGACACCGCGGAGGCGCCCGGTGAGCGGTGAGGCGCCCGGCCCCACCGCCGACCCGGCCCAGCCGCTGGCCGACCGGCTGGCGGCGCTGCGGGAGCGGGTCGCCGCGCTGGTCGCCCGGCGTGGCGCGGACGACCCGACGGCCGACGATCCGCTGCGCGGCCTGTACCTCTCCGACGACGCCGTACGCCACCGGCTGCGCGGCGGGGCCGAGGCCGGGGGCCCGCCGCCCGAGGGGTGGGCGGAGCCGGAGCCGGCGGACGGCGCCGCGGAGCCCGGCGACCGGCTGGGCCTGCTCGCCCGGCGGCTGGGGCTGACCCCGCTGGACACCACCGTCCTGCTCATCGCCCTCGCCCCCGACCTGGACCGCGGTTTCGAGGCGCTGTACGGCTACCTCAACGACGACGTCAGCCGGCGCCGCGCCACCACGGGGCTCGCCCTCGACCTGTGCGGGCTGCTCGCCACGGACGGTGCGGGCGCCGCGGCGCGGGCCCGTTTCCATCCGTCGGCGCCGCTGTCCGCGTACGGCCTGCTGCACATCGAGGAGGCCGACCGCCCGTTCCTCGGCCGGGCGCTGCGCGTCCCGGACCGCGTCGCCGCTCATCTGCTGGGCGACGACACCCCGGACGCCGCGCTCGCCGGGTACGTCACGGAGCTGCCCGGCACCCCGGCGGACGAGCCGGCGGATCCGGCCGACCGGCTCGGTGCGCTGCTCGCGGCGGGCCCGGCCACCGTCCATCTGCGCGAACACCGCGACGGCGACGGGCTGTCCCGCGCCGCGGCCGCGCTGCGCGCCGCGGGCCGTGCGGCGCTGCACTACACACCGCCCGCCGCGCCGCGCGGACAGCAGCCGTCCGAGCACGGCGCGGCGCCGGAGGACCGGGGCCCGGTGGCGGCCCTGCTGCGCGAGGCCCGGCTGCGCGACTGCGCGGTGATCGTCGCCCCGCTGCCGGACGAACCGGGCCCGCTGATACGGGAGGTGGCGGCGGAGGACGTGCCGGTGCTGCTGTGCGGGACGCGGCCGTACGACCCGCTGTGGTGCGCCCGCGATCCGCTGGTGCTGGAGGCGCCGCGGACCCGGGCGGGCGCGGTCGCCACCTGGGAGGCGGCGCTCGGCGCGGACGCCGCGACGCCCGGCCTCGACCTGGCGGCGACGGTCGCCCCGTACCGCCTCGACGGGGACCGGATCCGGCGGGCCGCCCGCTCCGCGCGGGCCCTGGCGGCCCTGGAGGGCACCGCGCTGACCTCCGCGCACCTGCGGCACGCCGCCCGGCAGCAGTCGGCGTCCGGTCTGGAGCGGCACGCCCGGCGGATCCGCCCGGACGTCGACTGGGGTGATCTGGTGCTGCCGGACGGGCCGCTCGGACAGCTGCGGGAGCTGGCGCTGCGTGCCCGCCACCGCGACCGGGTCCTCGGCGACTGGCGGCTCAGCGCCGGCGGCGGCCGGGGCCGGGGCGTGCTGGCGCTGTTCGCCGGGGACTCCGGCACCGGCAAGACGCTGTCGGCGGAGGTGGTCGCCGCCGACCTCGGCCTCGACCTCTACGTCGTCCAACTCTCCTCCGTCGTCGACAAGTTCGTCGGCGAGACCGAGAAGAACCTGGAGCGGATCTTCACCGCGGCGGACCGCACCGACGCGGTGCTGCTCTTCGACGAGGCCGACGCCGTCTTCGGCAAACGGTCCGAGGTGAAGGACGCGCACGACCGGTACGCCAACATGGAGAGCGCCTATCTGCTGCAGCGGCTGGAGGCGTTCGACGGCATCGCGGTGCTGACCACCAATCTGCGGGCCAACATCGACGACGCGTTCACCCGGCGTCTTGACCTGGTCGTCGACTTCCCGTTCCCCGATGCCGGGCAGCGGCTGGCGCTGTGGCGGCACAGCCTGGCGCACGTACCGTGCGTGGAGGGCATCGATCCGGGGCCGTGCGCCCGGGAGTTCGAACTGTCCGGCGGTTCGATCCGCAGCGCGGTGGTCACCGCCGCGTACGCCGCCGCCGGGCGCGGCGGGCCGGTCACCGACGCCGATCTGCTCACCGGCGCCCGCCGCGAGTACCGCAAGGGCGGACGGCTGGTGCTCGACGACACCGGCTGGTGAGCGCGGTGCCGGTCCGGTGGCATGGCCGGACCGGCACCGTCACACACAAGGGCCCGCCGTCCTCGGGCGGTTTCTAGCTAGCACTGAGGCAGGCCGGGGGCGGGGTCCTGATTCGTGCTCACGTCCACCGCCGGAACATTGCCCCAATAATCCTCGTCCTCGAAGTGCGTCCAGTACCAGATGTCGTTGCCTCCCGAGTGAGAGCGGCCATGCCCCCAGCATGAATACCGGCTGGAGGTACCGGCGGGGAATGTGTAGACAACATCGGAACTGTAGTTGCGTTGGCGGTACAGTTTGATCCCTGGCTTGTTGCCTGTGCAGTACAGGACCTTGGAGCGGACCTCGCACTTGGCGGCATGGGTGGGCAGGCTGGTGTGCGACTGGCCCTCAGGCGTGTTGCGCCCGGATGGCGTTTCGGCAGGAGGCACTTTCTGCGGTGTTCCATCGCCGTCCCCTCCGCCACCCGGAGTCTTCTTCGGCTCCTCCGTGGGCTGCTGCGGCGTCGGCTGGGCAGACGCCGACGGCTGGATGGTGTGCGCGGTCTGGTCGGGCGTCTTGTCCGTCGCCTTGGTGGCCACGTCCGGCTTGTAGGTCAGCCAGATCATCACGAACGCGATGGCGAGTCCCAGCAGCAGGCTGAGCAGCACCCCGAGCCAGCGCGGCAACAGCCCCGGCTGGACGTACGTACCGCGCACCGGCAGCGGTTCGGCGCCGGAGCGCTGCACCGACAGCGTGTAGGGCCGGGACTGCTTGGCACCCGCCCAGATGATCTGCCGCGGCTTGAGGGTGGTCTTCAAGAACGCCGCGCGACCCGGCTCGACCTGCACATTCGCCGGGTTGATGTCGTACGACAACTGATCGCTGTTGTCGTGGCCGCTGACGGACGCGGTGAGCTTGACGTTGCCGAGGTTGTCGATGGCGAGCCTGGGACGGCCACGGAACCGGCCGGTGACGTTCGTCGGGACGAGTTCGGCGCGGACCTCGCTGAACGGGGTGACGGTGAGGTTGCCCTCGGGAACGGT
>NZ_JBHYGX010000013.1:0-49760 GCF_042739975.1 Streptomyces sp. NPDC059080
GTCTCACCCCCCCGGCCCCCCGGGGGGGCGCCGGGGGGGGGGGGGGGGGGCCCGGCCCGGGGGGGGGGGGGGGCGGGGCGGGGCGGGGGGGGGGCCCCCCCCCCCCCGCCGCCGCGCGGGATTTCCGCCCGGACGGCTTCGGCGCCGGGGCGGGCCGCACGGACGGCGCCGCGCCGGAGCGGGCGGCGCCCCGGCGCGTCCGCTCCTTGCGGACCAGTTCACCGCGGCGCCGGACCACCGGCAGCCGCCGCGGATCGGCGCCCGCGCCGCGCGCGGGGAGGGTGACGAGCCCACTGTCCAGCTCGGGTTCGGTCGCCCCGCGGGTCACCTCGCGCAGTACGGCGAGGAGGGGGCCCGCCGCGGGCCGGGCGGCCGGGTCCGGGCCGAGCAGCGCCTCGACGGCGGGCCGCAGCGGGCCGCAGGCCCCGGCCGCCGCCGGGCGGTGTGCGCACACCAACCGGGCCAGCTCCGCCGCGCTCTCCTCCGGGTACGGCGGATGGCCCTGCACACAGCGGAAGAGCAGCGCGCCGAGCGCCCACAGGTCGGTGCCCGTCCCTACCTCGCGCCCGGAACCGGCACCGGCCGGAGCCGCCTGCTCCGGCGCCCACCGCTCGGTGACCGGCCCGACGAGCGCCAGCCGCATCTCCCGCACCCGCTCAGCGGCGAGCCCGCCGCTACCGGGACCGGACCCCGTAGGGGCAGGGACCGTAGGGGCGGAACCCGTACGGTCAGGGTCCGTCGGCGCCGCACCCGTAGGGGCTGGGACCGCCCGGACCACCGGGGCGGAACCCGTAGGGGCAGGGACCGTAGGCGAGGAACCCGTAGGGGCCGGGCCGCCCACCGCCACACCCGTGGGAGCCGTGCCGACGGGCTCCGCGACGGCGTCCGGCGCCTCGGCCGCCTCGGCCGTCTGCGCCGCCCCCGGCTCCCGCGCCGGAGCCGGAACCCGCACCGCGACCGGCATGGATTCCGTCCCGCACAGCGCCTCCTGGGCCGCGCCCGCCGCCAGACCGCTCAGCAGGGCGCGGCCGTCATCGCAGATCAGGACCGTATGCGCGGTGATGTTGCGGTGCACCCAGCCCCGTGCGTGCAGGGCGCGCAGCGCGGTGAGGACGTCCGCGCCGATCTCGGCGGCCCGCTGCGGCGCCAGCGGCCCGTCGGCGAGCAGCGCGGCGAGCGGGCGGGCGGCGATCAGCTCACCGGCGATCCACAGGGAACCCTCCGCCACGAAGACATCGAAGACCTGGTCGAACAGCGGATGGTCCGGCAGCTCCGCGGCCCGGGTCGCCGCCAGGAACGCGCGGCGCGCCAGCGGGTCCCGCGGATCGCGCGCCGCCTCCCGCGCCGCCCCGGCCCGCCCGGGACCGGGCCACCCGCCCGGCGCCGCGTCGGCGAACTCCGCCTCCACCACCTCCGGCAGCGGCACCTGACGCAGCAGCACCTCCTGCGAGCTGTACGTGTCGAAGGCGCGCAGCACCATGGCGCCGTCGTCACCCCCGGGCCGCAGCGGCAGGCGGTAACGCTCCGCGAGCACCCGCCCCGCGTACCGCTCCACGACGCCTCCCCTGCGTGTATGTGCCGCGCCCTCACCGCACCGGCGCCGCATACCCCCACGGGCGCCCTCCGGGCCACCCGCTCCGGACCCCGCGGGCCCGAACAGCCTTGTGAATCTCACGATACGTGCCCGGAGCGGGGGCTGCGGCCCGCTCCGGGCGAACGCTCACGGTCCGAGGAGCAGGACTCCCCGGGCCGTCAGTCCTTGACGGCGAACGTCGCGAACGCCGTGTCCCGCAGCTTCCGGCACTCCTCGCCCGACCAGGCGTCCGCCTTGCAGGTGATCATGATCGCGTAGCCGTGGCTGCCGTCCACGCGGAAGCCGCGGTCGAGCACCCGCACGTGCTGCCCGTGCGAGGTGCGGGTGAACGACCAGTCGGCGACCGTCGGGTAGTCCCGCCAGTCCACGGACTTGATGCCGATCAAGTGGTAGTCGGGCGTCGAGCTGCGCACCGCCGGCTCCTGCTGCCGCCAGGAGGCCGCCGCATCCTTGCCGGGCGAGGCGTTGAAGTCGATCTGAAGGCGCGGGAAACCGTCGCCGTCCTTGCTGAAGATGGCGCCGGAGTTCTGCCCCGAGGTGCCGGTACGGTGCCAGCCCTTGGGCATCGCCACCCGGAAGTGGAAGTCACCGTTGGCGACGTTCGCGTACCCGGCGGGCGGCTCGTCCTTCTTGCCGCCCTTGTCCTTGCCGTCGCCCTTCTTGCCGTCGCCTCCGGCGTCGGGCGTCGACGGTGCGTCACCGGACGGGGTGCCCCGGTCGCCGTCCGGCGCCCCGCCGCCGCGCGAGGCGTGCGTCTGCGCCGCGGTCGCCTCGATGTCCTTGCCCGCCGCGGCGCTGTTGCCCGGGTCTCCGCCGGACAGCGCGAACCCGAGGACCGCGGCCACGACGGCGAGGGCCACGACGACCGCGATGATGACGAGGGTGCGGCGCGGCACCACATCGGTGACCGAGGCCCGCGGCGGCCGCCCGCCACCCGAACCGGAGCCGGGACCCGAACCCGAGCCGGAGCGGGAGCGGGCCGCGGACGCCGCCGACGCCGCTGAGGAGGCGGCCGACGCCGCAGCCGCCCGCACGGTCTTCAGGGCGTCCCGCATCCGCTCCTTGGCCGCCTCGCTGTCGAAGCCGGGCCGGGCGGAGCCCGCCGCCTTCGCGGACGCGCCGCCCCCGGCCGCCGCACCGCTCCGCGGCTTCTCCGGAGCCGGAGCCGGGGCCGCAGCCTGAGCCGCAGCCGAACCCGGCGCCTGAGAAGCAGCCCCGGCCCCGGCCGCACCGGCACCCGCCTTCGGCGCCGGCCTGGGCGCCGCCTTCGGCTTCCGCTGCCGGGACTTGGCGGGCCTGGGCGCGGGCTTCGGCTTCGCCGCCGGACGCGGCTCCGCCGCTTCCTCGGGCACCACCGGCAGCGCCATCGCGCGCGTCGCGTCGAGCGGCGGCTCGGTCTTCTCCGGCGCATGGACGACCTTCTCCAGCAGCGCCCGCGCCCCGCCGTCGTCGAGCCGCCCGCCCGGGTCCTTGACCAGCAGCCCGAAGATGACGTCCGTCAGCGCCCCGGCGTGCTTCGGCGGCTCCAGCGGCTCGGTCATCACCGCCGTCAGCGTCGCGATGGCCGAGCCCTTGTCGTACGGCGGCACGCCCTCGACGCAGGCATACAGCAGACCGCCCAGGGACCACAGGTCGGCGGGCGGGCCCGGCTTGTGGCCGCGGGCGCGCTCCGGCGAGATGTACGAGGGGGCGCCGACGAGCATGCCGGTGGACGTCACCGACGGGTCGCCCTCGACCTGGGCGATACCGAAGTCGGTCAGCACGACCCGGCCGTCGTCCGACATCAGGACGTTGGACGGCTTCACATCGCGGTGCAGGATGCCCTCGCGGTGCGCGGCGCGCAGCACGTCGAGGACGGCGAGGCCCACCTCGGCGGCGCGGCGCGTGGTGAGCGGACCGTCGTCGCGCACCAGTTCGGCGAGGGAGCGGCCCTCGACCAGCTCCATGACGATCCACGGCCGGTCGTCCTCGTCGACCACGTCGTAGACCGTCACCGCGCCGTTGTTGCGGATCCGCGCGATCGCCTTGGCCTCCCGCAGCGTACGGGTGATCAGACGGCGCTTCTCGTCCTCCTCCACGCCGCCGGGGAAGCGCAGCTCCTTGACCGCGACCGTGCGGCCCAGCACCTCGTCACGCGCCCGCCAGACGGTGCCCATGCCGCCGCGGCCGAGGACTCCGGCGAGCCGGTACCGGCCGGCGAGCAGCCTGCCCTCCTTGCCGTCCATCTCGACCTCGTCGCCCACTGAATCCCCTCTGCAATCCAGCCGAGTTGGCGGCCCCGATTCCCATCGGCGCCAAACTGGCCCAACTCGGACAACCCACCCTGGCAGAGCCTTCATTCTCTCTCATCCGCGAGGGTGCGGAAGGCCCGGGGCCGTGACGTACAGTGCCGCGCGCACCCGCCATGACGGACCGGAGGACGGGAGTCCCGATGACGACGCGACGGCCGCGCCCCGCCCCCAGGGGCGTGCCCCGGCGCCCGCCCGCGCCTCCCGCGCGCCGCCACCCGCCCGCCGCGCGCCCCCTCCTGGCGGTACTGCTCGCCCTGTCCTGCCTGACGATCGGCGGCTGCGCGGCACCGCACCCCGCACCGGACCCGGCCCCGGTGCGACGGCCGCCCGACACCACCACCACCGCGTTGCGCGGCCTGGTCGCCGCGGGCGCGCCGGGCGCCGCCTCCCTGGTCACCCGGGACGGGAAGTTCGCCGCCTCGCGCTTCTCCGCCGCCGGGGTCGCCGATCTGCGCACCCGGCGCCCCATGGAGCGCCGGGACCATTTCCGGGCGGGCAGCCTCACCAAGACGCTGGTCGCCACCGTGATCCTCCAGCTCGCGGCCGAGCGGCGGCTCTCCCTGGACGACTCCGCGGCCCGGCTGCTGACGAGCGGCCACCGGACGCCGCCGGGCCTGTCCCGCGGCGTCCTTGCCCCGCTGTCCCGGGTGACGGCCCGCCAGCTCCTCGACCACACCAGCGGCCTGTTCAACTACACCGCGGACCCGGCCCTCCACCTGACCGGCCCGGGCTTCGCCGCCCACCGCTACGACACCCACACCCCCGCCGAGCTGCTGCACCGCGCACTGCGCCATCCGCCGGGCGCCGCCCCCGGCGCGCGCTACGCCTACTCCAACACCAACTACGTCACCCTCGGCCTGATCGTCGAGGCGGTCACCGGCCGCCGCTACGCCGACGAGATCCGCCGCCGGGTGCTCGTCCCCGTCGGCCTGACCGGGACCAGCTTCCCCGGCACCCGCACCACCCTGCCCCGCCCGCACGGCCGCGCGTACTTCCGCACCGGCCACCGGCAGGTCGACGTCACCGACCTGAACCCCAGCTGGGCGGGGGCCGCCGGGGAGATGGTCACCACCCTCGACGACCTCAACCGCTTCTTCGCCGCCCTCCTCGGCGGCCGCCTGCTGCCACCCCGCGAACTGGCCGAACTCCGCGACGAACGCGCCACCAAGGGCGTCTACGGCCTCGGCGTCTACGCCACCCGGCTGCCCTGCGGGGTGACGGTCTGGGGCCACAACGGCGACATCCACGGCTCGT
The DNA here is from genome assembly GCF_042739975.1 of Streptomyces sp. NPDC059080. Taxonomy (NCBI): domain Bacteria; kingdom Bacillati; phylum Actinomycetota; class Actinomycetes; order Kitasatosporales; family Streptomycetaceae; genus Streptomyces; species Streptomyces sp. NPDC059080. The sequence goes on from NZ_JBHYGX010000013.1 coordinate 5,140, forward strand.
ACGCCCGGACCGGCGCCTCCCCGGACGGCCGTCACCTCGTCAGCTACCACGTCAACGCCGAGGCCCACGGCGACCGCCCCGACGACGACGCCGTCCTGACCGCGGAGTTCTGCCCGAAGCCGGGCCCGAAGCCGGGCCCGGGGCCGGACGCGGACGCCGGTACGGGCACGGCGGACCCGGCGGCGGACACGGCGACGGCGAACCCGGCGGCGAACCCGGCAACGGGCGCGCCGCGGGCCACCGCCCTCGCCGCGCCCGTCCCCGACCCCGCCCCCCAGGGCCCGTCCCCCGCCGCCTACAGCGGAACGATGTCCGGCGCACCCAGCCGCGCCGCATCGGCCGTCAGGTCGTCGGGCTGACGCTGCGATTCGCGCTCCGCCTCGACCCGCTTCTCGTAGTGCGCGACTTCCTTGTCGACCTGCGCGGCGTCCCAGCCCAGCGCCGGGGCCATCAGCTCCGCCGCCTCGCGGGCGCAGCCGGTGCCGCGGTCGAAGGTCTCGATGGAGATGCGGGTGCGCCGGGTCAGCACGTCGTCGAGGTGGCGGGCGCCCTCGTGGGTGCAGGCGTAGACGACCTCGGCGCGCAGATAGTCCTCCGCGCCCGTCAGCGGCTCGCCCAGCGACGGATCGGCCACCACCAGCTCCAGAAGCTCCTCGGTCAGCGAGCCGTAACGGTTCAGCAGATGCTCGACGCGGGCGACGTGCAGCCCGGTGCGGGCCGCGATCCGGGCCCGTGCGTTCCACATCGCCCGGTACCCCTCGGCGCCGAGCAGCGGCACGTCCTCGGTGACGCACTCCGCGACCCGCTGGTCGAGCCCGTGCACCGCCTCGTCCACCGCGTCCTTCGCCATCACCCGGTACGTCGTGTACTTGCCGCCGGCCACCACGACCAGACCCGGCACCGGGTGCGCCACGGTGTGCTCGCGCGAGAGCTTGCTCGTCGCGTCCGACTCCCCGGCCAGCAGCGGCCGCAGGCCCGCATAGACGCCCTCGACGTCGTCCCTGGTCAGCGGCGTGGCGAGGACGGAGTTCACATGCTCCAACAGATAGTCGATGTCCGCGCTGGAGGCCGCCGGATGCGCCTTGTCGAGGTCCCAGTCGGTGTCGGTCGTCCCGATGATCCAGTGCCGTCCCCAGGGGATGACGAAGAGCACGCTCTTCTCGGTGCGCAGGATCAGCCCGGTCGTGGAGTGGATGCGGTCCTTGGGGACGACCAGGTGGATGCCCTTCGAGGCGCGGACGTGGAACTGCCCGCGCTCGTTGATCAGCCCCTGGGTGTCGTCCGTCCACACCCCGGTGGCGTTGACGACCTGCCGGGCCCGCACCTCGTACGTCCCGCCCGACTCGACGTCCTCGACCCGCGCGCCGACCACCCGCTCGCCCTCGCGCAGGAAGTCCACCACCCGCGCGCCGTTGGCGACCTGCGCGCCGTACGACGCGGCGGTGCGCACCAGCGTCTCGACGAACCGCGCGTCGTCCATCTGCGCGTCGTAGTACTGCAACGCGCCCACCAGCGCGTCCTTGCGCAGACAGGGCGCGACCCGCAGCGCCCGCTTGTGGGAGAGGTGCCGGTGGACGGGCAGCCCGCGGCCGTGGCCGGACGAGAGGGACATCGCGTCGTAGAGCGCCACGCCGGAACCGGCGTAGAAGCGCTCCCAGACGTGGTGCTGGAGCGGGTAGAGGAACGGCACCGGCTTCACCAGATGCGGGGCCAGCCGCTCCAGCAGCAGCCCGCGCTCCTTCAGCGCCTCCCGTACCAGCGCGAAGTCCAGCATCTCCAGATACCGCAGCCCGCCATGGATGAGCTTGCTGGAGCGGCTGGAGGTGCCCGCCGCCCAGTCGCGCGCCTCGACGAGCCCGGTGGCGAGCCCGCGGGTCGCCGCGTCCAGGACGGTTCCGGCGCCGACGACGCCGCCGCCGACCACCAGAATGTCGAGTTCCCGTTCCGCCATCCGGGCGAGCGCCTCGGCGCGCTGCACCGGTCCCAGGGTCGCTGTCTTCACCACTGCCTCCCACTGTGATCGGGGCCACACCCCCGTCGGTCGATTCTGTCCGCGCCGACTGCCGTCACTCCCCCCTGCCGCCACCGGCGGCAACACCCCGCCACCTTGATCCACCAATTCCCATTCTGCGCGAAATGTCGACTTAGTCTACTTATGCGTCAATCGGAATCGCTCGGGAAGGGCGGCAGCAGCATGCCCGCAGACCTCGCCGTCATCGGCCTCGGCCACCTCGGCCTCCCCCTCGCCCAGGCCGCCACCGCGGCCGGCATCTCCACCGTCGGCTACGCACCCGATCCGCAGGCCACCCCGCTCACCGCGGCCGACGGCCCGCTCACCGCCACCGAACTGCGGCGGCTGACCGCCGCCGGATTCCGCACCACCGCCGACCCCGCCGCCCTCGGCCGGGTCCGCACCGCCGTCATCTGCGTCCCCACCCCGCTCGGCGCCGACCGCGCCCTCGACCGCACCGCCGTCGCCGACGCGGCCCGCACCCTCGCCGCCCACCTGCGCCCGCACACCACCGTCATCCTCGAATCCGCCGCCTACCCGGGCACCACCGAGGACTTCCTGCGCCCCCTCCTGGAGGAGGGCTCCGGCCTCACCGCCGGACGCGACTTCCACCTCGCCTGCTCCCCCACCCGCCACGACCCCGGCAACCGCACCCACCGCTACGCCAACACCCCCAAGGTCATCGGCGGCCTCACCCCCGCCTGCACGGAAGCCGCCGCCGCCTTCTACGGCCGCCTCACCGACAAGGTCGTCCGCGCCCGCGGCCCCCGCGAGGCCGAGACCACCGGGCTCCTGGAGACCAACTACCGCCACCTCAACATCGCCCTGATGAACGAGATGGCGGTCTTCTGCCACGACACCGGCGTCGACCTCTGGGACGTCATCCGCTGCGCCGAGACCAAACCGTTCGGCTTCCAGGCGTTCCGCCCCGGCCCCGGCGTCGGCGGCCACGCCGCCCCCGTCGACCCCAACTACCTCGCCTACCAAGGCCGTTCCCTCGGCTACCCGCTACGCATGGTGGAGCTGGCGCAGGAGGTCAACGACCGGATGCCCGGCTACGTCGCCCGGCGCTGCGCCACCCTCCTCAACGAGTACGGCAAGTCGGCCCGCGACGCCCGCGTCCTCCTCATCGGCGTCACCTACAAACCCGACATCGGCGACCAGGAGGGCTCCCCCGCCCGCGAGATCGCCGCCCGCCTGAGGGAACTCGGCGCCCACCTCACGTACCACGACCCGTACGTCCACCGGTGGACCGTCCTCGACCGCCCCGTCCCCCGCGCCGACTCCCTCTACGAGTCCGCCGCCGCGGCCGACCTGACGGTCCTTCTCCAGCCGCACCGCACGTACGACCTCCAGGGCCTGTCGGTGAAGGCCCAGCTGCTCCTGGACACCCGCGGCGCGACACCCACCGGCGCGGCCCACCGACTGTGACCCGGCCGGGTTCCGGGAACGCCCCGCGCAGGCCCCGGACATGCGAAGGGGCCCGGCCCACCGTGCTGGTGGTCCGGGCCCCTCCGCGTGGTCTACGACCTGCGGTCGGCGCTTGCGACGTGGGATCCCCAGGTCGTTACCGCACTACGCCGGGTCGACCGTCACCTCGACCCGCTGGAACTCCTTCAGCTCGGAGTAGCCCGTCGTCGCCATCGCCCGGCGCAGCGCGCCGAAGAAGTTCATCGAACCGTCGGGCGTGGTCGACGGGCCGAGCAGCACCTCCTCGGTGGTGCCGACCGCGCCGAGGTCCACCCGCTTGCCGCGCGGCACGTCCTCGTGGACCGCCTCCATGCCCCAGTGGTGGCCGCGGCCGGGCGCGTCCGTCGCGCGGGCCAGCGGGGAGCCCATCATCACGGCGTCCGCACCGCAGGCGATGGCCTTCGGCAGGTCGCCGGAGAAGCCCACGCCGCCGTCGGCGATGACGTGGACGTACCGGCCGCCGGACTCGTCCATGTAGTCCCGCCGCGCCGCCGCGACATCCGCCACCGCCGTCGCCATCGGCACCTGGATGCCCAGCACGTTACGGGTGGTGTGCGCGGCGCCGCCGCCGAAGCCGACCAGCACACCGGCGGCGCCGGTCCGCATCAGGTGCAGCGCCGCGGTGTACGTGGCGCAGCCGCCGACGATCACCGGGACGTCCAGCTCGTAGATGAACTGCTTGAGGTTGAGCGGCTCGGCCGCCGACGAGACGTGCTCGGCGGAGACCGTCGTCCCGCGGATCACGAAGATGTCGACCCCGGCGTCCACCACAGCCTGCGAGAACTGCGCGGTGCGCTGCGGCGACAGCGCGGCGGCGGTGACGACACCGGAGTCGCGCACCTCCTTGATGCGCTGGCCGATCAGCTCTTCCTTGATCGGCACGGCGTAGATCTCCTGCATCCGCTTGGTGGCCGCGTCACCGTCCAGCTCGGCGATCTCGGCGAGCAGCGGCTCCGGGTCCTCGTAGCGGGTCCACAGGCCCTCCAGGTTGAGCACGCCGAGGCCGCCCAGCTCACCGATGCGGATCGCGGCCTGCGGCGAGACCACGGAGTCCATCGGGGCCGCCAGGAACGGCAGCTCGAAGCGGTAGGCGTCGATCTGCCAGGCGATCGAGACCTCCTTCGGGTCGCGGGTGCGGCGACTCGGTACGACGGCGATGTCGTCGAAGGCGTATGCCCGGCGGCCGCGCTTGCCGCGCCCGATCTCGATCTCAGTCACGTGTGTGGCCTTTCCCTCTACGTATGCGGTTCAAGTATCCCCGACACGGCAAAACCCGCGGCCGGGGCACCGGCCGCGGGTTTCACGGTAGGGGCGTCAGAGACGCAGCACCCGCGCTCAGCGCCGCGAGCAGTTCGGCGCCTCGGTCGTCATCTGGCTGCACCCCCCGGGGGACAACCCCCGGACCCCCGGCCGGGGGCCCGCTCAGCGCCGCGAGTAGTTCGGCGCCTCGGTCGTCATCGCTGCACCCCCCGGGGGACAACCCCCGGACCCCCGGCCGGGGGCCCGCTCAGCGCCGCGAGTAGTTCGGCGCCTCGGTCGTCATCTGAATGTCGTGCGGGTGGCTCTCCTTGAGGCCCGCGGCGGTGATGCGGACGAAGTGGCCCTTCTCCTTCAGCTCCGGGATGTCGGCGGAGCCGACGTAGCCCATGGAGGCGCGCAGACCGCCGATGAGCTGGTGGGCCACCGAGGCGAGCGGGCCGCGGTAGGGCACCTGGCCCTCGATGCCCTCGGGCACCAGCTTGTCCTCGGAGAGGACGTTGTCCTGGAAGTAGCGGTCCTTGGAGAAGGAACGTGCCTGGCCACGGGACTGCATCGCGCCCAGCGAGCCCATGCCGCGGTACGACTTGAACTGCTTGCCGCTGATGAAGACCATCTCGCCCGGCGACTCCTCGCAACCGGCCAGCAGCGAGCCCAGCATCACGGTGTCCGCGCCCGCCGCGATGGCCTTGGCGATGTCACCGGAGAACTGCAGACCACCGTCGCCGATCAGCGGGACCCCGGCCGCGTGCGCCGCCTGCGCCGCCTCGTAGATCGCGGTGACCTGCGGCACGCCGACACCGGCGACCACCCGGGTGGTGCAGATCGAACCGGGGCCGACGCCGACCTTGATGCCGTCCGCACCCGCGTCGATCAGCGCCTGCGCGCCGTCCCGCGTCGCGACGTTGCCGCCCACGACATCGACGTTGATGTTGGACTTCACCTTGGCGATCATGTCGAGAATGCCGCGGCTGTGGCCGTGCGCACTGTCGATGACGAGGAAGTCCGCACCGGCCTCGACGAGCGCCTGCGCCCGGTCGTACGCCGCGTCGCCGACGCCCACCGCCGCACCGACGACCAGCCGGCCCTCGGCGTCCTTCGCGGCGTTCGGGTACTTCTCCGCCTTGACGAAGTCCTTGACCGTGATCAGGCCCTTGAGGACGCCCGACTCGTCGACCAGCGGCAGCTTCTCGATCTTGTGGCGGCGCAGCAGCTCGATGGCGTCCTCGCCGGAGATGCCGACCTTGCCGGTGACCAGCGGCATCGGCGTCATGACCTCGCGGACCTGACGGCTGCGGTCCATCTCGAAGGCCATGTCGCGGTTGGTGACGATGCCCAGCAGCTTCCCGGCCGCGTCGGTCACCGGCACACCCGAGATCCGGAACTTCGCGCAGAGCGCGTCGGCCTCGGCGAGCGTGGCGTCGGGACGGACCGTGATCGGGTCGGTGACCATGCCGGACTCGGAGCGCTTGACCAGATCGACCTGGTTGGCCTGGTCCTCGATGGAGAGGTTGCGGTGCAGCACACCGGCACCACCCTGACGCGCCATGGCGATCGCCATCCGCGCCTCGGTGACCTTGTCCATCGCCGCCGAGAGCAGCGGGATGTTCACGCGTACGTTCCGCGAGACCCGGGAGGCGGTGCTGACCGCGTTGGGCAGCACCTCCGACGCGCCGGGCAGCAGCAGAACGTCGTCGTACGTCAGCCCCAGCATGGCGAATTTGGCGGGCATACCGTCGACGTTGTCACTCATGACACCTTCCCCAATGCTCTTGCCTCAGCGCGGACGTCCATGCTAACGGCCCGAAGTGGTGTCTCATTCCACGAGGAATGAGGGCCTCATCACCCGTACCTTCCTACGGCCGCATCCGGCCACCGGCGTACGGTTCACGCCGCCGCGACAGGGCCTACTGCTCGGCGAGCGCCCGCAACCGGCTCAGCGCCCGGTGCTGCGCGACCCGCACCGCACCCGGCGACATCCCGAGCATCTGCCCGGTCTCCTCGGCTGTCAGCCCGACGGCGACCCGCAGCAGCACCAGCTCCCGCTGGTTCTCCGGCAGATTGGCCAGCAGCTTCTTCGCCCAGGCGGCATCGCTGCTCAGCAGCGCCCGCTCCTCGGGCCCCAGGGAATCGTCCGGCTGCTCGGGCATCTCGTCGGACGGCACCGCCGTACTGCCGGGCCCGCGCATCGCGGCCCGCTGGAGGTCGGCGACCTTGTGCCCGGCGATCGCGAAGACGAACGCCTCGAACGGCTTCCCGGTGTCGCGGTAGCGCGGCAGCGCGCAGAGCACCGCGACACAGACCTCCTGCGCCAGATCCTCGACGAAGTGCCGGGCGTCCCCGGGAAGCCGGGAGAGACGGGTCCGGCAGTAGCGCAGCGCCAACGGGTGCACATGGGCCAGCAGATCGTGCGTGGCCCGCTGATCCCCTTCGACTGCGCGTGCAACGAGATCACCGATCTCCTGCTTGCCGTCATCGCGCATCGGTCCATGGTGCCTTGGCGCGGCACCGGTCTTGGCACCGCCCTCGTCGTTGTGCACTGAACCGTTACGAGCCGCCGCGTTAGCACGCACGTCCCACGCCTCCCCCGATCGGGTTGTGCCCATGCCGACGTCGAGTCCTCGCCGGTAGCGTGTATCCGTGCTGTGAGGCACCGGGTAAGGCTTGTCCGTCATGAGGTCTCTTCTTGGCCGAGTGAGATGCCCCGGCCTCCGCCGGGGAGGAGTCACACGTCAAGGATGCGGCATCCCGTGACGTTTCGACGTCTAAGGGTTGCCCACGCCGCTCACGGACCGCCCGGCCGCCCGCGGGGCGGGACACCCGACCGGCGCCCGGCCCCCGAAACCCGGTGCGGCCCGCAGCCCGGCCGACGCTCCCCCGCACGGCCCGCGCCGCACCGCCCGTCGCACACGTGGCAAGGGGGCCACGACGATCGCCCCTCCTGCCGGAGAGAGCCGCCGCGACCCCGTTGGCCCGCTGGGGTCAGCGCACCAGACCCCAGCGGAAGCCCAGGGCCACCGCATGGGCGCGGTCCGAGGCGCCGAGTTTCTTGAACAGCCGCCGGGCGTGGGTCTTGACCGTGTCCTCGGAGAGGAACAGCTCACGGCCGATCTCGGCGTTCGAACGGCCGTGGCTCATGCCCTCCAGCACCTGGATCTCACGGGCGGTGAGCGTAGGGGCGGCACCCATCTCGGCGGAGCGCAGCCGCCGCGGCGCGAGCCGCCACGTCGGGTCCGCGAGCGCCTGGGTGACCGTGGCCCGCAGCTCGGCGCGCGAGGCGTCCTTGTGCAGATAGCCGCGGGCCCCGGCGGCGACCGCGAGGGCCACGCCGTCCAGATCCTCGGCCACCGTGAGCATGATGATCCGGGCACCCGGATCGGCGGACAGCAACCGCCGCACCGTCTCCACGCCGCCCAGACCGGGCATGCGCACATCCATCAGAATCAGATCCGAGCGATCGGCACCCCAGCGGCGGAGGACTTCCTCGCCGTTGGCAGCCGTCGTCACGCGCTCGACACCGGGAACGGTCGCAACCGCCCGGCGGAGCGCCTCTCGGGCAAGCGGGGAGTCGTCGCAGACGAGGACGGAAGTCATGACTGTCCCCCGCGGCTCTCACAGCTGCTGCGCGTCACCTTGAGCCTCCAGGCTGGTACATATCGTCACCGGTGCGCTTGACGGGCTCGGACACCTGCCCGATCACTAACTCCGCCAACCGCTTTCGCACACTCAACGACGGTCACTCGAAAGAGTTACGGGTTCGAGCATCGAATTCGGCACGCTGCGTGAGGGCCCGGACACGCAGACGGACACGGCCCGCCAGAGACGACCGGCCGCCCCGTATGAACCCTATGCCCTATTTGGCTCTCTTCCTTCCATTTACCGGCGATATGACGCTAGATTCGCAATGAGTCATATTTACATCTACTTAGACAGTAGATGTACCGTCGTCACCACCGAGCCCGATACAGCAATCGCTTCGAGGGGACACGCAATGGCAGATTTCTCCCGCCTCCCGGGCCCGAACGCAGACCTCTGGGACTGGCAGCTGCTGGCAGCCTGCCGCGGTGTGGACAGTTCGCTGTTCTTCCACCCCGAAGGGGAACGCGGCGCCGCCCGCAGCGCGCGTGAGACATCGGCGAAGGAGGTCTGCATGCGCTGCCCCGTACGGGCCGAATGCGCGGCGCATGCGCTGGCCGTCCGCGAGCCCTACGGGGTCTGGGGCGGCCTGACCGAGGACGAACGCGAGGAGCTGATGGGCCGGGCCCGGCACCGGATGGTCCCCGCGACCACGCTGGTCGGCCCCGCGAGCGTCCAGAGCGGCTGACACCGGGCAGCCGACCCGTTCAGAAGAAACGTTCCTTCAGGGCGTGGCCGCGCCTCAGCCCAGGGTGTGGCCATGCCTCGTGATGTCCTCCACCGGCAGTGGACCGCCTGCGGCAGGCTGCCCGCCGCAGGCCAGGAGCCAGATGCGGTCGGCCGCGGACCGCCGCGCCGTCAGCGGGCCGCCGCGCTCTCCAGCTGGTCGAGCATCGCGCCGACAGCCGGCACCCGGGCGAGGTCCGGCAGGGTGAGGGCGACGATCTCGCGGTGCACGGCGGGCTGCAGGCGTACCGTGCGCGCGCCCTTGGGGCGTACCGACGCGAGGGTCAGCTCGGGCAGGGCGGCGACGCCGAGGCCCGCGCCGACCAGGCCGATCACCGCCGGGTAGTCGTCGGTGGCGAAGTCGATGCGCGGGGTGAACCCGGCGCTCTCGCACACCTCGACCAGATGCGTACGGCAGCGGGGGCACCCGGCGATCCACGGTTCGCCGGCCAGGTCGCCGAAGGCGGCGGAGCCCGCGGCGGCGAGGCGGTGCCCCTCCGGGACCAGGCCCACCAGGCGGTCGGTGAGGACCGGGCGGACGACCAGGTCGTCCCAGTCGGCGCAGGCTTCCGGGGCGGCGGCGCGCACTTCCGGGTAGCGGAAGGCCAGCGCGATCTCGCAGTCGCCGTTGCGCAGCATCTCGATCGAGCGGGGCGGCTCGGCCTCGTCCAGGGAGACGCGGGTACGCGGATGGGCGGCGCGCATGGCGGCCAGCGCGGTGGGCACCAGCGTCGAGCTGCCGGAAGGGAAGGACACCAGCCGCACACGGCCGGCGCGGAGCCCCGCGATGGCGGCGACCTCCTCCTCCGCCGCGGTGAGCCCGGCGAGGATGCCGACGGCGTGCCGTACCAGCGCCTCGCCCGCCTGGGTCAGCCGCATCTCGCGGCCGGTGCGGACCAGCAGCGGAGTGCCCGCCGACTGCTCCAGGGCCTTCATCTGCTGGCTGACGGCCGGCTGGGTGCAGCCCAGTTCGCGGGCGGCGGCGGAGAACGAGCCGGTACGGGCGACCTCGCGCAGCACGCGGAGATGGCGAGCCTCGATCATGATCCCAGTATAAGTGGAACTTGGAGTTAAGGGGGAAATAAGGGTTGAGGCTTTGATCGCCCTTCTTTTCCGCCCGCCCCGTTTCCGCTCGGGTGATGCTGTAGTGGGGCTGTGGGCGGGCGCGTCCGAGCCGCCGGCCGGAGGCGCCTTCGGCGGACCGGTCGGGTGGGTGGCCGGACGGGTGCGTTCATGTCATCCGGGCCGGATAGCGTGCCCGCATGACGACTGCATTGATCACGGGAGCGACCTCGGGCATCGGGGCGGCGTTCGCCCGGCGCCTCGCGCACGACGGCCACAACCTCGTCCTGGTGGCGCGCGACGAGAAGCGGCTGCACCGGCAGGCGACCGAACTGCACGACCTGCACGGCATCGAGGCGAGCGTGCTGAGCGCCGATCTGGCCACGGAGGAGGGCATCGCCGCGGTCGAGGAGCGGCTCAGCGACCGGAAGCACCCGGTGGACCTGCTGGTCAACAACGCGGGCTTCGGCAACAAGGGTGAGTACCTGGAGGTGCCGATGGCCGATGAGCTGGCGATGCTGAAGGTGCACTGCGAGGCGGTGCTGCGGCTGACCACGGCGGCGGTGCGCGGGATGCGGGAGCGGCGGCGCGGCGGGGTCGTCAACGTCGCCTCCGTCGCGGCGTTCGTGCCGCGCGGCACCTACGGGGCGAGCAAGGCGTGGGTGGTGCAGTTCACGCAGGGGGCGGCGCGGGATCTGGCGGGCAGCGGGGTGCGGCTGATGGCACTGTGCCCCGGGTTCGTCCGGACCGAGTTCCACCAGCGGGCCGGGATGGGCACGGACAACATCCCCGGCTGGCTGTGGCTGGACGCGGACAAGCTGGTCGACGCGGCGATGAAGGACCTGGCACGCGGCCGGTCGCTCTCCATCCCCGACCCGCGCTACAAGGCCCTGATGGGCGCCGCGAAGCTGGCCCCGCGCGGCGTGCTGGGCGGCCTGACGTCGCGCACGGGGCGGAAGTTCGGGCCGAAGTAGCGGGGCGGTGCGGTGACCGGGGTGCGCGGAGGCGGGCGCCCCGGTTCTGTTCTCTCTGATCGCTGGGGACCCTGGTCCCGATGTGACGACGACGGCCCCGCCCCCGGGGCCGTCAGCTTGGGTGGCTGCGCGCAACGTCCGTCAGGTGACCGGGAACCCCCCATCCCCGACGGCGGAAACGAACGACGCCCAGCCGCCGACCGGAAAGACCAACGTGGGACCCTGCGGAGCCTTGGAGTCTCGGACCGGAACCAGCCCGGACACCGCGAAGGTCCGGGAGACCTCGACGCACTGGCCTCCGTTGGAGCCGCTGTAGCTGGACTTGAACCAGGTCGCCCCGTTCAGGTCTCCGGCTTTCCTTACTGCCTCACCGTTCACCTGGCTCTCCCCTCGTGCGCTGCTTGCCCGACCCCGGCCGGGCGCATAAACGCATCGGCCCTCGCCACGGTATGACGAGGACCGGTGATCAGGATCTGCTCAGGCCGAAAACTCACCACGCTTGACGGTGGAGACGAACGACGACCAGCCGTCGGCAGGAAAGACCAACGCGGGGCCCTGCGGGGCCTTGGAATCCCGGACGGCGACTGCCGCGTACGCGGTGCCGGTCAGGTCAGCGGCCTCCACGCACTGCGACTGGTCCGTTCCGCTGTAGCTGGACTTGAACCAGGTCGCCTCAAGCAAGTCGCCGGCGTTCATCACGGCCTTACCGGTCATGGGAGTTCCCCTTCATGTACTTCTTGATCACTTCTTGCGAGTCATCAACAGGTAGAGCGGCTTCGTAAACGGCGTCGAACGCTGCCGAGAAGGCACGTACGTCCTCCAACTGCTCCAGAAAGACGCCGCCCCTGATGTGGTCGATCGTCACCAACGAGGGCCATGGATGCCGGAAGTCCATGATCGTCATGTTGCTGGTCAAGCCTGAATGAACCGGCGCGTCCAACGGCATCACGCGGATCGAGACGTTTTCACGCTCCGACATGTCCAGCAGGCTCAGAAGCTGATCCCGCACAACGTCCGACGTGGAGCCGGAGCGGGCATGGAGAGCGGATTCATCGATCACCGTGCGCAGCGCGGCGGGGCCGGCAGTCCTCGTGAGGACCGCCTTTCGGGCTTGCCGAACTTGCACCAGAGCATCGGCGTCGCGCTGCGTCTCCACCCGGGGAGAGCTGGAAATGATGGCGTGGGCGAAGGCAGGCGTCTGGAGCATGGCAGTGATCAACTGAGGATGGTAGGCCCGGATCTGCGTCGCCTCACTCTCCAGCGCAATGCTGTCGGCGTACGCCCTCGGGAGTATGTCCGAGTAAGCGGCCCACCACGCCCGAACACCCGACTCCGCGGCCCGGCTCAACTCGCCAGCAACTTCGGGGTCATCAACTCCGTACGCCGCCAGCAGCCTTGAGATGTCCTCCGCCTTGATCTGGTACTGCCCGGTTTCGATCCGGGAAAGCCGAGTGCTCTCCCACCCGACGCAAGACGCTGCCTGCGCCAGCGTCATCGCAGATTCATTGCGGTAGCGGCGCAGCATCCCTCCAAGTCTGCGCCTCATAACCGGCGGTGGCGTCTGGGCACTGGTCATGTGCGCAGTCTGGCACAACATTGCCCACACTCCAGGCGCGAACAAGGATTCCAGTTTCCTGCGGATTCGATTCACAACATTGCGAACTCACCGCAATCATGCGCAAGATGACCGCAGGGCGCTTGACCGTATGTCACGGAGCCCTCACTGTCCGGCATGCCCTGCTGCTGCCAAGGAGTACGGCGCCTGCTGGCTTTCCACGACCGAACTCGCCACACAAGAAGACCCCCGCGACGTTGCTGGAGCGGCGAACGTCCGGGGGCTGTGGCCACCAACCCTCAGGAGGTTGACAGCGTGCTTCAGGTTATCCGAACGATCTTCGAAACGCTGCTGGTCCGGCTACTGCCCGCCCAGGGCTGCCACCGGGCCGCAGGTCCGCGTCCCGTTGGGCGTCAGGTCGGGGCGCCGACCGCGCGTCCGGCGCCCGCGTCCGGCTCCGCACCGCAAAGTGAGGACGTCCCCTTGGTACGCCCCTACGTCCTCACGCCCTCGGAACGACGGCAGGAGCACCGCGTGCGGCGGACACGGCGGCGCGAGCTGTGGTCGGCTGCGCACGGTGTCGCCGGGCCGAATCTGCTTCGCGGAGTGGAGATGGCCGCCCGATGACCCCCATGGACCACGCCCGGCTGCTGCCATGGGCCAGCCTCGACGGGAAGCCGTGCTACCTCATCGGCGGCACCGGGACCGGGTACGTCTCCCGGCTCGCCGACCGGATGGAGGCGGAGCAGATGGCGGCAGCGGCCGATCTCATCGAGGAAGCTCGCCGCACCCTCGCCTCCTGCGCGTGGACGCCCGGTGAAATCCATCTGCTGGCCTACGACTTGAACGAAGCCCTGACCGAGGTGCACCGGGTGTCGGAGGGCCGGGGCACCCGTTTGCAGCAGAGGGTGGACGACCTCGATACGGAGGGCGACGAGGACGACGACGGCGGGGGCGGCGCTTCGTCCGCCGCCTGACACCGGGCAGGGCCCCGGGCACGGCGCGAGGCCCGGCCCCCATCGGGGACCGGGCCTCGTGCGGCGCTACCGGCGCGGCCTGTTCAGGGCCGGGTCAGTGGGCGTGGCCGTGGCCGTGGCCGGCCTCGGCGGACTCGTCCTCGGCCGGCTTCTCGACGACCAGGGTCTCGGTCGTGAGGAGCAGCGAGGCGATGGAGGCGGCGTTCTCCAGGGCGGAGCGGGTGACCTTCACCGGGTCGATGACGCCGGCCTTGACCAGGTCGCCGTACTCGCCGGTGGCGGCGTTGAAGCCCTGGCCCTTGTCCTGCTCGGCGACCTTCGCGGTGATGACGTAGCCCTCAAGGCCGGCGTTCTCCGCGATCCAGCGCAGCGGCTCGACGACGGCGCGGCGGACGACGGCGACACCGGTGGCCTCGTCCCCCTCCTTGCCCAGGCCGCCTTCCAGCACCTTGGCGGCGTGGACCAGCGCGGAGCCACCACCGGAGACGATGCCCTCCTCGACCGCGGCGCGGGTCGCGGAGATGGCGTCCTCCAGACGGTGCTTCTTCTCCTTGAGCTCGACCTCGGTGGCCGCACCCACGCGGATGACGCAGACGCCACCGGCGAGCTTGGCGAGGCGCTCCTGGAGCTTCTCGCGGTCCCAGTCCGAGTCGGTGGTCTCGATCTCGGCCTTGATCTGGTTGACGCGGCCGAGCACGTCCTCGGAGTTGCCGCCACCGTCGACGAGGGTGGTGTCGTCCTTGGTGACGGTCACGCGGCGGGCGGTGCCCAGCACGTCCAGACCGGCCTGGTCGAGCTTGAGGCCGACCTCCTCGGCGATGACGGTGGCACCGGTGAGGGTGGCCATGTCGCCGAGCATCGCCTTGCGGCGGTCGCCGAAGCCGGGCGCCTTGACGGCGACGGCGTTGAAGGTGCCACGGATCTTGTTCACGACCAGGGTCGACAGGGCCTCGCCCTCGACGTCCTCGGCGATGATCAGCAGCGGCTTGGAGGCACCCGCCTGGATGACCTTCTCCAGCAGCGGCAGCAGGTCCTGGATCGAGCCGATCTTGCCCTGGTGGATGAGGATGTACGGGTCCTCCAGGACCGCTTCCATCCGCTCCTGGTCGGTGACCATGTAGGGCGAGAGGTAGCCCTTGTCGAAGGCCATGCCCTCGGTGAAGTCCAGCTCCAGACCGAAGGTGTTGGACTCCTCGACGGTGATGACACCGTCCTTGCCGACCTTGTCCATCGCCTCGGCGATCAGCTCGCCGACCTGCTTGTCCTGGGCGGACAGGGCCGCGACGGCGGCGATGTCGGTCTTGTCCTCGATGGGACGCGCGGTCGCGAGCAGGTCGTCGGAGACGGCCTTGACGGCGGCGTCGATGCCCTTCTTCAGGGCGGCGGGGGAGGCGCCGGCGGCGACGTTGCGCAGACCCTCACGGACCAGCGCCTGGGCCAGCACGGTGGCGGTGGTGGTGCCGTCACCCGCGATGTCGTTGGTCTTGGTCGCCACCTCCTTGACGAGCTGGGCGCCGAGGTTCTCGTAGGGGTCGTCGAGCTCGACCTCACGCGCGATGGTGACACCGTCGTTGGTGATGGTCGGCGCGCCGAACTTCTTGTCGATGACGACGTTGCGGCCCTTGGGGCCGATCGTCACCTTCACCGTGTCGGCCAGCTTGTTGACGCCGCGCTCCAGGGCGCGACGGGCGTCCTCGTCGAACTTCAGGATCTTCGCCATGAGTTACGTGTCCTTAACGTCGTGCTCTCAACGAAATGCGCCCCTGCCCCGGTGCTTGGACGCGGGAACCAGGGGCGCAGATCACAGCAGAATGCTGGGTGACTTACTTCTCGATGATCGCGAGAACGTCGCGAGCCGAGAGGACGAGGTACTCCTCGCCGTTGTACTTCACCTCGGTGCCGCCGTACTTGCTGTAGAGCACGACGTCGCCGACGGAAACGTCGAGCGGAAGACGGTTGCCCTCCTCGAAGCGACCCGGACCGACGGCCAGGACGACGCCCTCCTGGGGCTTCTCCTTGGCAGTGTCCGGGATGACCAGGCCAGAGGCCGTGGTCTGCTCGGCGTCGAGCGGCTGGACCACAATGCGGTCCTCGAGCGGCTTGATGGCAACCTTGGTGCTGGCGGTCGTCACGATCCGACCTCCCCCTTCGGAGATCTCACGGGGTTAACTGTCTGAGGTGGCGAGCAGATGGATCCGTCGTCGCGGGTGCCGGACCAGCTCATCGCCGTGTTTAGCACTCCCCTTCGGAGAGTGCCAATGCCGACACTATGACGCGGTTAGCACTCGGTCAAGTGGAGTGCCAGTCGAGCCGGAATCGGGTCGGCGCGGCGGCGACCGGCCGCGGGCGGGGGTTCTGGTGGGCCATACCCTGCAACGTCCCGGCCGGATACCGTGCCGAACCGGACACATCAGGGGCCGCCGTCGCAACCCGGCGCCCCGGACCTCGGTCTTCCTTCAAGGTTGCCGGGCCGGCCATCGGGGCCGGCAGCTTTGCGGATGACGGAGGAGACAGTGCGAGGAGCGAGGAGTGCGGCGCGCGCCGCCCGGGAGGAGAGCGACGTCGAGCGCACGATGACGTTCGCGGCGCTCGCCCAGGCGCCGGACCGCCGCCGGACCGAGGCCCGGATGCTCGCCTTCGCCGTCGCGATCACCGTCGGCGGCTATGCCTACACCGGGCTGTCGATGGAGGGGCGGCTGCCCGCCGGGATGCCGTGGTTCACCGCCGCCATGGTGCTGATCGCGCTGGTGCCGCACCTGGTCATCCGCCGCGTCGCCGACCGCGCCGATCCGCTGATCCTGCCGCTGGCCACGCTGCTCACCGGCATCGGCCTCGTCCTGCTGAACCGGCTGGACATCACCTACGCCCGGCTGCCGCGCCTGCAGACCGCACAGGCGGCCACCGGGCAGCTGGTGTGGACGGGCCTCGGGGTGGCGGTCTGCGTGGCGATCCTGCTCCTGCTGCGCGACCACCGGGTGCTCCAGCGTTACGTGTATCTGACGATGGCGGTCGGTCTGGTGCTGCTGATGGCACCGGCGTTCTTCGGCGCGGACCAGTTCGGCGCCAAGCGGTGGATCCTGCTCGGGCCGCTGTCGTTGCAGCCCGGCGAGTTCGTGAAGCTGATGATCGTGGTGTTCTTCGCCGGATACCTGACGGTCAACCGCAATGCGCTGGCGCTGGCCGGGCGGCGGGTGATGGGTGTCCAGCTGCCGCCCGGACGGCAGCTCGGGCCGATCTTCACGATCTGGATCATCAGCCTGCTGGTGCTGGTCTTCGAACGCGACCTGGGGACGTCGCTGATCTTCTTCGGCGTCTTCGTGATCATGCTGTACATGGCCACCGAGCGGACCGGCTGGGTGGTGTGCGGCCTGGCGATGGCGGCGGTCGGCGCGGCGGTCGTGGGGTCGGCGGAGCCGCACGTCAAGGGCCGGGTGATGGCCTGGCTGCACCCGATGGACATCTTCCTGCCGCCGGAGAAGCGGCCACCGGGGCTGATCTCGGCGCAGTCGGCGGAGTCGCTGTTCAGCTTCGGCAGCGGCGGCGTCAGCGGCACCGGCCTCGGCCAGGGCCACCCCGAGCTGGTCGGGTTCGCGGGCAACAGCGACTTCATCCTCACCACCGTCGGCGAGGAGCTGGGCATGGCCGGGGTGATGGCCGTCCTGCTGCTGTACGTGCTGCTCGCCCAGCGCGGGTTCCGGGTCGGGGTGAGCGCCCGCGACCCGTTCGGCAAGCTGCTCGCCGTGGGGCTGGCGGGCGCGCTGGTGCTCCAGGTCTTCGTGGTGGCCGGTGGGGTGACGGGACTGATCCCGCTGACCGGCAAGGCGCTGCCGTTCCTCGCCAAGGGCGGTTCGTCGCTGGTCGCGAACTGGATGATGGTCGCCGTGCTGATCCGGATCAGCGATGCGGCGCAGCGGCGCCGGGAGCCGGTGGGCGCCTTCCCGCGGCGCGGCCGGCGGCGCGCGGGACGGCGCGCGCTGCCCGCCCCGCGCGCCGGTGCGCCGGGAAGCTGACGGCCGGGGACCGTCGCGCCCCGGCCGTCGGTCGATGCCCGTACGGAGCGGGCGCCGGTGGCTGCCCGTACGGAGGGGGCGCCGGTGGCTGCCGGTACGGAGCGGGCGCCGGTGGCTGCCCGTACGCGGCGGGCGGGTGGGGGCTCAGACGTAGTCCTCCAGACGGGCGACGGCGAAGCCCTGTTCGGTGGCGGTGCGCAGGACGTTGCGGAGCAGGTCGGGCATGGTCGCCTGCCAGTCCTCGCGGCCCCGGAAGTGGCTCAGGATGATGTCGCCGGGGTGCAGCCGCCCGTCGCCGCGGCTGTAGTCGATGTGGTCGGGGAAGAACTCCTCGGCCCACAGCGGGACGACGTCGATCCCGCAGGAGGCGGCGATCTGCAGGGTCTCGCGGGTGTAGTCGCCGTAGGGCGGCCGGAAGAGCCGCGGGGTGCGGCCCATCTCGCGGGTGAGGTTCTCCTGCTGCCCGCAGATCTCCTTGCGCTGCTCGCCGGTGCTCAGACCGGGCAGGTAGGGGTGGTGCAGCGTGTGGTTGTGCACGCCGTTGCCCTGCTGCTGGGCGGTGCGGAAGTAGCCGTATCCCTTGCCGTCCTTGGCGAGATAGTCGCTGAGGAACGCGCTGTAGGGGATGTGGAGTTCCTTCGTCATCCGGAGGAACTCGGGGTCCTTCTCGTAGCCGTCGTCGAGGGTCAGGAAGACGATCTTCCGGTCGGTGGGGACGCGGGAGATGGCGATCGGGAGCTTCGGGTCGTCGCCGCGGGAGAAGACCGGCTCGGTGGCGATACGGGCCTTGACGGCGGGCGGCTCGGGCGGCTCCAGCGGCGCTTCGTCGAGGCCCCAGCGGGCGGCCGTGGCGTCGCGGCGGGCCTGGGCCCGTTCGATCAGCTTGGCCTGGGTGAGCAGGGCGCGGGCGGCGGGCGCCACGGCGGGGCGGCCGTGGGCGGGGACGTTGTCCTGGGAGGAGGTCGCGGCGGCGGAGCAGCCGACGGCGAGCAGGCTCAGGGCGCCGAACGCGGCCAGAGCGCGCGTCCGGCGCGCCACCGGGCGGCCCGGTCCTGGACACCCGGATTGCGGGAAAAGTCTGATTAGCTGCATAACGCCGGATAGTGGCAGCGCCGTTCGTCGTGCCGTCGCCCGCCACGCGGCAGGGTCAACCGACCGGCCCACGCCACCCCGCGCGCCGTCCGCCCGACGGCCCCGCCCGCCGTACGCCGGGCGGGTCATGGCAAGGCCAGGGGCGCGCCGTACGCCCCCGCACAGGGTGCGGAGGGCGCCCCGCACGGGGGGAGGTACTCGGGGCCGGGGGTGCGTATGCCCCGGGTGGTCATTCCCCAGCCGGGGGGAGAACGCGGCCGGACATGAGCAGATCCGCCAGTTCCGCACGGTAGACATCGAGCGCCGCAATGAGTTCGGTGTGCGTTTGACGCTGCTCGTCCAGGGTGTTCAGTACACGTCCGATCTTCCGCTGCTCTGCCACTGGAGGCAGCGGCACGGGCAAGTCGTACAGATCCTTCGAGGAGATCGACAGCACAGCGGTTCCTCTGGCCCGCCGACTGATCCAATTCTGCGTCTCCGGACGTTCCAGGAAGCCAAGAAGATAGTCGGCGTACAAGTGTTGGGAGGGGCGGATCCGCACGAGGTGGGTGCCGAAGAGCCAGCCTTCCTCGGCTTCCGTGACCAGAGCGCAGCGGCCCAGGGTGCCGGTGCGCGTCATCACCAGGTCTCCGGCCCGGAGTTGATAGCGCGTCATCGCCTGCGCCTCACCCCCTGTAACCCAGGTGACGCCGTCGTGCAGAATCCGATGCCCGCGCACGGCCGCAGGACGGACCATGGGAATCCCACGGACAGCGTCGTCCCCTTTGTCGCGCCGTGACCCGCCTGGGCCAACCGTAATCTCTGCCAGCTCGCCGAGCCGCCCCTGATGCCAGCCTGGCGGGAGATTCTCCCCCGGCCCGCAGTTCGCAGTGAGGGGCCATGCTTCCCGCCATGGACTCCTGAACCGTTTCAGGTCGTCGCTCAGCGCCTGCAGCCCCGCTGCGGCGGACGCCAACCGCTCCACTCGGAGAACAATGGCCTGCTCGGAGATGTGTGGGCCCACAAGCGAGGCTTCCGGAACCGTCAGGGAACGGGGGGCGAGCATATGCTCCCGGTCTCGGAGCTCATCGAGACCGAGGGCACGGCTGGGGACTGATACGGCACCGCTTGGAGCAGATTCAGTTCGCGCTGCCCCGTGGCGCCATGCAGCGTATGCATCGACTATCGCGGCTATGTCACTTTCGGACAGCTCACGCAAGGTCGGGCCAGCCATGCGGCCCAGCCCTGAGCCATCGATGAAGAAGACTTCCTCACGCTGGCTCTCCGGCCGTGTCAGCATCCAGATGCTGACGGGGATCCCCGTGGTGGCGAACAATTGCGGAGGCAGCGCCACGACACATTCAACGGCTCCATCCTCAATCATCGCGCCACGGATCTGCCGTGCGTGCCCCCCGCCGAATCCCGCACCCTCCGGCATCACCACCGCGGCCCGCCCGCCCGGTGCGAGCCGGTCCACCACATGCTGCAGCCACGCGAAGTCACCCCGCGATCCCGGAGGGCCATAACGCCAGGTCCGCTGCCCCGCGGAGATGGACAGCCGTTGCGCAAAAGGCGGGTTGGTCACGATCCAGTCGATATCGCGAGGCCACGGGTCCCCTTCCCCCGAACCCTCGATCTCCAGTCCCTGTTGAAACACCGCGTCTTCCGCCCCGTGGAGTGCGAGATTCATCTTGGCGAGATGCAGAGCATCACTGCTCGGCGTCGTACCCGTGACGCGGGGCCGGACCTCGGATTCGGCGAACTCGGTCAGGACTGCCGTAAGTATTTCCCCGGCACGGCAGAAGGGATCGTGAATACAGCGCGGCTGCGGTTTGGTGACAGTCAGCATGCGTGCCATGGTGCGGGCCACCGACTTCGGCGTGAAGAACTCTCCTCCTTCGCGCCGTCCGTACTCGCTCCGGTAGCGATGCACCAGCAAGTCGAATACAGCCGCGCACTCAGCCCGTGTCCCCGGTCCTTGCCGACCGAAGACCTCGGCTAGGGCGGCCACCTGTTCACGGCCTGCGATATCGCGGTCGAGCACGGCGCGCAGAACGGTGCGCAAAGACGTTGGCGAAGCCCGAGCCGCGGGGTCGTTTCCCCATACGTAGACCAGCGCGAGCAGCAGCAGCATGTGGTCAGCCGGAGCCAACTGCCCACGCAACCGGTCCGCCTCGGCCAGCAATCTGTGGACAAACTCCTGCGCTCTGAAGTTGCCGCCGTCCAGCCCTTCCCGGAACCGATCGCCGAAGGTCGTACCTGCCAGCTCTCCATCCCGCCGTACGTTCGCGGGTACTGTTCGCCGCCCCAGCCAAGCGGCGATTTCCTCCGCCCGGAAGACGTCGGTGACCGAGCGGCCGGATGACGGCACCGGTTCAGGAAAGTCCTGGTGCCGCCGTTCCCAGTTGGTCACAGCGGGACGTTTGACACCCGCGAGACGCGCGATGTCGGCACGGGTCACTTCACGTCGTCCAAGGTCCGTCACAAGCCCCTCCTCCAGATCAGAAGCGCGCGGCTCGGGTGCCGTCAAGCGTGGCGCGGCGGCCGGCAAGGACCTCGGGAAAGCGGTCCATCGTCTTGGCCTCAATCGCCAGCTCCGGACTGATGTAGCCGAGCATGCGGTAGATCTTGGCGTGGTCTGCCGCAAGATCACGATGGTGCACCGGTTCGTGGTGCATGATCCGGTTTCGCAGGAGGACCAGCGAGGTCAGACCGTCGTGGAGTCGCCTGCGTGGCTGGTCCAGGTAGGGAAACGCCTTGTGCAGGGTGGGGACCCACAGTCCTCGGTCGTAGCCACGGCTCAAGAGAGAGGCCCAGAAGCCGAACGACAGCTCCGCCACGATGCTGTCGGGCGTGATGGAGACCGCCCCTCTGCGCTCGCACTTCCGTGTGGCTTCCAGCACGAGGCGTTTGGCCTGCCGGTCCAGGGGAGCCTCTTCCCACCAATCCGATCGACCGTACTTCCGACTCAGCTGATCGTGAAGAGCATTGCGCAGGGCCAGCTCCAGACAGTGCAGCGGACCGTACAAAGAGCTGCAGACCTCAACGTTCCACCAGTACAGACGAACCGCAGCCAGTGACGTGCCCTGTGCTGCCACGATGTACCTGCTCAGGCGCGGCTGTGAAAGGGCACGGACCAGCCATTCCGGCAGCCTCTCGATCACGGACTTCCCCCTCTGAAAATGGCTCCGCCTGCGGAGGCCGTTGCAGGAACTGGTGTCGGTGGTAGCGTGGCCGTGAACGCCCCGGGCCCGCCTCTGCTTCAGCACGCCACCCGGGGCACGGCCTTCCGAAACCCCTGGCAGTAAGCGACTGCCAGGGGTTTCGCCTTTTCCCACTGTCTGCGGCGTCGTGGCGAACGTAGTGGATCACCCAGTAGAAGCGCAAGCGCGCAGTTCAGTGCGTAGATTTTTGTTAATGCTTTGGTTTCCCGTACGGGGAGCTCGTACGGGCCCGTCCGTCGTCCCCCGACGCCGCGAGGAATGATGGGACGGTGACCGATCCCGACTCCTTCGCCGCGCTGCTCACCCCCGAGGGGCAGGCGCTGCTGGACGCCCTGCACGACCATGACCCGGCCGATGAACTGGCCACCGCGACCCGGCTGCGCCGCGACCATCCGGCGTCGCTGGTCTCCGCCGCGCTGGGGCAGGCGCGGCTGCGCCAGCGCGCCGCGGCCAAGTTCGGGGCGGACGCCCGGCGGATGTACTTCACGCCGAACGGCGTCGAGCAGTCCACCCGTACGGCCGTCGCCGAGCACCGCGCCGCCCGCCTCGCCGCGCTGGGCGTCCGGTCCGTCGCCGACCTGTGCGCGGGCATCGGCGGTGACGCACTCGCGCTGGCCCGCGCCGGGATCCGGGTGCTGGCCGTCGACCGGGACCCGCTGGCCTGCGCCGCGGCCCGTGCCAACGCCGAGGCGCTCGGCCTCGCCGGCCTGATCGAGGTGCGCTGCGCCGACGTCACCGAGGCCGACACCGCGGGCTACGACGCGGTCTTCGTCGACCCGGCCCGGCGCACCAAGGCCCGCGGCGGCCGGATCTTCGACCCCGAGGCGTACTCCCCGCCGCTGTCCTGGGCGATCGGCGCGGCCCGCACCGCCCCGTACGCGGCGCTGAAGATCGCGCCGGGCGTTCCGCACGACGCGCTGCCCGAGGACGCCGAGACCGAGTGGATCTCCGACGGCGGCGACGTGAAGGAGGCGGTGCTGTGGTTCGGGCCCACCGGCGCGGCGTCCGGCGCCCCCGAGGCCGTCCGGCCGGGCGGCCGCCGGGCGACGCTGCTGCCCGCCGGTCACTCGCTGCTCGGCGCGGACCTCCCCGACCCGGAGCCGGGCCCGGTCGGCGACTGGCTCTACGAACCGGACGGTGCCGTGATCCGCGCCCACCTCGTCGCGGATGTCGCCCGGCAGGTCGGCGGGCGGCTCATCGACCCGACGATCGCCTACGTCACCGCGGACGCCCTGACCCCGACGCCGTACGCCACCGCCTACGCGCTCACCGACGTGCTGCCCTTCCACGTCAAGAAGCTGCGGGCGCTGCTGCGGGAGCGCGAGGTGGGCGTCGCCGTCATCAAGAAGCGCGGGTCGGCGGTGGAGCCCGAGGAGCTGCGCAAGAAGCTGAAGCTCAGCGGGCGGAACAGCTGCACGGTCTTCCTCACCCGGGTCGCCGGGGCGCCCGCGATGCTGCTCGGGCACCCGGCGGACGCGCGGGTCACGTCCCGTCGGTGAGGTCCTCGGCGTAGATCTGGGCGAGCGGCTGCGGGCCGACGTACTGCTGGCAGGTGCAGCGGCCCGCCTCCCCGCGCGCCCCGGCCGTTCCGCCGCTGCCAGCAGTACGGGGGGGCGCCGGGTGGAGCGGTCAGCGGTAGAGGTTCTCCTTGCTCAGCTCGTGGACGTGGTCGTGATCGTGGTGGCCGTGGCCGTGGCCATGCCCATGGCCGTGGTCGTGGTCGTGGCCGTTGGTGCCGGGGACGTTGGTGCCGGGGACGTGCGGTTCGGTCACCGGGAGGGACGAGTCGGCGGGCAGGTCCCAGTCGGAGGCGGCGCGGCCCCGGGCCACCATCTCCGCGCCGAGCGCCGCGACCATCGCGCCGTTGTCGGTGCACAGCTTGGGCCGCGGCACCCGCAGGGTGATCCCGGCGTCCTCGCAGCGGCGCGCGGCCATCGCCCGCAGCCGGGAGTTGGCCGCGACCCCGCCGCCGATCATCAGGTGGTCGACGCCGTTGTCCTTGCAGGCGCGGACGGCCTTACGGGTCAGCACGTCCACCACCGCCTCCTGGAAGGACGCCGCGACGTCCGCCACCGGCACCTCCTCACCGGCCGCCCGCTTCGCCTCGATCCAGCGGGCCACCGCGGTCTTCAGACCGGAGAACGAGAAGTCGTACGCGGCATCGCGCGGGCCCGTGAGGCCGCGCGGGAAGCGGATGGCCTCCGGGTCGCCCTCGCGCGCGTAGCGGTCGATGACCGGGCCGCCGGGGAAGCCGAGGTGCAGCACCCGCGCGACCTTGTCGAACGCCTCGCCCGCCGCGTCGTCGATGGTCGCGCCGAGCGGCCGGACATCGGAGGTGATGTCGGGCGCCAGCAGCAGCGACGAGTGGCCGCCGGAGACCAGCAGCGCCATCGTCGGCTCCGGCAGCGCGCCGTGCTCCAGCTGGTCGACGCAGATGTGCGAGGCGAGGTGGTTGACGCCGTACAGCGGCTTGCCGAGCGCGTACGCGTACGCCTTCGCCGCCGAGACGCCGACGAGCAGGGCACCGGCGAGCCCGGGACCGGCGGTGACCGCGATGCCGTCGAGGTCGCTCGCCGCGACCCCGGCGTCCTTCAGGGCGCGCTGGATGGTGGGAACCATCGCCTCCAGGTGGGCGCGCGAGGCGACCTCGGGGACGACGCCGCCGAAGCGGGCGTGTTCGTCGACGCTGGAGGCGACGGCGTCGGCGAGCAGCGTGTGGCCCTGGACGATGCCGACACCGGTCTCGTCGCAGGAGGTCTCGATGCCGAGGACCAGCGGTCCACCGCGAGAGTCAGCCATGGTGATCGGATTCCTTGGGACGAGGGGCGTCGGGGGCGGGGACGGCGGGGACGGACGGAGCTGCGTCCGGATCGGGGTCCGGGGCCTCGGCGTCCGGGTCGGTCGCGGTGCGGCGCATGACCAGGGCGTCGACGTTGCCGGGCTGGTAGTAGCCGCGGCGGAAGCCGAGCGGGACGAAGCCGAAACGCTCGTACAGGCGCTGGGCGCGGAGGTTGTCGACGCGGACCTCCAGCAGCACCTCGTGGCACTCGAAGTCGGTGGCGGCGGACAGCAGCGCGGTCAGCAGCCGGGCGCCGAGGCCGCTGCCCCAGTGGTCGCGGGCGGTCGCGATGGTCTGGATGTCGCCGGTGCCGTCGACGGCGGCCAGTCCGCCGTAGCCGACGATCTCCCCGCCGCTCTCGGCGACGAGGTAGCGGCGGTTGGCGGCCGGGCCGCGGGCGTGCGCCAGCTCGGACCAGAACATCCCGGCCGACCAGGCGTCCTCCGGGAAGAGCGCCCGCTCCAGGGTGAGCACGGCGTCCAGGTCCCACCAGCGCATCTCGCGCAGAACGGGGGCGTCCGCCGCATCGGGGACGGTGGTGCTCACCGGGGTGTGACCACCTTGTAGTTCGCCGGGACCTGGGCGTCGGGGCGGCGCAGGTACAGCGGCCGGGGCGGCAGGAGCTCCTCGCCGGCCGCCAGCGCGCGGGCGGCGGCGGAGGCGAGCGCGGCGCCGGACTGGTGCGCGGGGCCGTCGCGCCGTACGCCGGTGAAGACCGTGTCGTACAGCAGCGCACCGGCGCCGACGGCGGGGACGCCCGCGACCTGCCCGGCGATGTCGGCGGGGCGGTCGACGGCCGGTTCGGTCAGGCGGCGGCCGGACGCGTCGTAGCGGGCCCAGTAGACCTCCTTGCGGCGGGCGTCGGTCGCCACCACGAAGGGGGTGTCCAGGTCCGCGGCGTGGGCGAGGCCGTCCAGGGAGCACAGGCCGTGCACCGGGACGCCGAGCGCGGCGCCGAAGGAGGCGGCGGTGACCAGGCCGACCCGCAGGCCGGTGTAGGGGCCGGGGCCGACGCCGACGACCAGGTCGGTGACCGCGTCGAGCTTCACGCCCGCCTCGGCCAGCACCCGGTCGACGGCGGGCAGTAGCAGCTCGCCGTGGCGGCGCGCGTCCACCTGGCAGGACTCGGCGAGAACCCGCTCACCGTCGTGGAGGGCGGCGGTGACGGCGGGCGTGGCGGTGTCTAGGGCTAGGAGCAGCACGCCCTCAAGCGTACGGCTCGGCCGATGGTGCCTGTTCCGGTGCTACGGTCGGCGTCCAGGTCCTATCGTCATACTCCCGTCGTCGCCCGCGAGGCAGACGGGAGGGTGACGACAGGGCCTGAGTTACGGCAATCAGACCGCGAGGACGGCGGGCCGCCCCGCCCCGGCGGGCGAGCACAACGGAAGCGCGCACAGCGGAAGGTGGCACAGCGATGCCCGCCAGGAGCAGCACGATCGTCACCGCGCTCACCGCGGCGGCCGTGGTCGCGATCGGTTTCCTGGGCTACCAGGCGTCCGCGTCCGCCCCGGCCGATCTGCGTCCGCACCACAAGAGCGGCGGCACCGCCGGGAAGCACCCCGCACAGCCCGGCTCCGGCACGAAGAAGCACCGCCCGGCGGCGCCGCCGGTTCCCGAGGCGTCCGGCACCGGCAAGCGGATCGTCTACGCGCTCGGCGCCAAGCGGGTCTGGCTGGTCGGCGCGGACGGCACCGCCTCTCGCACCTTCACCGTCGCGCCGAGCCCGGTCTCCCCGCCGATGGGCACCTACGCGGTGACCTCGCGGTCGGTGAGCGTGACGGGTTCGGACGGCATCGCCATCGAGCATGTGGTGCGGTTCGCCGGCGTCGACGGCGTGGTCATCGGCTTCAGCGCGGCCGTCGACGGTTCGTCGCCCAACCCGGACGCCTCGCAGCACACCGGCGGCATCCGCGAGTCGCGCGCCGACGGCAACGCGATGTGGGGCTTCGCGGTGAACGGCACGAAGGTGGTCGTGGTCGCCTGACGGGGCGCGGCCGCACTCGCGGACTCTCCGGGTGCGGCTCTCTTCGGCTGCGGCTCTCTTCGGCTGCGGCTCTCTTCGGCTGCGGCTCTCTTCGGCTGCGGCTCTCTTCGGCTGCGGGCGGCGGGGCCGCTGATGCCCGTACATCCCCGAGCGCCTGCGCATACGGCACGGCCGACCTGTACGGCACGGCCCGCCTCTTCGCCCGTAAGGGCTATGCCGCGTCGCGCTCCGTGGCTGACGGCGTCGGGCATTCCGGCTCGGCCGGGGCGGCGTCCGGATCGGGGGCCGGGGCCTCGGGGGGCGTGGAGACGGCGGTGGCGGCGGCGCAGGACGCGAGGAGCTGGCGCATGGTGGGCGGCGCGTCGCACGCCTCACGCGCCTCGCGGCCGTGCGGTGCGGCGGAGGGCTCGTGGGCTGTCATGGTCGCCTCCCGGGCTCCTGGGGCAAGCGGCGGACGAGAGTGAAGTTAGGCAGCCCTAACCTCTTCTCCCCTCCCATGTGACCACGCCGGGGACCACGGACGCAACACGTTACCGACGGCCTGTCGGAAAACGCCGCGCACGTCACCCCGCACACCCGGCCGGGGGATGCCTCCGGGCCGGTCAGCCCGCGGTCAGCTCCGCGACGCCCGCGTCCGCCCAGCGGGCCCCGATGCCGGTGACCGTCACCGTGCGGACGTCGGCGGCGTCGCTCTCCCACCCGGCGTCCGCGGGGGCGTCCGCGCCCACCGCGCGCTCGATCACCACGTGCAGCCGGTCGTCGGACAGCTCCTCGACCTTGCCGTCGCCCCACTCCACGACCACCACCGAATCCGGCAGCGACACATCGAGGTCCAGGTCCTCCATCTCGTCCAGCCCGCCGCCGAGGCGGTACGCGTCGACGTGGACCAGCGCGGGGCCGCCGGTCAGCGACGGGTGCACCCGGGCGATGACGAAGGTCGGGGAGGTGACGGCGCCGCGCACGCCCAGGCCCTCGCCCAGGCCGCGGGTGAGCGTCGTCTTGCCCGCGCCCAGCTCACCGGTGAGCAGCACCAGGTCGCCGGGGCGCAGCAGCGCGGCCAGGCGGCGCCCCAACTCCTGCATCCGCTCGGGTGTTTCGACGGTGACACGGGTCTGTGTGGCGGTGGCACTCATGCCGCAAATGGTACGGCGCGCGACGGTCAGGCCCGCCCCTGGCGGCCCCGGCGACCCGTCGACGCGGCCCGCTCCACCAGCGCCACCAGCTCCTCGGTGACCAGCTCGGGGCGCTCCAGCATCACCAGATGACCGGCCCCGGCCACCTTCAGCAGCCGGGCGGCGGGCAGCAGTTCGGCGATGGCCTCGCTGTGGTCGGCCGGGGTGATCAGATCCCGTTCACCGGCGAGCACCAGCGCCGCGACCGTGTCGTACGCCACCAGTGCCGCCGCCTTGTCGTGGGTGGCGAAGGCCGGGTAGAACTCCGCGACGACATCGATGGGGGTGGCCTCGATGAGCCGCTCGGCGAAGCGCGCGACGCCCGGGTCGACGTCCTGCGGGGTGCCGAAGGAGTACCGCTTGATGATCCCGGCGAAGAGGTCGGCGGTGGCGCGGCGGCCCCGCTCGACGACGTCGCTCTGCGCGCCCAGCACCTTCAGCAGCCCGGGGGCGAGCCGGTGGAACGCCTTGACGCCGAACGACGGCAGCCCGAACGCCACCTCGCTCAGCCGCCCCGCGGACGTCCCGATCAGCGCGACGCCCTCGACCCGCTCGGCCACGAACTCCGGGAACTGATCGGCGAGCGCCATCACCGTCATCCCGCCCATGGAGTGCCCGACCAGCACCAGCGGCCCCTCGGGCGCCGCCGCGTCCAGCACCGCCTTCAGATCGCGGCCCAGCAGATCGATGGTGACCGGCTCGCCGCCGTCGCCCACCGCGCGGGAGCGGCCCGAGCGGCCGTGGCTGCGCTGGTCCCAGTGGACGGTGCGGACCGCGCCGCGCAGCGCGGCGCGCTGGAAGTGCCAGGAGTCCTGGTTGAGGCAGTAGCCGTGGCAGAAGACGACGGTGGGCACGGCCGCGCGGCGGCGCCGCCCGGCGAGCCGGCTGCGGAACTCCGCGGCCTGCTGCGCGGCGGCCCGCTCCGCGCGGCCGGACGAGGCGGCCGAACCCTTGGCCGGACGGCCGTGGTGCGTCGCGGCCGCGCCGTCGGCCTCGTCGATCTCGTAGTACAGCGGGGTGCCGTCCTCGGCGACGGCGGTGCCCGGGGTGCCGCGCAGCGAGCCGTAGGGGCCCGCGGCGTCCAGCGCGACACGGGCGCGGCGGCGCATCCCGCGGCCGACCGTCATCCGCTCCATCGCCACCCCGGCGGCGGCGCC
The DNA here is from genome assembly GCF_042739975.1 of Streptomyces sp. NPDC059080. Taxonomy (NCBI): domain Bacteria; kingdom Bacillati; phylum Actinomycetota; class Actinomycetes; order Kitasatosporales; family Streptomycetaceae; genus Streptomyces; species Streptomyces sp. NPDC059080. The sequence continues at coordinate 34,265 of NZ_JBHYGX010000013.1, forward strand.
CGCGGCGACGATGCCGATCGCCGCGCCCGCCAGGCCCGCGTGGCGTCCGGCCTTCGCCCAGTTGCCCGCGGACGTGGCCGCTGCCGCCGCGTCCACGCCGTCCGTCATCCGATGCCCCCCACATCGCGGCTGCCCGCCGCCGCGGGCGCGGTGGGCTCCGGCGCGCTGTCGTAGTGGATGCGCGCCACCCGGCCGCCGATCCGCGTGACGATCTCGTACGCGATGGTGCCGGTGGCCCGCGCCCAGTCCTCGGCGGTCGGCTCGCCGTCGTCGCCCGGCCCGAAGAGCACCGCGCGGTCGCCGGGCAGCGCGGTGTCGCCGTCCAGGTCGACGACGAACTGGTCCATCGCGATCCGCCCGGCGATCGTCCGCCGCTTTCCGGCGACGAACACCGGACCGCTGCCGGAGGCGTGCCGCGGGATGCCGTCCGCGTAGCCGAGCGGCACCAGCGCAAGCGTGGTGTCGTCCGCCGTCGTGTAGTGGTGGCCGTACGAGATGCCGTGCCCGGCCGGGGCGCTCTTGACCGAGGCGAGCGACGCCTCCAGCGTCATCGCGGGCCGCAGCCCCAGCTCCCGGGCCGTGCCGATCTCGGGGGCGGGCGAGATGCCGTAGATCCCGATGCCCGTGCGGACCAGGTCGAAGTGGGACTCGGGGAGGGTCAGCAACGCCGGGGTGTTGGCGATGTGCCGCACCTCCGGGCGCAGCCCCGCGGCGTCGGCGACGGCCAGCACCGCGCGGTACGCGGTCAGCTGCGCGGCGATCGAGGGGTGGCCCGGCTCGTCGGCGCAGGCGAAGTGGGACCAGACGCCGGTGACGGAGAGCAGCCCGGCACGCTCGGCGTCGCGGGCGGCGGCGGTCAGCTCCGGCCAGTCGGCGGGCTGGCAGCCGCTGCGGCCCAGGCCCGTGTCGGCCTTGAGCTGCACCCGGGCGGGGCGCCCGGCGGCGCGGACCGCGTCGGTCACCTCGCGCAGCGCCCACAGCGCGCTGACCGAGACGTCGATGTTCTGCTCGACGGCGGTGCGCCAGGGGCCGCCCGGCGTCCACAGCCAGCACATCAGCCGCCCGGTGTCACCGGCCGCGCGGAGCGCGAACGCCTCCTCGGGCAGCGCGGTGCCCAGCCAGCTCGCGCCGGCCGCGCGGGCGGCGCGCGCACAGGGCACCGCGCCGTGTCCGTAGCCGTCGGCCTTGACCACGGCCATCAGCTCTGCCCCGGGTGCGCGGCTGCGCAGCGCTCGCACATTCGACCGCACGGCGGCGAGGTCGATGGCGGCGCGGGCCCGCGTTGCTCTCTCGTTCATCCCCTCCAGTGTCTCAGGCGCCGCCCCGCGGGCCCGGGGTACGTCCGGCGAAGCGGGGCGCGCGGGCCCCGGCCGGCCGGCGCGGACCGGCCGCGGGACGGCGTCCGCGAGGGATGTGGGGCCCGGCGCGGGCAAGGTCGTCAGCGCCCCGCCCCGCCCGGTCGCGGCGTGCGCCGTCCGACGTCCCGCCAGGCCGCGGCGAGCCGCCCGGCGACCTGCGTCGCGGTGACCGGCGCACCGTCCGGACCGGCGGCGAAGCGCGCCGCGAGGCCGTGCAGATACGCGCCCGCCGACGCCGCGGCACGCGCCGGAAGACCGGCGGCGAGCAGCGATCCGGTCAGGCCCGACAGCACGTCGCCGCTGCCCGCGGTCGCCAGCCAGCCGGTCCCGGTGGGGTTGACCCGTACGGGGCCCGCGGCGTCCGCGACCAGCGTCGTCGAGCCCTTGAGCAGCACCGTCGCGCCGAACGCCGCGGCCAGTTCACGGGCCGCCCGCAACCGGCCCGCCTCCACCGCGGCGCGGTCCCCGCCGAGCAGCGCGGCGGCCTCCCCGGCGTGCGGCGTCAGCAGGGTGCCCGCGGTCCGGGCCCGTACCCGCTCCGGTGTCAGGAACCGCAGCCCGTCGGCGTCCACCAGCACCGGCACCTCGGCGGCGAGCACGTCGTCCATGGCGTCCGCCTCGTCGCCGAGGCCGGGGCCGATCACCCATGCCTGGACCCGGCCCGCGCGGTGCGGCGGACCGGCGTGCACCAGGGTTTCCGGGAAGCGCGCGAGGACCGCGTCGGCGGCCGGGCCGACGTACCGGACGGCGCCCGCGCCGCCGCGCAGCGCACCGGCGACCGCCAGCACCGCCGCGCCCGGGTAGCGCGCGGACCCGGCGACCACGCCGACCACGCCGCGCCGGTACTTGTCGCTCTCCGCCGACGGCACCGGCAGCAGCCGCGCCACGTCCGCGTGCTGGAGCGCCTCGGCGGCGGGCTCCGCGGCCGGCGCGAGGCCGATGCCGACGTGGTGCACCACCCCGGCCCGCTCCCGCGCCGGGTCGATCAGCAGCCCCGGTTTGTACGCCCCGAACGTCACCGTGACATCGGCGCGGACCGCCTCGCCCGGGACCTCGCCGGTGTCCGCGTCCACGCCGCTCGGCAGGTCGACGGCGACGACGGTGGCCGACTCGGCGGCCAGCGCGGCCAGTTGGGCGGCGCGGGGACGGAGTCCGCCGCGTCCGCCGATGCCGACGATGCCGTCGACCACCAGGTCGGCGCGGATCACGGCGCGCTCCGCGTCGGCGACGACGGTGCCGCCGGCCGCCCGCAGCGCCGCCAGACCCCCGGCGTGCGCCCGCTCCGGCGACAGCAGGACCGCGCCGACCGCGGCGCCCCGGCGCGCCAGCCGCGCCCCGGCGTACAGGGCGTCACCGCCGTTGTCGCCGCTGCCGACCAGCAGCACCACGCGGGAGCCGTACACGCCGCGCGCCCCGCTCAGCAGCCGCACGCAGACCGCCGCGAGCCCGGCGGCGGCCCGCTGCATCAGCGCCCCCTCGGGCAGCCGCGCCATCAACTCCCGCTCCGCCGCCCGCACGTCCGCCACGCTGTACGCAGTCCTCATGGGGCCAGTCTCACACCGGGGCCGGACCACGGCACGGGCGGCGGAGCGGACGGGGCAGGCGGAGCGGCCCCGTCACCCCTCCGCCACCACCACCGCCGACGCCACGCCCGCGTCATGGCTGAGCGAGACGTGCCAGGCACGGACGCCCAGTTCGGCGGCGCGGGCGGCGACGGTGCCGCGGACGCGCAGGCGGGGCTGGCCGCTGTCCTCGACGTACACCTCGGCATCCGTCCAGTGCAGCCCGCCGGGCGCGCCGAGCGCCTTGGCGACGGCCTCCTTCGCGGCGAAGCGGGCCGCCAGGGAGGCGGTGCCGCGCCGCTCCCCGCTCGGCAGCATCAACTCCGCCTCGATGAACAGCCGCCGCGCCAACTCGGGCGTACGCTCCAGTGCCGCCCCGAACCGGTCGATCTCGGCGACGTCGATCCCCACCCCGATGATCACCGGCACACCCCGCCCAGGGGGCGCGCCGGGCGGTACCGCTGACGGCGGCTCACTCCACCGTCACCGACTTGGCGAGGTTGCGCGGCTGGTCGACCTCGTTGCCGCGGGCGGTGGCCAGCTCGCAGGCGAAGACCTGGAGCGGGACGGCCGAGACCAGCGGCTGGAGCAGCACCGGGGTGCGCGGGATCCGCACGAGGTGGTCGGCGTAGGGCACCACCGCCTCGTCGCCCTCCTCCGCGATGACGATGGTGCGGGCACCGCGGGCCCGGATCTCCTGGATGTTGGAGACGATCTTGTCGTGCAGCACCGACCGGCCGCGCGGCGACGGGACGACCACCACGACCGGCACGTCCTCCTCGATCAGCGCGATCGGACCGTGCTTCAGCTCACCCGCCGCGAAGCCCTCGGCGTGCATGTACGCCAGTTCCTTGAGCTTGAGCGCACCCTCCAGCGCCACCGGGTAGCTGACGTGCCGCCCCAGGAACAGCACGGTGTTCTTGTCGGCCAGGCCCCGGGCCAGCTCCCGCACCGGCTCCATCGTGCCCAGCACCTGCTCGACCTGGGTGCCGATCGCGGCCAGCTCCCGCACGACCTCGCGGATCTCGTCGCCCCACTTCGTCCCCCGGACCTGGCCGAGGTAGAGCGCCACCAGGTAGCAGGCGACCAGCTGCGTCAGGAACGCCTTGGTCGAGGCGACCGCGACCTCCGGACCGGCGTGCGTGTAGAGCACCGCGTCCGACTCGCGGGGGATGGTCGAGCCGTTGGTGTTGCAGATGGCGAGGACCTTGGCGCCCTGCTCGCGGGCGTGCCGCAGCGCCATCAGCGTGTCCATCGTCTCGCCGGACTGGCTGATCGCGATGACCAGCGTGCGCGGCCCCATGATCGGATCGCGGTAGCGGAACTCGCTGGCCAGCTCGGTCTCGCAGGGGATCCGCGTCCAGTGCTCGATCGCGTACTTCGCGATCATGCCCGCGTGGTACGCCGTCCCGCAGGCGACGATCACGACCTTGTCGACCTCCCGCAGCACCTCCTGCGGGATCCGCACCTCGTCCAGCGACAGCACCCCGGACTCGTCGATCCGGCCCAGCAGCGTGTCGGCGACCGCCTTGGGCTGCTCGGCGATCTCCTTGAGCATGAAGTAGTCGTAGCCGTCCTTCTCGGCGGCGGACGCGTCCCAGTCGACGTGGTACGCGCGGACCTGCGCGGCCGCCCCGTCGAAGTCGGTGACGGTCACACCCTCCCGGCGCAGCTCCACGACCTGGTCCTGGCCCAGCTCGATCGCCTCACGGGTATGCGCGATGAACGCCGCCACATCGGACGCAAGGAACGCCTCGTCCTCGCCGACGCCGACCACCAGCGGGGAGTTGCGGCGCGCGCCGACGACCACGTCCGGCGCGTCGGCGTGCACCGCGACGAGGGTGAACGCGCCCTCCAGACGGCGGCACACCTGCCGCATCGCCTCGGCCAGGTCGCCGCAGGACGAGTACGCCTCGGCCAGCAGATGGGCGACGACCTCGGTGTCCGTCTCGGACGTCAGCTCATGGCCGCGGTCGGTCAGTTCGGCGCGGAGCGCGGCGAAGTTCTCGATGATGCCGTTGTGAACGACCGAGACCCGCCCGGCGTTGTCCAGATGGGGATGGGCGTTGGCGTCCGTGGGCCCGCCGTGGGTGGCCCACCGGGTGTGCCCGATGCCGGTCGTCCCCGCCGGCAGCGGACGCACCGCCAGCTCCTTCTCCAGATTGGCGAGCTTCCCGGCCTTCTTCGCCGACGCCAGCCCGCCGTCGGCCAGCACCGCGACGCCCGCCGAGTCGTACCCGCGGTACTCCAGTCGGCGCAGTCCGGCCAGCACGACGTCCAGGGCGCTCTGTCCACCCACATAACCCACGATTCCGCACATGGGGGCAGCGTACGCGCCGGGCCCACGCGCCCCCGCGCCCGGCAGCCGCGCGGCCACATCCGGTGCGCCGACGGGCCGGATCCGGGCACCGCGCGAGCGGATCCGGACCCGGCGCACGGGCCCGGCCGTGCGCCCCCGGGGACCCGGCAAGCCCGCGGCACGCCCCCGCGCCCGGCTCTCAGTACCCGCGCTCCAGCCGCTCCGCCGCCTGCCGGACCGTGTCCAGGAGCTCCTCCTCGGCCGCCGCGTCCGTGCACGCCGGGGACTCGTACCGCTCCAGGAACCCGGCGAGATCCTCGTCCAGGTCCACCTCCGGCAGCTCCTCGGCCAGCTCGGCGTGGACCAGGGCGGCGAACGAGGCACGGGCCGCCACCACCTCCCCGCCCCGGCGCCGCCGCAGTACGCCCCTGCCCTGCCGTCCACCCATCCCGACCACCCTCCCCAGCCCGCTCCGGGCCCTGCACCGCGCCGTCCACCCGGGGCAACCCGGTCCATGCTCGAAGACGGCGACCGGCAGCCAACCGTTCCCGCCCCGCGCGCCCTCTTCCGCCCGCCCCCGCGCCCCCGGGCGCCCCCGCGCCCCCCGCCCCGGCCCGCCCCCGCACAATGAACCCGTGGCCCAGACGACCGATCCGCAGCAACGACGCCGCGCCGAGCGCTCCCCGTACGTCGATCTGACGCGTACGGAGTGGAGCGCGCTGCGGGAGAAGACCCCGCTGCCGCTCACCGCCGAAGAGGTCGAGCGGCTGCGCGGTCTGGGGGACGTCATCGACCTCGACGAGGTCCGCGACGTCTACCTCCCGCTCTCCCGGCTGCTCAACCTCTACGTCGGCGCCACCAGCAATCTGCGCGGCGCGCTCAACACCTTCCTCGGCGACGCGGGCGGCGGCCACGGCGCGCAGCCGGGCACCCCGTTCGTCATAGGCGTGGCGGGCAGCGTCGCGGTCGGCAAGTCGACCACCGCGCGGCTGCTCCAGGCGCTGCTGGCGCGCTGGCCCGAGCACCCGCGTGTCGAACTGGTCACCACCGACGGCTTCCTCCACCCCAACGCCGAGCTGCACCGCCGCGGTCTGATGTCCCGTAAAGGGTTCCCGGAGTCGTTCGACCGGCGGGCGCTGACCCGCTTCGTCGCCGATGTGAAGTCCGGCCGCGCCGAGGTCACCGCGCCCGTCTACTCGCACCTCATCTACGACATCGTGCCGGGCGAACGGCTCACCGTGCACCGCCCCGACATCCTGATCGTGGAGGGCCTGAACGTCCTCCAGCCCGCGCTGCCCGGCAAGGACGGCCGCACCCGCCTCGGACTCGCCGACTTCTTCGACTTCTCCGTCTACGTCGACGCGCGGACCGAGGACATCGAGAAGTGGTACCTCGGCCGCTTCCGGAAGCTGCGGGAGACCGCGTTCCAGGACCCGTCCTCGTACTTCCGCCGGTACACCCAGGTCTCCGAGGAGGAGGCGCTGGAGTACGCGCGGAAGATCTGGCGGACCGTCAACAAGCCCAACCTGGAACAGAACGTCGCCCCCACCCGCGGCCGCGCGGGCCTCGTCCTCCGCAAGGGCCCCGACCACAAGGTCCAGCGGCTGTCGCTGCGGAAGCTCTGACCGCACGCCCACGGACGGCCCCCGGAGGCACCCGCGCCCGGCGGACCACCAGCCGGCAAGCCGTCACCCCGGCCCTCAACTCCCCGTGCACACCCGGCGATTGGCCGCGTCCCGCGTCTTGTCACCGGCGCCGCCCCCGCCCTACCGTCAGGTAACACGGTCCGTGCACGGATCTTTCCGGACCGTGGCCCGCACGACGCGGACCGACGCCGTACGCACCCCCCGTACCCGCCCCCCGTACGCCGTCCGGCACTCCGCGGCATGCCCTTGCGCGCTCCCCCTCGTTGACAGTCCGCCGGCCGCTCCGGCCCGCCCGGAGCCGGTCAGCCCTCTCACCAGGAGCCCCCATGACCCGTGCCTCCTCCCCCCGCCGGACCGTCCGCCACCGCCCGCCGCGCCGGGCCGCAGCCGCCGCGCTCTGCCTCGCCGCGGCCGGACTCGCCCCCGCCGCACCCGCCCATGCCGCCCCCGCCCAGGCGCCCGCCACAAAGACCCCCACGAGGACCCCCACGAGGACCGCCGCCCTGCCCATCGGCGACCTCGGCACCGCCGTCCACCACTTCCTCTTCAGCCCGGACGCCGTCGCGGGCGCCAACGACTGGAACTGCAAACCCGGCGCGGCGCACCCCTACCCCGTCGTCCTCGCACACGGCACCCTCGCCAACGCGGGCGCCAACTGGGTCGCCCTCGCCCCCACCCTCGCCAACCAGGGCTACTGCGTCTACGCGCTCAACTACGGCATGAACCCTCTGTCGGCGGGCCGGGTCGGCGGCCTCACCGACATCGGCGACTCGGCGCGGCAGCTCGACGCCTTCGTCGACAAGGTGCTCGCCGCCACCGGCGCGAAGAAGGCCGACATCGTCGGTCACTCCCAGGGCGGCATGATGCCCCACTACTACCTCAAGCGGCTGGGCGGCGCCGCGAAGGTCCGCACCCTCGTCGGCATCGCGCCCAGCAACCACGGCACCACCCTCGACGGCCTCCTCACCCTCAGCAAGCAGATGAACGCCCTCGGCTTCGTCAACAACATCCTCGACACCGCCGGGCTCACCGGCCTCAAGCAGCAGGAGGCCGACTCCGACTTCCAGAAGGAGCTGTGGAAGGACGGCGACACCGTGCCCGGCGTCCGCTACGTCGTGATCGCCACCCGCGAGGACACGGTCGTCACCCCGTACACCAACGGCTTCCTGTACGGCGGCGACGTCACCAACGTCACGCTCCAGGACCAGTGCCCCGACGACAGAACCGGCCACGCCGGCCTCTTCCTCGACGGCCCCACCCTCCAGAACGTCGTCAACGCCCTCGGCCCGAACGACCCGCACTTCACCCCGGAGTGCCGCGACTACGGCCCGGCTCTCTGAGCCGCGCCCTCCACGCCCGCGCCCCCGGCCGCAGTAGCGACCGGGGGCACGGGATGCGTACGACGGCGGGCTCAGCCCAGCGCCGACTTCACCGCGTCGGCCAGCCGCTCCGCGACCGCCCGCGCCTGCTCGATGTCGGCCGCCTCGACCATCACCCGCACCAGCGGCTCCGTACCCGACGGACGCAGCAGCACCCGGCCGGTCGCGCCCAGCTCCCGCTCCGCCTCGGCGACCGCCACGGTCAGCGCCGGGGAGGTCGCGACCTTCGACTTGTCGACGTCGGGGACGTTGATCAGTACCTGCGGCAGCCGCTCCATCACGGCGGCCAGCTCGCCCAGGCCCCGGCCCGTCGCGGCGACCCGCGCGGCCAGCATCAGGCCCGTGAGCGTGCCGTCGCCGGTGGTGGCGTGGTCCAGCACGATGACGTGCCCGGACTGCTCACCGCCGAGCGCGAGACCCTGCCCCTTCATCTCCTCCAGGACGTAGCGGTCGCCGACCGCGGTCGCCACCATCTCGATCCCGGCCCGCTCCATCGCCAGCTTGAAGCCGAGGTTGGACATGACGGTCGCGACGACGGTGTTCTTCCGCAGCGTCCCCGCCTCGCGCATCCCGAGCGCGAGGACGGCGAGGATCTGGTCGCCGTCGATCTCGTTGCCCGCGCGGTCCACGGCCAGGCAGCGGTCCGCGTCGCCGTCGTGCGCCAGGCCCAGATCGGCGCCGTGCTCGACGACCGCGGCGCGCAGCAGCCCCAGGTGGGTCGAGCCGCAGCCGTCGTTGATGTTGAGGCCGTCCGGGTCCGTGCCGATGGCGACGACGTCCGCACCGGCGCGCGCGAACGCCTCCGGCGAGACCTGCGCCGCCGCGCCGTGCGCCCCGTCGATGACGACCTTCAGGCCGTCGAGGCGGTTGGGCAGCACCCCGACGAGGTGCGCGACGTAGTTGTCGAAGCCCTCGTCGTAGGCGGAGACCCGGCCCACCCCGGCGCCGGTCGGCCGCTCCCACGGCTCACCGGAGGCGTGCGCCCGGTACGTCCGCTCGATGCGGTCCTCCAGCTCGTCGGCGAGCTTGTGGCCGCCGCGGGCGAAGAACTTGATGCCGTTGTCGGGCATCGGGTTGTGGCTCGCGGAGAGCATCACGCCGAGGTCCGCGCCGAGCGAACCGGTCAGATACGCCACCGCCGGGGTCGGCAGCACGCCCACCCGCAGCACGTCCACCCCGGCGCTCGCCAGCCCGGCGACGACCGCCGCCTCCAGGAACTCACCGGAGGCCCGCGGGTCCCGCCCGACGACGGCCACCGGCCTGCGCCCCTCCAGGGCGCGACCGTGCCCCGACTCCTCCTCTGCGAGTACGTGCGCCGCAGCGACCGACAGACCGAGCGCCAGCTCCGCCGTCAGATCCGCATTGGCGACACCGCGCACCCCGTCCGTTCCGAAGAGTCGTCCCACTGGTGTCCTCCGCATAGATGAGCTTGAACCAGAGCATTGCGTCCAGGTATACGCCCCCGGACGCCCGGATGAGGCGCTGGTCCCGGATAGCCGAACGCCCCGGCTGCACGGAAAGTGCCGACCGGGGCGTTCGCCACGTGCTGCGCGCGCAGCAGGCGTGATTAGCGCTTGCTGTACTGCGGCGCCTTGCGGGCCTTCTTGAGACCGGCCTTCTTGCGCTCGACCGCACGGTCGTCACGCTTGAGGAACCCGGCCTTCTTCAGGGCACCGCGGTTGTTCTCGACGTCCGCCTCGTTCAGCGCACGGGCGACGCCCAGGCGCAGCGCACCGGCCTGGCCGGAGATGCCGCCACCGGAGATGCGGGCCACGACGTCGTAGCGGTTGTCGAGCTCCAGCACCTTGAAGGGCTCGTTGACTTCCTGCTGGTGCACCTTGTTGGGGAAGTAACCCTCAAGGGTGCGACCGTTGATCTTCCACTGACCGGTGCCCGGAACGATCCGGACGCGGGCGATGGCGTTCTTGCGACGGCCCAGGCCGGCGGCCGGCTGCGGGTCGCCGAAGCGGGAGGCGAGGGACTCGGAGGTGTACTCACCCTCCACGACCTCGGTCTCGGTGGTGTATTCCTCGACGGCGTCTTCGTTCTCGATGACGGTCTCGGGAGTGGTCTCGGCCACGATGCTCCTCAGATTCTTTTCGTCTTAGGGGGTGGCCGGACTTACTGCGCGACCTGGGTGATCTCGAACGGGACCGGCTGCTGAGCAGCGTGCGGGTGCTCGGCGCCCGCGTAGACCTTCAGCTTCGAGAGCATCTGACGGCCGAGGGTGTTCTTGGGGAGCATGCCCTTGATGGCCTTCTCGACGGCCTTCTCGGGGTTCTTGTCGAGCAGCTCGTCGTACCGGACGGAACGCAGACCACCGGGGAAACCGGAGTGGCGGTAGGCCAGCTTCTGGCTGCGCTTGTTGCCGGACAGGTGCACCTTGTCGGCGTTGACGATGATGACGAAGTCACCGGTGTCAACGTGCGGCGCGTACACCGGCTTGTGCTTGCCCCTCAGAAGGGACGCGGCCTGAGAGGCCAGACGGCCCAGGACAACGTCCTGCGCGTCAATGACGTGCCACTGGCGCTGGACATCGCCGGGCTTGGGGCTGAACGTACGCACGGTCGTAGCCTTCGCTTCTTCAGTGATGGGGTCTCCCACTCCTCCGGAGGAGGCTCAGGAGACGGGGTCCTGTACTGGCACCTCGGTCGATCGGACCGGCAGTGCGGCGCTACGGGTGACGCAACCCGATCGTCCGCCGCCGGTTCATCGGCCCGGTGGCCGGCGTAAGGGCCCCTCACGTGAGATAGAGCAAGCCAATACGCATAACGAACTGGCAGAATACCGGCCCGCCCCCGGCCGGGTCAAAACGCGGCTCGAACCGGTGGACGACCCCGGGATGCCGCCGGGGACCCCGGCCCGGTGCCCCCGCGGCCTCCCCCTACGGGCCCCGGCCCCGTACGGACCGGCTTCCCCGCTCGCACGGGCCGTACCCGTACGCGCTCCGGCCGCCCTCACCGCTCCCGCGCCACGCGCCCCTCGCCCCACACCGGCTCCGTCGTCTCCCGGACCACGCCGTCCGCGCCGAACACCAGGAAGCGGTCGAAGGAGCGGGCGAACCAGCGGTCGTGCGTCACCGCCAGCACCGTGCCGTCGAACGCGTCCAGGCCCTCCTGCAACGCCTCGGCGCTGTCCAGGTCGAGGTTGTCGGTCGGCTCGTCCAGCAGCAGCGCCGTCGCGCCCGCCAGCTCCAGCAGCAGGATCTGCAGCCGCGCCTGCTGCCCGCCCGACAGCCGCTCGAACCGCTGCTCCGCCTGACGCTCCAGCTCGTACCGGCGCAGCGCACTCATCGCCGCGCCCCGGTCCTTGGCGTGCTCCGTCCAGAGGATGTCGAGCAGGGTGCGGCCGGTCAGCTCCGGGTGGGCGTGGGTCTGCGCGAAGTACCCGGGCACCACCCGGGCGCCGAGCTTCCACTGCCCGGTGTGCGTGACCGGACGCTCCGCGTCCTGGGCCAGCAGCCGCAGGAAGTGCGACTTGCCGGAGCCGTTCGAGCCCAGCACCGCGACCCGCTCGCCGTAGAAGACCTCCAGCGAGAACGGCTTCATCAGCCCCGTCAGCTCCAGGTCCGCGCAGGTCACGGCCCGTACGCCGGTGCGGCCGCCGCGCAGCCGCATGGTGATCTCCTGCTCCCGCGGCGGCTCCGGCGGCGGCCCGGCCTCCTCGAACTTCCGCAGCCGGGTCTGCGCCGCGTGGTAGCGCGAGGCCAGCTCATGGCTGTTCTCTGCGGCCTGCCGTAGGTTCCGCACCAGCTTCTTCAGCTGCTCGTGCTTCTCGTCCCAGCGCCGCCGCAGCTCCTCGAAGCGCGCGAACCGCTCCTTGCGCGCCGCGTGGTACGTCGCGAAGCCGCCGCCGTGCACCCAGACGTCCGACCCGGCGGGCCCCGGCTCCACGCTGACGATCTTGTCGGCGGCGCGCGCCAGCAGCTCCCGGTCGTGGCTGACGAAGAGCACCGTCTTCTTCGTCCGCCGCAGCTGCTCCTCCAGCCACCGCTTGCCCGGCACGTCCAGATAGTTGTCCGGCTCGTCCAGCAGCAGCACCTCGTCGGTGCCGCGCAGCAGCGACTCCAGCACCAGCCGCTTCTGCTCACCCCCGGAGAGCGTCCGCACCAGCCGCCACTGCGCCTTCTCGTACGGCATCCCCAGCGCGGCCGTGGTGCACATGTCCCAGACCGTCTCGGCCTCGTAGCCGCGCGCCTCCGCCCAGTCGCTGAGCGCCTGCGCGTACGCCATCTGCGCGGCCTCGTCGTCGACCGTCATCACGGCCTCCTCGGCCGCGTCCACCGCCTCCGCCGCCGTCCGCAGCCGCCGCTGTGCGACGGAGACCAGCAGGTCACGCACGGTCCGCTCGTCCCGTACCGACCCCACGAACTGCGGCATCACCCCGAGGCCGCCACCGACCGTGACCGACCCGCCGTGCGGCGTCAGCTCCCCGGCGAGCAGCCGCAGCAGCGTCGTCTTGCCCGCGCCGTTCGCCCCCACCAGCGCCACCGACGAGCCCTCGCCGACACGGAACGAGACGTCCCCGAGCAGCACCCTCCCGTCCGGCAGGTAGTACTCCAGATGCCCGGCTTCCACATGTCCCATGGACCGGATTGTCGCCGCCCGCCGCCGTATTCCCCAACCGGATTACGGGGACGGGAGCACCGGTTCCCGCACCGCACCGGGTCGCTAGGATGCGCGGCATGAGCTTTGGGCATGGGGGGCCGTTCGACGGCCCAGGGGGATCCGGTTCCACCCCGGACTGGGAGGCACTCGCCGAGCAGAGCGAGGCGGGCGCCCGGCGCAAGCGCTGGCTGATGATCGGCGGCGGTGCACTGGCCGCCCTCGCCGTCGCGGGCATCGTCGTGACCGCCATGCTCGTCGGGGGCACCTCCGGCAACAAACACCCCGATGACGTGGCCGCCTCCGGCTCCGGCACCCCGGAACCGCACCCGTCCTTCTCCGACGTCTCGGTCCCCCCGCCGCCCAACCCGCGGGACTACATCACGGACCGTACGAAGGACCGCGCCCCGCTGACCACGGCCGCCCTCTTCCCCGACAAGGCCATGGTCATCGGCGAGCACACCTATCCACGCACCGCGGAGTCCGCGTCGAAGGACTGCACCGCGGGCACCCAGGGCGCGCTCGGCTCACTGCTGAAGCACAACGGCTGCGAGACGCTGCTGCGCGCCACCTACACCAAGGACGGCGTCGCAGTCACCATCGGCATCGCCGCCCTCGACTCCGCCGACGCCGCCGAACGTGTCAAGGCGAAGGCCCAGGGCAACCTCGCCCCGCTCGCCGGAGGCCACGTCGGCGAGGAGTTCTGCCGCGGCACCGCCTGCCGGATGACCGCCAACGCCACCGGCCGGTACGCGTACTTCACCATCGCCGGGTACCTCAACGGCGAGCGCGTCACCGAGAAGTCCACCCCCGCCCTCCAGATCGGCCGGGACGGCGAGTCCTACGCCTTCGCCCGCATCATCCAGCGCGGCAAGGACCAGGCGGCGAAGGCCGCCCAGACGCAGGACCAGCAGGGCTGACCAGCAGGGGCGGGCGCCCGCGGTGCCCGGCCCGGTACCGGGCCGGGCCCGCAGCTCAGCCCCGCGCCCGGCCTCACACCCGGTCGGCGCCCCCGGGCGGGCCCGCGAGCCGCAACCGTCCCGCGCTCAGCAACACCCCGCCCCCGGCAGCGTCCGCCGGTTCCGCGCCTCCAGATTCCGCGCCATCAGCCGGTCGTCGGCCGGGTAGCCGACCTCCTCCAGCGTCAGCCCGTGCGGCCGCACCACATGCACCGCCGAGTCCCGCACGCCCGCGGCCAGCACCTTCCCCGGCCAGTCGACCGGCCGGTGCCCGTCCCCGACGAACAGCAGCGCGCCGACCAGCGAACGCACCATGTTGTGACAGAACGCGTCCGCCTTCACCGTCGCCGTGACGATCCCGTCCGCGTCCCGCACCCAGCTCAGCTCCTGAAGCGTACGGATCGTCGTCGCCCCCTCACGCCGCTTGCAGTACGCCGCGAAGTCGTGCTCCCCCAGCAGCGCCTGCGACGCCGCGTTCATCGCGTCCACGTCCAGCGCCCAGTCGTGCCACAGCACATGGCCGCGCAGCAGCGGGTCCACGCCCCCCGGATGATCGGTGACCCGGTACGCGTACCGCCGCCAGACTGCCGAGAACCGCGCGTTGAAGCCGTACGGCGCCTCCGCCGCCCGCCACACCCGGACATCCTTCGGCAGCCGCCCCGCCAGCCGCCGCAGCAGCCGGTCACCGTGCTCGGCCCACAGCTCCGCGGGCAGATCCACATGCGCCACCTGCCCGCGCGCGTGCACCCCGGCGTCCGTCCGCCCGGCCACGGTCAGCTCATACGTCTCGCCGGAACGGGTCACCGTCCGCAGCGCTTCCTCCAACTCGCCCTGGACGGTGCGCCGTTCGCGCTGCTTCGCCCAGCCGGAGAACTCCGCGCCGTCGTACGAAAGATCCAGCCGCACCCGGACGTGCCCGGGCTCCACCTCATCGCTCACCCGTCGATCCTCTCAGAGCACGGCAAACGGAACGGGCCCGCTCCCCGAAGGGAACGGGCCCGCCCGCGGGACTCAGCGGCCTCAGGCGTCCTTGGACTCCTCGGCCGGCGCCTCGGTCGCCTCGGCGGCGTCCTTCTTCAGCGCGTCTTCCTTGACCGCACGCTTGGTGGCGGCCTCGGCCTCACCGGTGGCCTGCTGGGCCACGGTCAGCGCCTCCACCAGCTCGATGACGGCCATGGGAGCGTTGTCGCCACGGCGGTTACCGATCTTGGTGATGCGGGTGTAGCCACCCGGGCGGTTCTCGAACCGCGGGGCGATCTCGGTGAACAGCGTGTGCACGATGCTCTTGTCCGAGATCAGCTGCATGACCTGGCGGCGGTTGTGAAGGTCGCCCTTCTTCGCCTTGGTCACGAGACGCTCGGCGTACGGGCGCAGACGGCGGGCCTTGGCCTCGGTCGTCGTGATGCGGCCGTGCTCGAAGAGCGCGGTGGCCAGGTTGCGCAGCATGAGACGCTCGTGCGCCGCGCTGCCGCCCAGACGGGCACCCTTGGCGGGCTTCGGCATGGTGTTTCTCCTTCATTGCTGCACCGGCCGTATCAGGTACCGGTGTCAGTTCCCACGAGGCGGACGCCCCGCGGAAGATTACGCACGGCCGGGGGGGGGGGGGGGCGGCGCCCCCCCCCGGGGGGGGGGGGGCGGGGGGGGGCGGGGGCCGCACACCCCCCGCACCGCGCGCGCGCGCGCGCGCGC
>NZ_JBHYGX010000013.1:49770-54313 GCF_042739975.1 Streptomyces sp. NPDC059080
CCCGGGGACGCGCCCCGGGCCCGGCCGGTCAGGCTCAGTACTGCTCGGTCTCCACGAAACCCGCGTCCGCGTCGTCGTCCGCGCCGAACGCGTCGGCCGCAGCGGTCGGGTCGAACCCGGGAGGCGAGTCCTTCAGCGCCAGGCCCATGCCCGCGAGCTTGGCCTTGACCTCGTCGATCGACTTCGCACCGAAGTTGCGGATGTCGAGCAGGTCCGCCTCGGAACGGGCCACCAGCTCGCCCACCGAGTGGATGCCCTCACGCTTGAGGCAGTTGTACGACCGAACGGTGAGCTCCAGCTCCTCGATCGGCAGCGCCAGGTCGGCGGCGAGGGCGGCGTCCGTCGGGGACGGACCCATGTCGATGCCCTCGGCGTCGATGTTCAGCTCACGGGCGAGACCGAACAGCTCGACCAGGGTCTTACCGGCCGACGCCATGGCGTCACGCGGCCGCATGGCCTGCTTGGTCTCGACGTCGACGATCAGCTTGTCGAAGTCGGTGCGCTGCTCGACACGGGTCGCCTCGACCTTGTACGTGACCTTGAGCACCGGCGAGTAGATCGAGTCGACCGGGATCCGGCCGATCTCCTGGCCGACCTGCTTGTTC
Organism: Streptomyces sp. NPDC059080; assembly: GCF_042739975.1. Lineage (NCBI taxonomy): Bacteria > Bacillati > Actinomycetota > Actinomycetes > Kitasatosporales > Streptomycetaceae > Streptomyces > Streptomyces sp. NPDC059080. The sequence goes on from NZ_JBHYGX010000013.1 coordinate 50,376, forward strand.
TGCACGGCGGAGACGTAGCCGCGACCGCGCTCGACGGTCAGCTCCATCTCCAGCTTGCCCTTGGCGTTCAGGGTCGCCAGGACCAGGTCCGGGTTGTGGACCTCGACACCGGCCGGGGGCGCGATGTCGGCGGCGGTGACCAGACCCGGGCCCTGCTTGCGCAGGTACATCACGACCGGCTCGTCGTGCTCCGAGGAGACGACCAGCTGCTTGATGTTGAGGATGAGGTCGGTGACGTCCTCCTTGACGCCCGGCACGGTGGTGAACTCGTGCAGGACACCGTCGATACGGATCGACGTGACCGCCGCACCCGGAATCGAGGAGAGGAGCGTACGGCGGAGGGAGTTACCGAGGGTGTAACCGAAGCCCGGCTCCAGGGGCTCGATCACGAACCGGGAGCGGTACTCGTCGACGACCTCTTCGGTCAGCGACGGACGCTGAGCGATAAGCATGTGTGTTCCTTCAGTCGTGGGCGCCCGCTATTTGACGCCCTCTGCTGACAAGGGTACGGGCGGCACGCGGTTCCGAAGAACCTGTGCCGCCCGAGCCCGTCGCCCTACTTACTTGGAGTAGAGCTCAACGATCAGCTGCTCCTGCACCTGGGTGTCGATCACCTGGCGCTCGGGCAGGCTGTGCACGAGGACCCGGAGGTTCGACGGGATCGCTTCCAGCCACGCCGGAACGGTCTTCTCGCCGGCCTCGGCCTTGGCCACCTCGAAGGGGGTCAGGTTCCGGGAGCCCTCGCGGACCTCGATGATGTCGTTCACGGCGACGCGGGCCGACGGGATGTCGGTCTTGCGGCCGTTCACGTTGATGTGTCCGTGACGCACCAGCTGACGGGCGTGGTCGCGGGACTTGGCGAAGCCGGCCCGGTAAACCACGTTGTCGAGGCGGGTCTCAAGGATGCGCAGAAGGTTCTCACCGGTCTTGCCGGTCTTCTGGTTCGCTTCCTTGTAGTAGTTCACGAACTGCTTCTCAAGGACACCGTAGATACGGCTGCACTTCTGCTTCTCACGAAGCTGGAGCAGGTACTCGCTGTCCTTGGTGCGCCCGCGACCGTGCTCACCCGGGGGGTAAGGACGGATCTCGATCGGGCACTTTGCGCTCTCGCACTTGCTCCCCTTGAGGAAGAGCTTCTGCTTCTCCCGACGGCAACGCTTGCAGTCGGCCCCGGTGTAACGCGCCATTGTCTAGTTGTCTCCTACTTCAGTGGGTCAGACGCGGCGGCGCTTGGGAGGGCGGCAGCCGTTGTGCGGGGTCGGGGTGACGTCCTGGATCGAACCCACCTCAAGGCCGGTGGCCTGGAGGGAGCGGATCGCGGTCTCACGGCCGGAGCCGGGACCCTTGACGAACACGTCGACCTTGCGCATGCCGTGCTCCTGCGCGCGACGGGCGGCCGACTCGGCAGCCATCTGCGCGGCGAACGGAGTCGACTTACGCGAACCCTTGAAGCCCACGTGACCGGCCGAGGCCCAGGAAATCACGTTGCCGGTCGGGTCGGTGATCGAAACGATCGTGTTGTTGAACGTGCTCTTGATGTGAGCGTGCCCGTGGGCGACGTTCTTCTTCTCCTTGCGGCGCACCTTCTTGGCGCCGGCCGTACGGCCCTTCGGAGGCATGAAATTCTCCTAATGGAGGTGGTCGGTCCTACAGCGAAGACCGCTGACTTCCGCGGTCCGGGAAACCGGAACCGCAGTGCGTCCTGCTGAGGACTACTTCTTGCCCGGCTTCTTCTTGCCGGCGATCGCGCGACGCGGGCCCTTGCGGGTACGGGCGTTCGTGCTGGTGCGCTGGCCGTGGACCGGAAGGCCGCGGCGGTGACGCAGACCCTGGTAGCAGCCGATCTCGACCTTGCGGCGGATGTCGGCCTGGATCTCGCGACGGAGGTCACCCTCGGTCTTGAGGTTGTTGTCCACGTACTCGCGGATCTTGATCAGGTCTTCCTCGGCCAGGTCGCGAACCCGGGTGTCCGGGTTCACGCCGGTGGCGGCGAGGGTCTGCTGCGACAGCGTGCGCCCGATGCCGAAGACGTAGGTGAGGGCGACCTCAACGCGCTTTTCGCGCGGGAGATCAACGCCTGCGAGGCGTGCCATTGATGTGGCTCCTGATGGCTATTCGGAGGTCTTCCGCAGCACCGTTCCCGTAAAACTCAGCTGAATTACGAGCCGGGCCCCGGCCTCCGAGCCGGGGGTTTCGTCCCACGCGAAGAACGCGGGGGTCGGGTGTCTGCGTATGTACGAATTACGTGCGTCGCGCGAACTGCGAAATGCAGGTGGTCGTGCGTCAGCCCTGGCGCTGCTTGTGGCGCAGGTTGTCGCAGATGACCATGACCCGGCCGTGGCGGCGGATCACCTTGCACTTGTCGCAGATCTTCTTGACGCTCGGCTTGACCTTCATGGGTGTGAGGTTCTCCGGGTCAGTGCCGTCACCCCGGCGGAGCGGGGCGCCGACAAGATCTACTTGTAGCGGTAGACGATCCGGCCACGCGTCAGGTCGTACGGAGACAGCTCCACCACGACCCGGTCATCCGGGAGGATGCGGATGTAGTGCATCCGCATCTTGCCGCTGATGTGCGCGAGGACCTTGTGACCGTTCTGGAGCTCTACCTTGAACATCGCGTTCGGCAGAGACTCGATCACGGTGCCCTCGATCTCGATGGCACCTTGCTTCTTGGCCACGCTTCGCCTTTCGAATCGGCTACCTTGATCGGCTCTCCCGCGGGAGCCACCACACCAAGGGCAGGCGGATGCACGAGAGCCGACGCGTCAGTCTACGTCAGAGGCAACGGAAAGACGAATCCACGATTATTGCCCAACCCGGGAGATCCTTATGCCACCGCCCCGCGACCCGTCGCACTTCCTTCACGCCGGGCCCCGCGCGGCACCCGCCGTCAGGCTCCCGCGACCGGGTCCGGCGCCGCCGTGACGCCCAGCTCCGCGAGCTTCGCGCGACCGCCGTCGACCGCGGTCAGCACCAGCGGACCCTCCTCGGTCAACGCCACCGAGTGCTCCCAGTGCGAGGACCAGCCGCCGTCGTTCGTCTTGACCGTCCACTCGTCGTCGAGGACGTGCGTCTTGTGCGTGCCGAGATTGACCATCGGCTCGATCGCGATGCAGAAACCGGACACCAGCTTCGGCCCGCGGCCGCGCTTGCGGTCGACGTAGTTCAGCAGATGCGGGTCCATGTGCATCTGCGAGCCGATGCCGTGGCCGCCGTACTCCTCGACGATGCCGTACTTCCCGTTCGACGGGCGCGGCTGGCGGCGGATGTAGCCCTCGATCGCCTTGGAGATGTCGATCAGCCGGTTGCCCTTGGCGACCGCGGCGACCCCGGCCCACATGGACTCCTCGGTCACCCGGCTCAGCTCGACCAGCTCCGCGGCGTGCCCGGACCCGACGAACGCGGTGTACGCGGCATCGCCGTGCCAGCCGTCGATGATCGCGCCGCAGTCGATGGAGATGATGTCGCCGTCGCGGAGGACCGTTTCGTCGTCCGGGATGCCGTGGACGACCACGTCGTTCACCGACGTGCAGATCGTCGCGGGGAAACCGCCGTACCCGAGGAAGTTCGACGTCGCGCCGTGCTCGGCGAGGACCTTGCGGGCCACCTCGTCCAGATCCCGGGTGGTCGCGCCCGGCACCGCCGTCTCACGGGTCGCGGCGTGAATGGCGGCGACCACCAGGCCCGCCTCGCGCATCTTCGCGATCTGCTGAGGGGTCTTGATCTCCACCATGGCGGGTAACGCCTTCCTGAACCGACTGTGCCGACAACCGCGTCGTTCGCACGGCCGACCACCGCGCGGGCGCGCCCGCCCCTCCATACGATACGGCCGCCGGGGGGCCCCCCCCCCCCCCCCCCCGCCCCGCGCCCCCCCCGCCCCGGGCAGGCGCCCAGCCCCGCGGCCCAGGGCGGCCCCGGCGGCCGGACGGAGCAGAACT
>NZ_JBHYGX010000013.1:54321-61018 GCF_042739975.1 Streptomyces sp. NPDC059080
CCCCCGGGCGCCCCCCCCCCCCCCCCCGCGGCCGTATCGAAGCGTACGCGGAGGTTACTCGCCGCGTCCGAGGGCGGACATGGCCCGCCGGGTGACCTCTTCGACCTTGCCGAGGGCAGGAATCGTCACGACGAGTTCCTGCTCCTTGTAGTAGTCGATGATCGGCTCGGTCTCCGAGTGGTAGACCTCCAGGCGCTTGCGCACCGTGTCCTCGTGGTCGTCGTCGCGCTGGTAGAGCTCGCCGCCGCAGACGTCGCAGACGCCCTCGGTCTTCGGCTTGCTGTACTCGGCGTGGAAGACGTGCGCGGAGTTCTTCCGGCAGATCCGGCGGCCGGCGATCCGCTTGACGACCTCGTCCTCAGGGACCTCCAGGTCGAGCACCGCGTCCAGCGTGATGCCCTTGCCCTTGAGGTACGCGTCGAGCGCCTCGGCCTGCTTGAGGTTGCGCGGGAATCCGTCGAGCAGGAAGCCGCCGGCGGCGTCGGCCTGCTCCAGACGGTCCTCGGCCATGCCGATCGTGACCTCGTCGGGGACCAGGTTCCCGGCGTCCATGTAGGACTTCGCCTGCACGCCGAGGGGCGTGCCCTGGCTGATGTTGGCGCGGAACAGGTCGCCCGTGGAGATGTGCGGGATCTCAAGGTTCCGGGCGAGGTACGCGGCCTGCGTACCCTTACCGGCTCCCGGGGGTCCGACGAGGACGATTCGCATCAGCGGAGGAACCCTTCGTAGTTGCGCTGCTGAAGCTGGCTCTCGATCTGCTTCACGGTCTCCAGACCCACACCCACGATGATCAGGATGCTCGTCCCGCCGAACGGGAAGTTCTGGTTCGCATTGAACAGCACCAACGCCACTGTTGGTACGAGTGCGATCAGCCCCAGGTACAGCGAGCCCGGCCACGTGATCCGGTTGAGCACGTAGCTGAGGTACTCGGCCGTCGGGCGACCAGCCCGGATGCCCGGGATGAAGCCACCATACTTCTTCATGTTGTCGGCAACTTCTTCGGGGTTGAAGGAGATCGCCACGTAGAAGAAGGCGAAAAACACGATCAACAAGAAGTACGTAACGATGTAAACGGGGTGGTTTCCCTTGGTGAAGTTGGTGGAGATCCACCGGGCCCACTCCGCGTCCGAGCCGCTGAACTGTGCGATCAGGGCCGGAATGTAGAGCAACGACGACGCGAAGATGACAGGAATCACACCCGCCTGATTCACCTTGAGCGGGATGTACGTGGACGTACCGCCATAAGAACGGCGGCCGATCATGCGCTTCGCGTACTGCACCGGAATGCGGCGCTGCGCCTGCTCGACGAAGACCACCAGGGCGACCATCGCCAGGCCGACGGCGATCACCGCGAAGAACTCGACCCAGCCGTCGGCGAGCTTGCCGGTCTGCTTGATCTGCCACAGCGCGCCGGGGAAACCGGCGGCGATCGAGATGAACATCAGGATCGACATGCCGTTGCCGATACCGCGGTCGGTGACCAGCTCACCGAGCCACATGACCACCGCTGTACCAGCGGTCATCGTGATGACCATGGTGATGGTGGTGAAGATCGAATCGCTGGGCACGATCTCGCTGGCTACCGGGCAGCTCTGGAAGAGCGCGCCGCTGCGGGCCGTGGCCACCAGGCCGGTGCCCTGCAGGATCGCCAGCGCGATGGTCAGATAGCGGGTGTACTGGGTGATCTTCGCCTGACCGGTCTGGCCCTCCTTCTTGAGGGCCTCCAGCCGAGGAATCACGACGGTCAGCAGCTGGAGGATGATGCTCGCCGTGATGTACGGCATGATCCCCAGCGCGAAGATCGTGATCTGCAGCAGCGCACCACCGCTGAACATGTTCACCAGGGCGAACAATCCGCTGTTGGAGCCGGCCTGCTTCATGCAGGTCTCGACGTTCGCGTAGTTCACCCCGGGGATCGGGACATGCGCACCGATCCGGTAGAGCACCACGATGCCCAACGTGAACAGCAGCTTTTTGCGCAGGTCGGGCGTCTTGAACGCTCGGGCGAACGCGGTGAGCACGGTGCCTCCTGCGCCCCCCGCCGGACGGGCGAGAGGTGACGGTCTTGAGGATCGACGAATAAAAGCGGCCTAAAACGCCGCACGGTCGGGCCGCGCGGCGGGGGTCTGGTGCTTCCCCCGTAAAAAGTTGCACCGGCAGGCCACCTTACCGGCGACCGTACCCCCGTGGAACGACCAACCGGGGATGCCCCAAACGATGGGCATCCCCGGTCAGTTGAACCAACGAACTCAGAGGAGTTCGGTGACGGTGCCGCCGGCAGCGGCAATCTTCTCCTTGGCGGAGCCGGAGACGGAGTCCACCGTCACCTGCAGCGCCACGGAGATCTCGCCCTGGCCCAGGACCTTGACGAGCTCGTTCTTGCGCACCGCGCCCTTGGCGACCAGATCGGCCACCGTGACCTCGCCACCCTGCGGGTAGAGCGCGGCCAGCTTCTCCAGGTTCACGACCTGGAACTGCTTGTGGGCGGGGTTCTTGAAGCCCTTCAGCTTCGGGAGGCGCATGTGGAGGGGCATCTGCCCACCCTCGAAGCGCTCCGGAACCTGGTAACGGGCCTTGGTGCCCTTGGTACCACGACCAGCGGTCTTACCCTTGGACGCCTCACCACGACCCACACGGGTCTTGGCGGTCTTGGCGCCCGGGGCAGGACGGAGGTTGTGGACCTTCAGCGGGTTCTGCTCCGCCATGTCAGTCGACCTCCTCAACCGTCACGAGGTGGCGGACGGTGTGCACCATGCCGCGGAACTCGGGACGGTCCTCCTTGACAACCACGTCGTTGAGCCGCTTGAGGCCCAGCGAACGAAGGGTGTCGCGGTGGTTCTGCTTGCTACCGATGTAGGACTTCGTCTGCGTGATCTTGAGGTGCGCCATTACGCGGTCACCCCGGCACGCGCACGCAGCAGGGCTGCGGGAGCAACGTCCTCCAGCGGCAGGCCACGACGGGCCGCGATCTCCTCGGGGCGCTGAAGGCCCTGAAGCGCGGTCACCGTGGCGTGCACGATGTTGATCGGGTTCGACGAGCCGAGCGACTTGCTCAGGACGTCGTGGATGCCCGCGCACTCCAGGACGGCGCGCACCGGGCCACCGGCGATCACACCGGTACCGGGGGAAGCCGGCTTGAGCAGGACGACGCCCGCAGCCTTCTCGCCCTGGATGGGGTGCGGGATGGTGCCCTGGATACGGGGGACCTTGAAGAAGTTCTTCTTGGCCTCTTCCACGCCCTTGGCGATGGCAGCCGGAACTTCCTTGGCCTTGCCGTAACCGACACCTACGGTGCCGTCACCGTCGCCCACCACGACCAGCGCAGTGAAGCTGAAACGACGACCACCCTTGACAACCTTGGCGACACGGTTGATCGCGACAACGCGCTCAACGTATGCGGTCTTCTCGGCGGCAGCGCCACCGTCGCGACCCTTCCGGTCCCGCCGCTCGCCGCCACCGGCACCGCTGCCGCGGCGCTGGGGTCCAGCCATTGGATTTACCTCTCTCTGTTACGTCCGCTAGCTCCGGAACCGGGGCTTAGAACTTCAGCCCGGCTTCGCGGGCGGCGTCCGCCAGAGCGGCAATGCGCCCGGCGTACTGGTTGCCACCGCGGTCGAACACGACGGCCTCGACGCCGGCGGCCTTGGCGCGCTCGGCGACCAGGGAACCGACCTGCTTGGCCTGGTCGCCCTTGCTGCCTTCGCCACCACGGATCGACGCGTCCAGGTGCGACGCCGACGCGAGCGTGTGGCCCGCGATGTCGTCGATGACCTGGGCGGTGATGCCTCGGTTGGAACGCGTCACGACCAGACGCGGACGCTCCGGCGTACCCGAAATCCGCTTACGGATGCGGATGTGGCGCCGCTTGAGGGCGGCACCCTTGCGGGCGTTGCCCTTCGCGATCTTCACACCGTATGCCATGGCTTACTTACCAGCCTTTCCGACCTTGCGGCGGATGACCTCGCCGGCGTACTTGACGCCCTTGGCCTTGTACGGGTCAGGCTTGCGCAGCTTGCGGATGTTCGCCGCAACCTCGCCGACCTTCTGCTTGTCGATGCCCTCGACGCTGAGCTTCGTCGGGGACTCGACCTTGAAGGAGATACCTTCGGGCGCCTCGACGAGGATCGGGTGGCTGTAGCCCAGGGCGAACTCCAGGTTGGAGCCCTTGGCCTGGACGCGGTAGCCGACACCGCTGATTTCGAGTGCCTTGGTGTAGCCCGCGGTCACGCCGGTGATCATGTTCGCCACCAGCGTGCGGGACAGGCCGTGAAGGGCCTTGTTCTGACGCTCGTCGTTCGGGCGGATGACGTTGATGACGCCGTCCTCACCCTTGGCGACCTCGATGGGCGCGGCGACGGTGTGCGAAAGGGAGCCCTTGGGACCCTTCACGCTGACCGTGCGGCCATCGATGGTGACGTCCACACCAGCGGGAACCTGGATGGGCAGCTTGCCAATACGCGACATTAGCTCTTCCTCCGTTCCCTGATTACCAGACGTAGGCGAGGACTTCCCCACCCACGCCCTTCTTGCTGGCCTGCTGGCCGGTCAGGAGACCGTGGGACGTGGAGATGATCGCCACGCCCAGGCCGCCGAGGACCTTCGGCAGGTTGGTGGACTTTGCGTAGACCCGCAGGCCCGGCTTCGAGATGCGCTTGATGCCGGCGATCGAGCGCTCGCGGTTCGGGCCGAACTTCAGCTCGAGGATGAGGTTCTTGCCGACCTCGGCGTCCTCAACCTTCCAGCCGGTGATGTAGCCCTCCTGCTGGAGGATCTCCGCGATGTGAGACTTGATCTTGCTGTGCGGCATCACGACAGTGTCGTGGTACGCCGAGTTCGCGTTCCGCAGACGGGTCAGCATGTCTGCGATGGGATCAGTCATGGTCATGAATTGGCCTTCGGCCTCTCTCGCCGGGGTTTCCTATATGTGCCATCCCTCTCCCCGATCAGAGTCGGGACGGGTGCGGCACGGGGACCTACGGCGTAGTAAGCGACGTTATGCGGGCGAGGTGCCCGCGGTCGGTCTCGGGCGGCGGGGCGCCCAACCCTTCTACCCTACGGGACGAAGGGCGGGGCGCCTGCCGACCGGATGCTTACCGAGAGCTTCCGGGTCATCCCAACTAGGGGATTACCAGGAGCTCTTGGTCACGCCCGGCAGCTCGCCACGGTGAGCCATCTCACGAAGGCACACGCGGCAGAGGCCGAACTTGCGGTAAACGGAGTGCGGGCGGCCGCAGCGCTGGCAGCGGGTGTACGCGCGCACAGCGAACTTGGGCTTGCGAGCAGCCTTCGCGATCAGAGCCTTCTTCGCCATCTCGCTCACGCCTCCTTGAACGGGAAGCCGAGGTGACGCAGAAGGGCACGGCCCTCGTCGTCGTTGGTCGCCGTGGTGACCACGGTGATGTCCATACCCCGGGTACGGTCGATCTTGTCCTGGTCGATCTCGTGGAACATGACCTGCTCCGTGAGACCGAAGGTGTAGTTGCCCCGGCCGTCGAACTGCTTCGGCGACAGCCCGCGGAAGTCGCGGATGCGCGGCAGCGCGAGCGACAGCAGGCGGTCCAGGAACTCCCACATGCGGTCACCGCGGAGGGTGACGTGGGCACCGATCGGCTGACCCTCACGCAGCTTGAACTGCGCGATGGACTTCCGGGCCTTGGTGACAGCCGGCTTCTGGCCGGTGATCGTGGTGAGGTCCTTGATGGCACCGTCGATCAGCTTGGAGTCGCGGGCGGCGTCGCCCACACCCATGTTGACCACGATCTTGGTCAGACCGGGGATCTGCATGACGTTCTCGTACGAGAACTCGTCCTTCAGCTTCCCGGCGATCTCTTCGCGGTAGCGCTGCTTGAGACGCGGCGCGTTGGTGGTGGCAGTCATCAGATGTCCTCACCGGTCCGCTTGGCAACGCGGATCTTGTTGCCGTCATCGTCGAACCGGAACCCGACGCGGGTGACAACCTTGTTGCCGTCCTTCTCCACAACCAGCTGAACGTTGCTGACGTGGATCGGGGCCTCGGTCGTGACGATGCCGCCGGTCTGCGAACCGCGGGCGGTCTGGCCGGCCTTGGTGTGCTTCTTGACCCGGTTGACACCCTCGACCAGGACACGGTCCTCGCGGGGGAAGGCCGCGATGACCTTGCCCTGCTTGCCCTTGTCCTTACCGGTGATGACCTGGACCAGGTCGCCCTTCTTGATCTTCATCGGTTACAGCACCTCCGGCGCGAGCGAGATGATCTTCATGAACTTCTTCTCGCGCAGCTCACGGCCCACGGGGCCGAAGATACGGGTGCCGCGGGGGTCGCCATCGTTCTTGAGGATGACGGCCGCGTTCTCATCGAAGCGGATGTACGAGCCGTCCGGACGGCGGCGCTCCTTGACGGTGCGAACGATGACGGCCTTGACGACGTCACCCTTCTTCACGTTGCCACCGGGGATCGCGTCCTTCACGGTGGCGACGATGACGTCACCGATGCCCGCGTAGCGGCGACCCGAGCCACCGAGAACACGGATGGTGAGAATTTCCTTCGCACCCGTGTTGTCGGCGACCCGAAGTCGCGACTCCTGCTGGATCACGTCTATCTCCTGATCGTCTGCCGGTTCCCGGCGGGGGGCGCCCCGGGGTGGGGGGGCCCCGGCGACCGGGGGGGTTATCGCGTGGGGGGGCCCCCACGCGGGGTTGTGGTGGGTGTCGCGCGAGG
>NZ_JBHYGX010000013.1:61028-126003 GCF_042739975.1 Streptomyces sp. NPDC059080
GCCGCGCCCCCCCCCCCCCCCAGCCCCCCCTCTCAGACCACCCCCCCGCGCCCCCCCGGCCCCCCCCCCCCCCCCCCCCGCCCCCCCCCCCCCCCCCGCCGAGCCTGGCGGAACTGACCTGAGGGGGAACCCTCAGGCGGTATTTCGTGGAGTTCCCTTACGGGAACTGCCTACTTGGCCTTCTCGAGGATCTCGACGATGCGCCAGCGCTTCGAGGAGGACAGCGGCCGGGTCTCCATGAGGAGGACACGGTCGCCGACACCCGCGGCGTTCTGCTCGTCGTGCGCCTTGAGCTTGTTGGTACGGCGGATGACCTTGCCGTACAGCGCGTGCTTGACGCGGTCCTCGACAGCGACGACGACGGTCTTGTCCATCTTGTCGCTGACGACGAGACCCTCACGGGTCTTGCGGAAGCCGCGGTCGTTCGTCTCAGTCACATTCTTCTCGCTCATCAGGCGCTCTCCACCGTCTCGATGCCCAGCTCACGCTCACGCATCAGGGTGTAGATCCGGGCGATGTCCTTACGGACGGACTTGAGCCGACCGTGGTTCTCAAGCTGTCCGGTCGCCGCCTGGAAGCGGAGGTTGAACAGCTCCTCCTTGGCCTCACGAAGCTTGGCAACGAGGTCCTCGCTGTTCAGCTCGCGCAGCTCGGTCGCCTTGATACCGGCCGCCATCACGACTCACCTGCCTCGCGCCGCACAATGCGGCACTTCATCGGAAGCTTGTGGGCGGCGCGGGTCAGCGCCTCCTTGGCAACCTTTTCGTTCGGGAAGGACAGCTCGAACATCACCCGACCGGGCTTGACGTTCGCGACCCACCACTCCGGAGAACCCTTACCGGAACCCATGCGGGTCTCGGCCGGCTTCTTCGTAAGCGGGCGGTCCGGGTAAATGTTGATCCAGACCTTGCCGCCACGCTTGATGTGACGGGTCATGGCGATACGAGCCGACTCGATCTGACGGTTCGTCACGTACGCCGGGGTGACGGCCTGGATGCCGTACTCACCGAAGGCCAGCTCGGTGCCACCCTTGGCCATGCCACTGCGCTTCGGGTGGTGCTGCTTACGGTGCTTGACCCTGCGAGGGATCAGCATGTCGGTCAGGCCTCCTGTCCGGTGCTCTCAGCCGGAGCAGCGGCTGCGGCCTCGGCCTTGGGGGCCTCGGCAGCGGCGCTCTGCTGCTGCGGCTTGCGGCCGCGGCCGCCACGCTCGCCACCGCGGCGCGGGCGGTCGTTGCCGCCACCACGCGCCGGGCGGTTACCCGCACGGGCGGCAGCGTTGTCCGCACGAACCTCGGCGATGTTCTTGACGTCGCCCTTGTAGATCCAGACCTTCACGCCGATGCGGCCGAAGGTGGTCTTGGCCTCGAAGAAGCCGTAGTCGACGTTGGCCCGGAGGGTGTGCAGGGGCACACGGCCCTCGCGGTAGAACTCCGAGCGGGACATCTCGGCGCCGCCGAGACGGCCACCACACTGGATCTTGATGCCCTTGGCGCCGGCCTTCATCGTCGACTGCATGCTCTTACGCATGGCGCGACGGAAGGAGACGCGGGAGGACAGCTGCTCGGCGACGGCCTGGGCCACGAGCTGAGCATCGGTCTCGGGGTTCTTGACCTCGAGGATGTTCAGCTGGACCTGCTTGCCGGTCAGCTTCTCCAGTTCGCCGCGGATGCGGTCGGCCTCGGCGCCACGGCGGCCGATGACGATGCCCGGACGAGCGGTGTGGATGTCAACGCGGACGCGCTCACGGGTGCGCTCGATCTCCACCTTGGAGATACCGGCGCGCTCCATGCCCTTCGTCATCATGCGACGAATGGCGACGTCTTCCTTGACGTAGTCCTTGTACAGCTTGTCGGCGTACCAACGCGACTTGAAGTCGGTGGTGATGCCGAGCCGGAACCCGTGCGGGTTTACCTTCTGGCCCATTACCGGGTTCCTTCCTTGCTGCTGACGACCACGGTGATGTGGCTGGTCCGCTTGCGGATCCGGTAGGCGCGGCCCTGGGCACGCGGACGGAACCGCTTCAGGGTCGGGCCCTCGTCGACGTACGCCTCAGTGATGACGAGGCTGCCGGCGTCGGTGTGGTCGTAGTTGTGCGCGGCGTTGGCAATGGCGCTGTCCAGCACCTTGCCCACGGGCACGCTCGCGGCCTGCGGGGCGAAACGCAGGACCGCCTGAGCCTCCGTGGCATCCATGCCACGGATAAGGTCCACCACGCGGCGGGCCTTCATGGGCGTGACGCGGATGTACCGCGCCTGGGCCCTGGCTTCCATGGTTGTCCCTTCGGTGTCAGTCATAGTCTTCGCACTCCGCCGATCAACGACGCCGCGACTTGCGGTCGTCCTTCTCGTGGCCGCGGAAGGTGCGGGTCGGCGCAAACTCGCCGAGCTTGTGGCCAACCATCGACTCGGTGACGAACACCGGGATGTGCTTGCGGCCGTCGTGCACCGCGATCGTGTGGCCGAGCATGGCCGGGACGATCATGGAGCGGCGGGACCAGGTCTTGATGACGTTCTTGGTGCCGGCTTCGTTCTGGACATCCACCTTCTTGGAAAGGTGGTCGTCGACGAAGGGCCCCTTCTTGAGACTGCGCGGCATCTAAACCCGCTCCTAGCGCTTCTTGTTCGTCTTGCGGCGGCGGACGATGTACTTGTTCGAAGCCTTCTTCGGCGAACGCGTACGACCCTCCTTCTGACCCCACGGCGAGACCGGGTGGCGACCACCGGAGGTCTTGCCCTCACCACCACCGTGCGGGTGGTCGACGGGGTTCATCACGACACCACGCACGGTCGGGCGGACGCCCTTCCAGCGCATACGGCCGGCCTTGCCCCAGTTGATGTTCGACTGCTCGGCGTTGCCGACCTCGCCAACAGTGGCGCGGCAGCGGACGTCGACCAGGCGGATCTCACCGGACGGCATACGCAGGTGGGCCATGGAGCCCTCCCGCGCCAGCAGCTGCACGGAGGCACCGGCCGAGCGGGCGAACTTCGCACCGCCGCCCGGACGCAGCTCGATCGCGTGGATCGTCGTACCCACGGGGATGTGGCGCAGCGGCAGGTTGTTACCGGGCTTGATGTCGGCGCCGGGGCCGTTCTCAATCCGGTCACCCTGCGACAGGCCACGGGGCGCGATGATGTAGCGCTTCTCGCCGTCTGCGTAGTGCAGCAGCGCGATGCGCGCGGTGCGGTTGGGGTCGTACTCGATGTGCGCGACCTTGGCCGGCACGCCGTCCTTGTCGTGACGACGGAAGTCGATCACTCGGTAGGCGCGCTTGTGGCCACCGCCCTGGTGGCGAACGGTCACACGACCGGCGTTGTTACGGCCGCCCTTGCTGTGCAGCGGGCGGACCAGCGACTTCTCCGGCGTGGACCGCGTGATCTCGACAAAGTCGGCGACGCTGGAGCCACGACGGCCCGGGGTCGTCGGCTTGTACTTGCGGATACCCATTTCTCAGTCCTCGTCCGATTCCGGACGATCCAGACCGCCCTTAGGCGGTCGGACCGCCGAAGATGTCGATACGGTCGCCCTCGGAGAGGGTCACGATGGCGCGCTTGGTGTCAGCGCGCTTGCCGAAACCGGTCTTGGTGCGCTTGCGCTTACCCTGCCGGTTGATCGTGTTGACCCCAGTGACCTTGACCGAGAAGACCGCCTCGACGGCCTGCTTGATCTGGGTCTTGTTGGCGCGCGGGTCGACGATGAACGTGTACTTGTTCTCGTCCAGCAGCGCATAGCTCTTCTCGGAGACGACCGGCTTGACGAGAATGTCACGCGGGTCCGAGAAGGTCTTGCTGGTAACGGCGGCCAGCCCTGCAGTCGCAGTCATCAGGCGTCGCTCCCTTCGGTCTCAGCGTTCCGGCCGGACACGAAGGACTCCAGAGCGGCCGTGGTGAAGACCACGTCGTCGGAGACGAGCACGTCGTACGTGTTCAGCTGGCCCGGCTCCAGGATGTGCACCTGGGGCAGGTTGCGGGCGGACAGCCACGCGGCCTCGTCGGAGCGCTCGACGATCAGGAGCAGGTTCTTCCGCTCGCTGACCTTGCCGAGGAGCCCCTTGGCGGCCTTGGTGGAGATCGCGCCGTCGACCACGCCGGAGACGACGTGGATACGGCTGTTGCGCGCCCGGTCGGAGAGGGCACCGCGCAGGGCGGCGGCCTTCATCTTCTTGGGCGTCCGCTGCGAGTAGTCACGCGGCTGCGGGCCGTGGACGACGCCACCGCCGGCGAACTGCGGCGCACGGGTCGAACCCTGGCGCGCGCGGCCGGTGCCCTTCTGGCGGTACGGCTTCTTGCCACCGCCGCGGACCTCGCCACGGGTCTTGGTCTTGTGCGTGCCCTGACGGGCAGCGGCCAGCTGTGCGACAACGACCTGGTGGATCAGCGGAATGCTGACCTTCGCGTCGAAGATCTCCGCGGGGAGCTCGACGGTCCCGGCCTTGTCACCTGCCGGCGAAAGGATGTCAATGGTGCTCATCGGTTACCTCAGGCCCCCTTGGCCGCGGTACGGACCAGGACGAGGCCGCCGTTCGGACCAGGAACTGCGCCCTTGATGAGCAGCAGACCCTTCTCCGCGTCAACGGCATGGACGGTCAGGTTCTGGGTGGTGACCCGCTCGTTGCCCATACGACCGGCCATCCGCATGCCCTTGAACACGCGGCCCGGGGTGGCGCAGCCACCGATGGAGCCCGGCTTACGGTGCACGCGGTGGGCACCGTGGGAAGCCTTGCCGCCGTGGAAGCCGTGACGCTTCATGACGCCGGCGAAGCCCTTGCCCTTGCTCTTGCCGGTCACGTCCACCCTGACGCCGGACTCGAAGGTCTCAGCGGTCAGCTCCTGGCCGAGGGTGTACTCACCGGCGTCGGTGGTACGGACCTCGACGAGGTGGCGGCGGGGGGTGACGTCGGCCTTCGCGAAGTGGCCCTTGAGGGGCTTGTTCACCTTGCGCGGGTCGATCTCGCCGAAGGCGATCTGGACGGAGTCGTAGCCGTCCTGGTCATTGGTGCGCACCTGGGTAACGACACAGGGGCCGGCCTTCACCACGGTCACCGGAACGACACGGTTGTTGTCGTCCCAGACCTGGGTCATGCCGAGCTTCTCGCCCAGGATGCCCTTGATCTGCTTAGCCATCTCTTCCGCGCCTCTCAGAGCTTGATCTCGATGTCAACGCCGGCCGGAAGGTCCAGGCGCATCAGCGAGTCAACGGTCTTGGGCGTCGGGTCGAGGATGTCGATCAGGCGCTTGTGCGTGCGCATCTCGAAGTGCTCGCGCGAGTCCTTGTACTTGTGCGGCGACTTGATGACGCAGTACACGTTCTTCTCAGTGGGCAGCGGCACCGGGCCCGCGACCGACGCACCAGTGCGGGTCACCGTCTCGACGATCTTCTTCGCCGAGCTGTCGATGACCTCGTGGTCGTAGGCCTTGAGCCGGATGCGGATCTTCTGTCCCGCCATGGCTACTTCGTAGTCCTGTCTCTCGTAACGCTCTGGGACTCGGTGCGTACGCGTCCCGCCTCCGACCCACGCGGTCGGGCGTGTCGCACTCCTACCGGAGAAATTTCCGTACGGAAATCCTTCGAGAAGGAGACGTGGGGGCGGAACACCCACCGAGCGCCTGGCTGAGGCACCCCGCTGACGCTTCCCGGAAGATTCCCGTACTTCCGCCCCTGATAAGAGGCGACGAATACCTAGGACTCGCTTCCGGTCCCCCCGGCGGGAGGCGCGCAACATCGGCACTCAACCGAGCAACCTGGACAGTGTGCCACACGGCTCAGGGCCGAGGCCAATCGAGCCTTAGAGGCTATCCCACCCGACGATCACTTACACCTGCCACCGCGCCGCCGGGCACGCCATCCAGCCCCGGTGGCACCTCCGGAACACGCCGTCCGGCCCGATTCCGGGCAGCGGAAAACGCCCGCACGGCCGAAGCCGTACGGGCGCTTCCGTGAGCCGAGGCTCGAATGCTCGCAGGGAGCTACCGGGTTACCCCGATCAACACTTACTTGTTGATCTTGGTGACCTGGCCGGCGCCGACGGTCCGGCCACCCTCACGGATGGCGAACTTCAGGCCCTCCTCCATGGCGACGGGCTGGATGAGCTCGACGCTCATCTCGGTGTTGTCGCCCGGCATGACCATCTCGGTGCCCTCGGGGAGGGTCACGACGCCGGTCACGTCCGTGGTACGGAAGTAGAACTGCGGGCGGTAGTTGTTGAAGAACGGGGTGTGGCGGCCACCCTCGTCCTTCGACAGGATGTACGCCTGCGCCTCGAAGGAGGTGTGCGGCGTGACCGAGCCCGGCTTGATGATGACCTGGCCGCGCTCGACGTCCTCGCGCTTGATGCCACGGAGGAGCAGACCGACGTTCTCACCGGCCTGGCCCTCGTCGAGGAGCTTCCGGAACATCTCGATGCCGGTGACCGTGGTGGTGGTCTTGTCCTGCTTGATGCCGATGATGTCGACGGTCTCGTTGACCTTGAGGACACCACGCTCGATACGACCGGTGACAACGGTGCCACGGCCGGTGATCGTGAAGACGTCCTCGATCGGCATCAGGAACGGCTTGTCGACGTCGCGCTCGGGCTGCGGGATCGCCTCGTCGACGGCCTTCATCAGGTCCACGACGGACTTGGCCCACTCGGGGTCGCCCTCGAGCGCCTTCAGCGCCGAGACCTTGACGACCGGGACGTCGTCGCCCGGGAACTCGTACTCGGAGAGGAGCTCACGGACCTCGAGCTCGACGAGCTCCAGGATCTCCTCGTCGTCCACCATGTCGGCCTTGTTCAGGGCGACAACGATGTAGGGAACGCCGACCTGGCGGGCCAGGAGCACGTGCTCCTTGGTCTGCGGCATCGGACCATCGGTCGCGGCGACCACGAGGATCGCGCCGTCCATCTGGGCGGCACCGGTGATCATGTTCTTGATGTAGTCCGCGTGACCGGGGCAGTCAACGTGGGCGTAGTGACGGTTCTCCGTCTGGTACTCGACGTGCGCGATGGAGATCGTGATACCGCGCTGACGCTCCTCGGGAGCCTTGTCGATCTGGTCGAAGGCCGAAGCCTCGTTCAGGTCGGGGTACTCGTCGTGCAGCACCTTGGTAATGGCGGCCGTGAGGGTCGTCTTACCGTGGTCAATGTGACCGATGGTGCCGATGTTGACGTGCGGCTTAGTCCGCTCGAACTTCGCCTTCGCCACTGGGTCCTCCTGAAGTGGTTCTGTACGCCTTACTCATCGGCGCCAGGTGATCTTTGCTGGGATGCCGGCCACCGGGGCAATCCTCACGGATTGCGGGGTTTGCCCCGGCGGACGGTGTCAAGCCTAAAGCGTGTTCCGGCTGGCGGAGCTACTCGCCCTTGGCCTTCGCGATGATCTCCTCGGCGACGTTCCGGGGAACCTCGGCGTAGGAGTCGAACTGCATCGAGTAGCTTGCGCGACCCGAGGTCTTGCTGCGGAGGTCGCCGACGTAGCCGAACATCTCCGACAGCGGAACCAGGCCCGTGACGAGCTTGGCGCCGTGGCGGTCCTCCATGGACTGGATCTGACCGCGACGGGAGTTGATGTCGCCGATGACGTCACCCATGTAGTCCTCGGGCGTCGTCACCTCGACCTTCATCATCGGCTCCAGCAGGGCCGGGCTGGCCTTGCGGGCGGCCTCCTTGAAGGCCATCGAACCGGCGATCTTGAAGGCCATCTCGGAGGAGTCGACCTCGTGGTAGGCACCGTCGAGAAGGGTGACCTTGACGCCGGTCAGCGGGTAGCCGGCGAGCACGCCGAACTCCATGGCCTCCTGGCAGCCCGCGTCCACGGACGGGATGTACTCCCGCGGGATACGGCCACCGGTGACCTTGTTCTCGAACTCGTACCCGTCGCCCTCAAGCGGCGCGATGGCGATCTGGACCTTCGCGAACTGACCGGAACCACCGGTCTGCTTCTTGTGCGTGTAGTCCAGACGCTCCACCGGCTTGCGCAGCGTCTCGCGGTACGCGACCTGCGGCTTACCGACGTTGGCCTCGACGCGGAACTCACGCTTCATACGGTCGACCAGCACGTCGAGGTGCAGCTCGCCCATACCCGCGATGATGGTCTGGCCGGTCTCCTCGTCGGTGTGCACCTGGAACGAGGGGTCTTCCTCCGCGAGACGCTGGATGGCGACACCCAGCTTCTCCTGGTCGCCCTTGGACTTGGGCTCAATGGCGACCTGGATGACCGGGGCCGGGAACTCCATCGACTCCAGGATCACGGGGTTGCCCGCGTCGCAGAGGGTCTCACCGGTGGTGGTCTGCTTCAGACCCATGACGGCGACGATGTCACCGGCACCCACCGACTCGATCTCCTCACGCTTGTTCGCGTGCATCCGGTAGATCTTGCCGATGCGTTCCTTCTTGCCCTTCACCGAGTTCTGCACCTGCGAGCCGGCCTCAAGGCGGCCCGAGTACACACGGATGAAGGTGAGCTTGCCCAGGTGCGGGTCGCTGGCGATCTTGAACGCCAGCGCCGCGAGCGGCTCGTCCTCGGAGGGCTTGCGGATGACGACCTGCTCGGGGTCGTTGACCGCGTGGCCCTCGATGGCCTCGACGTCGAGCGGCGACGGCAGGTAACGGACCACGGCGTCGAGCAGGGGCTGCACGCCCTTGTTCTTGAACGCGGTACCGCAGAACACCGGGGTGACGGTGGTGCTCTCGGCCTTGCCGGCGGCGATCGTGATACGACGGACCGCGGCGTACAGCTGCTCCTCGGTGGGCTCCTCGCCCTCCAGGTACAGCTCCATGATCTCTTCGTCGTTCTCGGCGACGGCCTCGATCAGCTTGCCGCGGTACTCCTCGGCGAGCTCGACCTTGTCGGCCGGGATGTCGAGGACGTCGTACATCTCGCCCTTGGCCGCCTCGGCGGAGTAGACCAGGGCCTTCATGCGGACCAGGTCGATGACGCCCTCGAAGTCCGCCTCGGCACCGATCGGCAGCTGCATCACGATCGGCACCGCGCCCAGGCGGTCCACGATCATGTCGACGCAGCGCAGGAAGTCGGCGCCGGTGCGGTCGAGCTTGTTGACGAAGCAGATACGCGGAACGCCGTAGCGGTCCGCCTGACGCCAGACAGTCTCGGACTGGGGCTCGACACCGGCAACGCCGTCGAACACGGTCACGGCACCGTCGAGCACGCGCAGGGAGCGCTCCACCTCAACGGTGAAGTCGACGTGCCCCGGGGTGTCGATGATGTTGATCGTGTGGTCGACGTCCTCCAGCGGCCAGTGGCAGGTCGTCGCGGCGGACGTGATGGTGATGCCGCGCTCCTGCTCCTGCTCCATCCAGTCCATCGTGGCAGCGCCGTCGTGGACTTCACCGATCTTGTACGAGACACCGGTGTAGAACAGGATCCGCTCGGTGGTGGTCGTCTTGCCCGCGTCGATGTGGGCCATGATCCCGATGTTGCGGACCTTGGCCAGGTCAAGCGAAGTGGTAGCCATATCGGCTCAATCTTCTCTCGGTCTCGATGGGGGTTGCGACTACCAGCGGTAGTGCGCGAAGGCCTTGTTGGACTCGGCCATCTTGTGCGTGTCCTCACGCTTCTTGACCGAAGCGCCGAGGCCGTTGGAGGCGTCGAGCAGTTCGTTCATGAGGCGCTCGGTCATGGTCTTCTCGCGACGGGCGCGGGAGTAGCCCACGAGCCAGCGGAGCGAGAGGGTGGCGGCGCGGCCGGGCTTGACCTCGACCGGGACCTGGTAGGTCGCGCCACCGACACGGCGGGACTTGACCTCAAGGGTCGGCTTGATGTTCTCGAGCGCGCGCTTGAGCGTGATGACCGGGTCGTTACCGGTCTTCTCGCGCAGACCCTCCATGGCACCGTAAACGATGCGCTCAGCGGTGGAGCGCTTGCCGTTCAGCAGAACCTTGTTGATGAGGGAGGTCACCAGAGGAGAGCCGTAGACCGGGTCGATGATGACCGGGCGCTTCGGGGCGGGGCCCTTACGAGGCATTCTTACTTCTCCTTCTTGGCGCCGTAGCGGCTGCGAGCCTGCTTGCGGTTCTTGACGCCCTGCGTGTCGAGGGAGCCGCGGATGATCTTGTACCGAACACCCGGCAGGTCCTTCACACGGCCGCCACGCACGAGCACGATCGAGTGCTCCTGCAGGTTGTGGCCCTCACCCGGAATGTAAGCGGTGACCTCGATCCCGCTGGTCAGACGCACACGCGCGACCTTACGCAGGGCCGAGTTCGGCTTCTTCGGGGTGGTCGTGAACACACGCGTGCAGACGCCACGGCGCTGGGGCGAACCCTCAAGTGCGGGCGTCTTGTTCTTCTCGACCTTGTCCTGCCGGCCCTTACGGACCAGCTGCTGGATCGTAGGCACTACTTCTCCGGTTTCTGTGTGCCGATCACGGTAAAGCTAACCTGGAACACACACCGACCCACGAGGTCGGGTGTGTCGAACACTGCAACACTCTCCGCGAGGCGGAAAACGGGCGCAGATTGCGGCGCGGCCGGTAGTGGCTCCCCATACGGTTGAAGACACGCATGGCAGCCAGGGCACACCCCAGGCACAAGGTCTGAGCGTACCTACCTCACCGACTCCGGTCAAAACAAATGCCCCGCGGCCGACACGCCGGGCGCAACCGGACGGAGTGCTCACGGACCGTCACCCGGACGGCCGAACGCATGTCACCCGCCCGTCACCTGGACGGCCCGCCCGGCGCGCACCGCCAGATCAGCCGCGGCTGACCAACGCGACCATCATGAGGAGGATGAACAGCGCCCAGCCGCCGATACCGAGCCAGCCCAGAACAACCCCGGTCAGCGCCTGGCCCTCACCGCGCTCACCGGTGCGGCGCATCTCCGCGCGCGCCTTGTGGCCGAGGATCACCGCGGGGATCGCGGTCATCCCCCACGTCACCGGTGTCAGGAGGCCGCAGACCAGCGCGGCGGTGGCGGAGCTGTTGGTGTGCTGCGGCGCGGGCATCGGCGCGACCGGCATGAACGTCGCCGGGACCGGACGCGGTTCGAACTGCGACTGCGGCACCGGGCCCGACGGCAGATCCGCCACCAGCATCTGCAGCTCCGCATGCGTCTGCGCCTGATAGGCCCGGCCGATCCGCTGCTCGTACTCCCTCTGCTCGAGCCGCCCCTCGGCGAACCCTGCCTTCAGCACGTCGACCGTACGCTCACGGTCGGCGTGCGAGGCACGCATCGCCGGTGCCTGATGCGGCTGAGCGGGTTGCCCACCCTGCCAGGGCTGGAATGCCATGCGCGATCCTCCCCCGCTCGACAGTTGATCCCCATCTTCTCATCACAGACGCAGCAATGGGAGCGCAAGTTCCCCGACCGGCGGCGCCTGCGTCAACAACGCCGCAGGGCGGCCACCCCTTACGGGATGACCGCCCTGTCGACGTCGTACGAACCGGACCCTTACTGGTTGTACGGACCGTAGTCGTAGTCCTCCAGCGGGACCGCCTGGCCGGAGCCGGTGCCGAACGGCGAGTAGTCGATGTCGTCGTAACCGACGGCCGAGTACATCGCGGCCTTGGCCTCCTCGGTGGGCTCCACCCGGATGTTGCGGTAGCGGGACAGACCCGTACCGGCCGGGATGAGCTTACCGATGATGACGTTCTCCTTGAGGCCGATGAGGCTGTCGGACTTGGCGTTGATCGCCGCGTCCGTCAGCACCCGGGTCGTCTCCTGGAAGGAGGCGGCCGACAGCCAGGACTCCGTCGCCAGCGAAGCCTTGGTGATACCCATCAGCTGCGGACGGCCGGAGGCCGGGTGGCCACCCTCCGCCACGACGCGACGGTTCTCGCCCTCGAACTTCGAGCGCTCCACCAGCTCGCCCGGCAGCAGCTCCGCGTCGCCGGACTCGATGATCGTCACGCGGCGCAGCATCTGCCGGATGATGATCTCGATGTGCTTGTCGTGGATCGCCACGCCCTGGCTGTTGTAGACCTTCTGGACCTCGCCGACGAGGTGGACCTGGACGGCACGCTGACCGAGGATCCGCAGCACGTCGTGCGGGTTGATGGCACCCAGGGTGAGCGCCTGGCCGACCTCGACGTGGTCACCCTCGCCCACCAGCAGACGGGCGCGCTTGGAGACGCCGTACGCCGTCTCTTCGCTGCCGTCGTCGGGAGTGACGACAACCTTCTTGGTCTTCTCGGTCTCCTCGATCCGGACACGGCCGGCCGCCTCCGAGATCGGGGCGACACCCTTGGGCGTACGGGCCTCGAAGAGCTCGACGACACGCGGCAGACCCAGGGTGATGTCGTCACCGGCCACACCACCGGTGTGGAAGGTACGCATCGTCAGCTGGGTGCCGGGCTCACCGATGGACTGGGCGGCGATGATGCCGACCGCCTCACCGATGTCGACCAGCTTGCCGGTGGCCAGCGAACGGCCGTAGCAGAAGGCACAGGTGCCGACCGCGGACTCGCAGGTCAGGACCGAGCGGGTCTTGACCTCCTCGACGCCCGCGTTGACCAGGGCGTCGATGAGCACGTCACCGAGGTCGACGTTGGCCGGGGCGACGACCTTGCCGTCGACGACGACGTCCTCGGCCAGCATCCGGGCGTAGACGCTCGACTCGACGTCGTCCGTCTTGCGCAGGCTGCCGTCGGCGCCGCGGGTCGCGATCTTCAGCTTGAGGCCGCGCTCGGTGCCGCAGTCCTCCTCGCGGATGATCACGTCCTGCGAGACGTCCACCAGACGACGGGTCAGGTAACCCGAGTCGGCGGTACGCAGGGCGGTGTCCGCCAGCCCCTTACGGGCACCGTGCGTGGAGATGAAGTACTCCAGCACGGACAGACCCTCGCGGAACGACGCCTTGATCGGACGCGGGATGGTCTCGTTCTTCGCGTTCGACACCAGACCACGCATACCGGCGATCTGCCGCATCTGCATCATGTTTCCTCGGGCACCCGAGTCAACCATCATGAAGATGGGGTTCGTCTTGGGGAAGTTCTCGTTCATCGCCTCGGCGACCTCGTTGGTCGCCTTGGTCCAGATGTTGATCAGTTCCTGAGTGCGCTCGTCCTTGGTGATCAGACCGCGCTCGTACTGCTTCTGGACCTTCTCGTCCTGGGCCTCGTAGCCCGCGACGATGGCCTTCTTGGCCTCCGGGACGACGATGTCCGAGACGGCGACGGTGACGCCGGAACGGGTCGCCCAGTGGAAACCGGCCGCCTTCAGGTTGTCGAGCGTCGCCGCCACGATGACCTTGGGGTAGCGCTCGGCGAGGTCGTTGACGATCGCGGAGAGCTGCTTCTTGCCCACCGAGTAGTCGACGAACGGGTAGTCCTCGGGCAGCAGCTCGTTGAAGAGCGCGCGGCCCAGGGTCGTCCGCAGACGGAACGAGTCACCCTGCTGCCACTCCGGCTCACCCTCCTCGGGCGCCGGCGGGGTCCAGCCGCGGGGCGGAACCGTGCCGATCGGGAAGCGGATGTCGACCTTCGCCTGGAGCGACAGCCCCTTGGCGTCGAACGCCATGATCGCCTCGGCGACCGAACCGAACGCACGGCCCTCGCCGATGACCTTGCGCTCCTCCTCGTCGGTGGTGAGGAAGAACAGGCCCAGCACCATGTCCTGGGTCGGCATGGTGACCGGACGGCCGTCGGCCGGCTTGAGGATGTTGTTCGAGGACAGCATCAGGATGCGGGCCTCGGCCTGCGCCTCCGCGGAGAGCGGCAGGTGGACGGCCATCTGGTCACCGTCGAAGTCCGCGTTGAACGCGGTGCAGACGAGCGGGTGAATCTGAATGGCCTTGCCCTCGACCAGCTGCGGCTCGAATGCCTGGATGCCGAGGCGGTGCAGGGTGGGCGCACGGTTCAGCAGCACCGGGTGCTCGGCGATGACCTCTTCGAGGACGTCGTACACGACCGTGCGGCCGCGCTCGACCATCCGCTTCGCCGACTTGATGTTCTGCGCGTGGTTCAGGTCGACCAGGCGCTTCATCACGAACGGCTTGAAGAGCTCCAGCGCCATGGCCTTCGGCAGACCGCACTGGTGCAGCTTGAGCTGCGGGCCGACGACGATGACGGAACGCGCCGAGTAGTCGACCCGCTTACCGAGCAGGTTCTGACGGAAGCGGCCCTGCTTGCCCTTGAGCATGTCGGACAGCGACTTCAGCGGACGGTTGCCGGGGCCCGTCACCGGGCGGCCACGACGGCCGTTGTCGAAGAGCGCGTCGACGGCCTCCTGGAGCATGCGCTTCTCGTTGTTCACGATGATCTCGGGCGCGCCGAGGTCGAGAAGCCGCTTCAGGCGGTTGTTGCGGTTGATCACGCGGCGGTACAGGTCGTTGAGGTCGGAGGTCGCGAAGCGGCCACCGTCCAGCTGCACCATCGGACGCAGGTCCGGCGGGATGACCGGGATGCAGTCCAGCACCATGCCCTTGGGGCTGTTACGGGTCTGCAGGAACGCGGAGACGACCTTGAGGCGCTTGAGCGCACGGGTCTTCTTCTGGCCCTTGCCGGTACGGATGATCTCGCGGAGGCGCTCGGCCTCCTCATCGAGGTCGAAGGTCTCCAGGCGCTTCTGCAGCGAGGCGGCGCCCATGGAACCGTCGAAGTACGTGCCGAAGCGGTCACGCAGCTCGCGGTAGAGCAGCTCGTCGCCCTCCAGGTCCTGGACCTTGAGGTTCTTGAAGCGGTTCCAGACCTCGTCGAGACGGTCGATCTCGCGCTGCGCGCGGTCGCGCAGCTGCTTCATCTCACGCTCGGCGCCCTCGCGCACCTTGCGGCGCACATCGGCCTTGGCGCCCTCGGCCTCCAGCTCGGCCAGGTCGGTCTCGAGCTTCTTGGCGCGGGCCTCCAGGTCGGAGTCGCGGCGCTGCTCGATCTGCTGACGCTCGACGGAGACGTGCGCCTCCAGCGAGGGCAGGTCGCGCGTACGGCGCTCCTCGTCCACCCAGGTGATCATGTAGGCGGCGAAGTAGATGACCTTCTCAAGGTCCTTCGGCGCGAGGTCCAGCAGGTAGCCCAGCCGGCTCGGAACGCCCTTGAAGTACCAGATGTGGGTCACGGGAGCGGCCAGTTCGATGTGGCCCATCCGCTCACGACGCACCTTGGCGCGAGTGACCTCGACGCCGCAGCGCTCGCAGATGATGCCCTTGAAACGGACGCGCTTGTACTTACCGCAGTAGCACTCCCAGTCCCGCGTCGGACCGAAGATCTTCTCGCAGAAGAGTCCGTCCTTTTCGGGCTTGAGGGTGCGGTAGTTGATGGTCTCCGGCTTCTTGACCTCACCGTGCGACCACTGACGGATGTCGTCAGCGGTGGCGAGGCCGATCCGCAGCTCGTCGAAGAAGTTGACGTCGAGCACTGTCGTCAATCCCACCTTCGGGGGTTGCCCCGACAATTGTTGCTGTCAGGGACGAGTCTCAATCTTGGTCTGACGGGGTCCGGGGTTGGCCGGGGCCTCACTAAAAGGCCCCGGCCAGACCCGTCAGACCTCTTCGACGCTGCTCGGCTCGCGCCGGGACAGGTCGATACCGAGCTCTTCCGCCGCGCGGAAGACGTCCTCGTCGGTGTCGCGCATCTCGATGGACATGCCGTCCGAGGACAGCACCTCCACGTTGAGGCAGAGCGACTGCATTTCCTTGATGAGCACCTTGAAGGACTCGGGAATGCCGGGCTCGGGGATGTTTTCGCCCTTGACGATGGCCTCGTAGACCTTCACGCGGCCGGTGACGTCGTCGGACTTGATGGTGAGCAGCTCCTGGAGGGCGTAAGCGGCGCCGTACGCCTCCAGCGCCCACACCTCCATCTCGCCGAAGCGCTGGCCACCGAACTGGGCCTTACCACCCAGCGGCTGCTGGGTGATCATCGAGTACGGACCGGTCGAGCGGGCGTGCAGCTTGTCGTCGACCAGGTGGTGCAGCTTGAGGATGTACATGTACCCGACCGAGATCGGGTCCGGGAACGGCTCGCCGGAGCGGCCGTCGAACATCTGGGCCTTGCCGGAGCCCTTCACCATGCGCTCGCCGTCGCGGTTCGGGATCGTCGACTCGAAGAGGCCGGAGATCTCGTCCTCGCGCGCACCGTCGAACACCGGGGTGGCGACGTTGGAGCCGGGGGCGACCTCGTCGGCGGAGATCGCGTGCAGACGCTTCTTCCACTCCTCCTCGGCGCCCTCGACCTTCCAGCCCTGGCTGGCGAGCCAGCCGAGGTGGATCTCCAGGACCTGTCCCGGGTTCATTCGGGACGGGACACCCAGCGGGTTGAGGATGATGTCGACCGGGGTGCCGTCCTCCATGAACGGCATGTCCTCGACCGGCAGGATCTTCGAGATGACGCCCTTGTTGCCGTGACGGCCGGCGAGCTTGTCACCGTCGGTGATCTTGCGCTTCTGCGCGACGTAGACGCGGACCAGCTGGTTCACGCCCGGGGGCAGCTCGTCGCCCTCCTCGCGGTCGAAGACGCGGACGCCGATGACCTTGCCGATCTCACCGTGCGGCACCTTCAGCGAGGTGTCACGGACCTCGCGCGCCTTCTCACCGAAGATCGCGCGGAGCAGGCGCTCCTCGGGGGTCAGCTCGGTCTCACCCTTGGGCGTGACCTTGCCGACGAGGATGTCGCCGGCGACGACCTCAGCACCGATGCGGATGATGCCGCGCTCGTCGAGGTCGGAGAGGACCTCTTCGGAGACGTTCGGGATGTCCCGGGTGATCTCCTCCGGGCCGAGCTTGGTGTCACGGGCGTCGACCTCGTGCTCCTCGATGTGGATCGAGGAGAGGACGTCGTCCTGCACGAGGCGCTGCGACAGGATGATCGCGTCCTCGTAGTTGTGGCCCTCCCACGGCATGAACGCCACGAGCAGGTTCTTGCCGAGCGCCATCTCGCCTTCGTCCGTGGACGGACCGTCGGCGAGGACCTGGCCCTCGATGACCCGCGCGCCCTCGTCCACGACGACCTTCTGGTTGAAGGAGGTGCCCTGGTTGGAGCGGGTGAACTTGGCGACGCGGTACGTGTTGTACGTGCCGTCGTCGTTGGCGACGGTGATGTAGTCCGCGGAGACCTCCTGGACCACACCGTCCTTCTCCGCCTTGATGACGTCACCGGCGTCGACCGCGCAGCGGTACTCCATACCGGTGCCGACCAGGGGCGACTCCGCCTTGATCAGCGGAACGGCCTGGCGCATCATGTTCGATCCCATGAGCGCGCGGTTGGCGTCGTCGTGCTCAAGGAACGGGATCATGGCGGTCGCGGCCGACACCATCTGGCGCGGCGAGACGTCCATGAAGTCCACCTCGTCGGCGGGGACGAGGTCGACCTCGCCGCCACGGCGGCGGACCAGCACACGCTGCTCGGCGAAGCGCATGTCGTCGGTCAGCTTGGCGTTGGCCTGCGCGATCAGGAAGCGGTCCTCCTCATCCGCGGTGAGGTAGTCCACCTCCTCCGTGACCTGGCCGTCGACGACCTTGCGGTACGGCGTCTCGATGAAGCCGAAGACGTTGACCCGGCCGTACGACGCGAGCGAACCGATCAGACCGATGTTCGGGCCTTCGGGCGTCTCGATCGGGCACATGCGGCCGTAGTGCGAGGGGTGCACGTCACGGACGTCCAGACCGGCCCGCTCACGGGAGAGACCGCCGGGGCCCAGCGCGGACAGACGGCGCTTGTGAGTCAGGCCCGACAGCGGGTTCGTCTGGTCCATGAACTGCGACAGCTGGCTGGTGCCGAAGAACTCCTTGATGGAGGCGACGACCGGCCGGATGTTGATCAGGGTCTGCGGCGTGATCGCCTCGACGTCCTGGGTGGTCATGCGCTCACGCACGACGCGCTCCATACGGGCGAGACCCGTACGGACCTGGTTCTGGATCAGCTCGCCGACGTTGCGCAGGCGGCGGTTGCCGAAGTGGTCGATGTCGTCGGTCTCGACGACGATCGTCCGGCCCGACTCGCCGAGCGTCTCGGTCTCCCCGGCGTGCAGCTTGACCAGGTACTTGATCGTGGCGATGACGTCGTCGGTGGTCAGCACACCGGCGTCGAGCGGCTCGTCGCCGCCGAGCTTCTTGTTGACCTTGTAGCGGCCGACCTTCGCGAGGTCGTAGCGCTTCGGGTTGAAGTAGAGGTTCTCCAGCAGCGTCTGCGCGGCCTCGCGGGTCGGCGGCTCGCCCGGACGCAGCTTGCGGTAGATGTCGAGCAGCGCGTCGTCCTGGCCCTGGGTGTGGTCCTTCTCCAGGGTGGCGCGCATGGACTCGTACTCGCCGAACTCCTCAAGGATCTGCTCGGTCGTCCAACCGAGCGCCTTGAGCAGGACGGTCACGGACTGCTTGCGCTTACGGTCGATACGCACACCGACCATGTCGCGCTTGTCGATCTCCAGCTCCAGCCAGGCACCGCGGGACGGGATGACCTTGGCGGAGAAGATGTCCTTGTCGGACGTCTTGTCGATGGAGCTGTCGAAGTAGACGCCCGGCGAGCGGACCAGCTGCGAAACGACGACACGCTCGGTGCCGTTGATGCAGAAGGTGCCCTTGTTGGTCATGAGCGGGAAGTCGCCCATGAAGACCGTCTGGGACTTGATCTCGCCGGTCTCGTTGTTGGTGAACTCGGCGGTGACGAAGAGCGGAGCCGCGTACGTGAAGTCGCGCTCCTTGCACTCGTCGATGCTGTTCTTCGGGGGCTCGAAGCGGTGGTCGCGGAACGTCAGCGACATCGACCCGGAGAAGTCCTCGATCGGGGAGATCTCTTCGAAGATCTCTTCCAGACCGGACTTGGTGGGAACTTCCTGCCCACTCTCCAGCGCAGCCTCGACGCGACCCTTCCATGCGGCATTGCCGAGCAGCCAGTCGAAGCTTTCGGTCTGCAGCGCAAGGAGGTTCGGAACCCCAAGGGGCTCCTTGATCTTCGCAAAGGAGATGCGCAGCGGGGCGGTGCTGTCGCCGTTGTTCGTATTGGCAGTCGAGGCGTTGCGCGAGGCGGCCAAGAGGGGGTCCTTCCGAGGGCTCGGACTCACTACGCGCGTACCGGCCCCGAGAGGAACAGACTGAGGGAAAGCCCAGGTCAGGGCCGCTCAATCAGTGATGTTCGACTTCGGGTATGCCCCTGGTGACGGGCAGGGAGCAGCTAACAGGCAGCGCAAAGGGTCAGTGTAGCCACTTGGCCCACTGATGTCCAGAGCGAGTTTCCGGAAGACCGGTTCAACGCCGTGATACCGCTCTTCTCCCTCCGGGAGGTGGTACCTCCGCAGCGGAGGAACCCCTCGTTGTTCTGCTGTGCTTCCAAAGCCCTGCGCCTGCCGAAAGCCCCGCGCCTGAGGCGCACATCGATGCTTCCCTCTTCGTTCGCGATCCATGCCTCGGAGCCCGGATCGCTTCCGCATCGCGTCCAGAGAATTGCGCGCCGCGTGCGGTTCGTCAAGGCCCCCTGCCCCGGCGGTAACGTCACACGGCCGACGTCCGGACGACGAAGATCACCATACTCGCACGTCGGGCGGGGCGCCGCAGCCGTGACGAGCACGCCGAAGGGCGACCACCCGCTTGGGTGATCGCCCTTCGCTGGTCCAGCTACGCCACGAGGGCGCTCAGGACGTGAGTCGGAGACTCAGTGAGGTCACTTGACCTCGACGGAGGCGCCGGCGCCCTTGAGGGCCTCGGCGGCCTTCTCGGCGGCAGCCTTGTCGACCTTCTCCAGGACGGGCTTCGGGGTGCCGTCCACGAGGTCCTTGGCCTCCTTCAGACCCAGGGAGGTCAGCTCACGCACGACCTTGATGACCTGGATCTTCTTGTCGCCGGCACCGGTGAGGACGACGTCGAACTCGTCCTGCTCCTCGACGGCCTCGGCGGCGGCGCCACCAGCGGCACCGGCGACGACGACCGGCGCGGCAGCGGCGGCGGTGACGTCGAACTTCTCCTCGAACGCCTTCACGAACTCGGAGAGCTCGATGAGGGTCATCCCCTCGAACTGCGCGAGCAGGTCTTCCTGGCTGAGCTTCGCCATGGTGGCGGTCCTTCCACTAATTCGGCTGGTGCCGGATGTACATGTGAGGCGGGCGTACGTCGGGCCCGCTGTGGCCACTCCGCCTAGGCACGCCTAGACGGAAGCCGCCAATGTGCGAGCCGAATTACTCGGCACCGCCCTGCTCGGCCTGCTGGGCACGGAGCGCGTCCACGGTGCGGACGAGCTTCGACGGCAGCGCCTGGAAGACGGAGGCAGCCTGCGACTGCTTCGCCTTGAAGGCACCGGCCAGCTTGCTGAGCAGAACCTCGCGGGACTCGAGGTCCGCAAGCTTCTTGATGTCATCGGCGGACAGTGCCTTCCCTTCGAAGACACCACCCTTGATGACGAGGTTCTGGTTCTCCTTGGCGAAGTCACGAAGACCCTTCGCCGCCTCGACCGGGTCACCGGTGACGAAGGCGACGGCCGTCGAGCCCTGAAGGTGCTCGTCCAGCACGGAGATCCCGGCCTCCTGGGCCGCGATCTTGGTCAGCGTGTTCTTCACCACACGGTACTGAGCGTTATCACCGAGCGAACGACGCAGATCCTTGATCTGCGCGACGGTAAGTCCGGTGTACGCGGTGACGACAGCAGCGTTGGAGTTGCGGAACTTGTCCGTGATCTCCTCGACAGCTGCGACCTTGTCGGGACTTGCCATGAGCCTCGGCCTCCTTCCGGGTGATGAGGACCGCGCAGAAGGGGCTGGGCAAAACAAACGCCCCGGCGCAGGTGCACGGGGCGTGACTCGACCGTACGACGGAGCGTCCGGGAGTTCATCCACACATACCTGCGCAGGCCGTCCGCAGCTAGCGGATCCTTCGGCCACCACGCGCCCGGGAAAGGACGCGCAGAGACAACCAGCGGTCTTTGGCTTCCTCGGTACGGTACGCGAACGGCCCACGCTCAGGCAAATCCGCCGCGAGGGGCGCCGCAACGCCCCTCGCCTGCGGTTCCACGCCTCGGTCAGGCGGCGGGAGCGGTCATCGTCTGGCTCGCCGGCGGCGCCTCGACGGAGACCTTGGTGCCGTAGTCGGAGTAGAACGCCGTGGCGTCGGTGGGCATCTTGCCGGCGACGTGCTCCTCCTTCTTCACCAGGAGGTTGTCGCCGTCGATCCAGAGGTCGAGCTTCTCGCTCTTCGCGCCGCCCTGCTCCAGCTGCTTCTGGACGGCGTCGCGGATCTCCTTGCCGAGGTTCTTGCTCAGGTCGGCCATGCTGACGGTGCCGGTGTAGTGCGTCGCCTCGACGCCGTTCACCTTCTCCTTGCCGACGACCTTGGCGGTGCCGGAGGCGATCAGCACATCGATCGGCTGGCTCGGGTTGGCGTTGTCGAGGACGTCCTTGACCGCCGTGCCGGACGCGCCCATCTGCTTCGACAGCGCCTCGTAGGAGTACTTGACCCACGGCTTGCCGCCCGCGCCGGGCATGGCCGAGCCCGCGTTCATGTAGACCGCGTCCTGGGTGTAGAGCGCCTTGATGGGCTTGCCGCCCGTGGGGCTCTTGTCGCCGGTCAGGGTGTTCTCGACGTTCATCTGCATGCCCTGCGACCAGTCGAGACCGCCCTTGGTGGTCTGCTTGAAGCGGCCGCTGGAGGTGGTGGTCTCCGTCGTGCCGTCGAACTTCGCGGAGTTCTTGGCCGCGGTGGCCGCCTTGGCCGCCTTCAGGGCGTCGGCAGGGCCCTGGGCCGCCTTGTCGCCGCCCGCCGCGTCGCTGCCCCCGCCGCCGCTGCCGGACGCCTTGGCACCGTCGTTACAGGCGCTGAGACCGCCCACCAGCAGAACTACCCCCGCCACCGCGGCGGTGATTCGCGTGCTATGCATCTGAGGCTCCCCCTTGAATCGCTGTGCGGAATGCGGTGGTGACTCTAATGCAGCCCACCGACACCGCACGCGACAGACCCCGCCATCCGGAACCGGACGGCGGGGCCTGCGTCATGCTGTGCGCACTAGGGCACGTCGATCACTGGGATCAGACGGCCTCTTCCTCGACGAGGAGGTTGCGGGTGCGGTTGGCGTCCAGCGGGATGCCGGGGCCCATCGTGGTGGTGATGGTCGCCTTCTTGATGTAGCGGCCCTTCGCGGCGGACGGCTTGAGACGGTTGATCTCCTCAAGCGCCGCGGCGTAGTTCTCCACCAGCTTGGTCTCGTCGAAGGAGACCTTGCCGATGATGAAGTGGAGGTTCGCGTGCTTGTCCACGCGGAACTCGATCTTGCCGCCCTTGATCTCGGTGACGGCCTTGGCGACATCCGGGGTGACGGTGCCGGTCTTCGGGTTCGGCATCAGACCACGGGGACCGAGCACGCGGCCGAGGCGGCCGACCTTGCCCATGAGGTCCGGGGTGGCGACGACGGCGTCGAAGTCCAGACGGCCCTTGGAGACCTCGTCGATCAGTTCGTCGGAGCCGACGATGTCGGCGCCCGCGGCTTCCGCGGCCGCAGCACGGTCGCCGGTCGCGAAGACCAGGACCCGGGCGGTCTTACCGGTGCCGTGCGGGAGGTTCACGGTGCCACGGACCATCTGGTCGGCCTTGCGCGGGTCGACACCCAGACGCATGGCGACCTCAACGGTCGAGTCGAACTTGGAGGACGAGGTGTCCTTGGCGAGACGGACGGCCTCGAGCGGGGCGTACAGACGCTCCCGGTCGATCTTCGCGTCCGCGTTGCGAAGAGTCTTGCTGCGCTTCACTGCTGCTCCTGAACAGATGCGACCGTGCGGCTTTCACCGCGCGGAGGATGGAGTCGTGGTGCGGGCCAGCGCCTGGCCCTGCCACGGGTGGCGAGTGCGCCGGTACGAGCGGGTCAGCCCTCGACCGTGACGCCCATGGACCGGGCGGTGCCCGCGATGATCTTCGCGGCGGCGTCCAGGTCGTTGGCGTTGAGGTCGGGCATCTTGGTCGTGGCGATCTCGCGCACCTGGGCGTCGGTGATCTTCGCGACCTTCTTGGTGTGGGGCTCGCCGGAGCCCTTGTCCACACCGGCGGCCTTGAGGATCAGCTTCGCGGCCGGCGGGGTCTTGGTCACGAAGGTGAAAGAACGGTCCTCGTAGACCGTGATCTCCACCGGCACGACCATGCCGCGCTGCGACTCGGTCGCGGCGTTGTAGGCCTTGCAGAACTCCATGATGTTCACGCCGTGCTGGCCCAGCGCGGGGCCGACCGGCGGAGCCGGGTTCGCGGCGCCGGCGCTGATCTGGAGCTTGATGAGCCCCGTGACCTTCTTCTTCTTGGGAGGCATGCTCTCTCCGGGTCCTAGTGAGAGGTTTTTCGCCATGCCATCCGGTCATCCGGATGGAGGCATACCGCACCACGATAACGGGTAGGGTCGTGCGGCCAAAAACCGAGCAGGTCAGACCGGCTGCGACAGCCGGTCTGACCTGTTCGGAAGCGGGGGTCCGGAAGAGCGTCAGTTCTTCTGGATCTGGTCGAAGCTCAGCTCGACCGGGGTCTCGCGGCCGAAGATCTCGACGAGGCCCTTGACCTTCTTCGAGTCGGCGTTGATCTCGTTGATCGTCGCCTGCAGCGTCGCGAACGGACCGTCGGTGACGGTGACGGAGTCGCCCACCTCGAAGTCCAGCACCTGGACCTCGATCTTGCGCTGCGGCGCGGGCTTGCCCTCGGCCGCGGCGGCTTCCTTGGCGGCCTTCTCCTCGGCCTCCGGGGCGAGCATCTTGACGATCTCGTCCAGCGTCAGCGGGTACGGGTCGTAGGCGTTGCCGACGAAGCCGGTGACACCGGGGGTGTTGCGGACGACGCCCCAGGACTCGTTCGTCAGGTCCATGCGCACGAGCACGTAGCCCGGGAGCTTGTTCTGGCGGACGTTCTTGCGCTCGCCGTTCTTGATCTGGACGATCTCTTCCTCGGGGACCTCGGCCTGGTAGATGAAGTCCTCGACGTTGAGCGAGACGGCGCGCTGCTCCAGGTTGGCCTTCACGCGCTTCTCGTAGCCCGCGTAGGTGTGGATGACGTACCACTCACCGGGCAGACCGCGCAGCTCGTCGCGGAGGGCGGTGACCGGGTCGACCGGCTCCTCCTCGACCTCGGCGACGTCCTCGTCCTCGGCGCCGTCCTCGTCCTCGTCCTCGACGTGGACGGCGGCGGATTCGGCGGGCTCACCGGCCTCGGTGTCCTCGGCGTCGATCTCGTCGGCGCCGTCGGCGTTCTCGACGATGTCGACGGCGCCCTCGCCATCGGAGACGGCGGCAGCGTCGCCCTCGACCTCGGCCGGGACGGCCGCGTCGGCCTCCGCGGCCGTGACGGGCTCGGCGGCGTCGTTCAGGTTCGGGTCAGACACGTGGCTGCTTCTTCCTGGCTTCAAGGGGTTGAACATGCGAAAGGGCACCCCGCTGAGGTGCCCTCCGCGGGATCAGCCGAAGACGTACCCGACGACTCGGTTAATTCCCAAGTCAATCACGGTTACGAGACCGATGATGACGACGACGAAGACGATCACCACTGTGGTGTACGTCGACAGCTGGCTGCGGGAAGGCCAGACGACCTTGCGGAGCTCCGCGACGATCTGGCGGTAGAAGAGCGCCATACGTGCGAGCGGGCCCTTCTTGCCGCGCTTACCGCCGCGGCGGGGCTTCCTCGTGGATTCCGCTGTGTCGTCCTCGGAACGGCCACGCTCAGGCATGTCGATGGAGCCTAGGGCGTCCGTCACTCGTCCTCACCTGAATCCGGGTCGTGGCCGTACAGCGTCCGGCCCGGCCGCACGGCGGTGCATTTCAGTACGTACGCGTGCACGCACAGCGGTGAAGAAGTGCGTGTAGCAGGGCCGGAGGGACTTGAACCCCCAACCGCTGGTTTTGGAGACCAGTGCTCTACCAATTGAGCTACGACCCTTTGTGCGTCCCCCAACCTACCTCATGTGTCCGGCGCACCAAGTGCGTGGAACGCGCTGCCCGGTTGGGAGCCAACGGTCAGCGAGTGTACGTGTTCCGAGGCCGGGCGTCGAACAGAAACGTCCCGGGCGGCGCCGGTGGAGCCCCACGCCGGGGCGATCGGAGGTCTGCGACGATGCCGCCATGAGCGCTGTATCCCCCTCAGAACCGACCGGCGCCGCGGGCGGGATCCGCCGCGTGTCCGCCCGTGTCGGGGCCATCTCCGAGTCCGCCACGCTCGCCGTCGACGCCAAGGCCAAGGCCCTGCGGGCCGCCGGCCGCCCAGTGATCGGGTTCGGCGCCGGGGAGCCCGATTTCCCCACGCCCGACTACATCGTGGAGGCGGCCGTCGCCGCCTGCCGCACGCCGAAGTACCACCGCT
Organism: Streptomyces sp. NPDC059080; assembly: GCF_042739975.1. Classification (NCBI taxonomy): domain Bacteria; kingdom Bacillati; phylum Actinomycetota; class Actinomycetes; order Kitasatosporales; family Streptomycetaceae; genus Streptomyces; species Streptomyces sp. NPDC059080. The sequence continues at coordinate 86,194 of NZ_JBHYGX010000013.1, forward strand.
ACAGCCCGGCCGGCGGGCTGCCCGAGCTGAAGTCGGCGATCGTCGCGAAGACGCGCCGCGATTCGGGGTACGTGGTCGAACCGGCCGAGGTCCTGGTCACCAACGGCGGCAAGCAGGCGATCTACGAGGCGTTCGCCGCGCTGCTCGACCCGGGCGACGAGGTGATCGTCCCGGCGCCGTACTGGACGACGTACCCGGAGTCGATCCGGCTGGCCGGGGGCGTCCCCGTACCGGTGGTGGCCGATGAGACGACCGGATACCGGGTGGGCGTCGAGCAGTTGGAGGCGGCCCGTACGGAGCGCACCAAGGTGCTGGTGTTCGTCTCGCCGTCGAACCCGACCGGCGCGGTGTACCCGCGCGAGCAGGTCGAGGCGATCGGCCGCTGGGCGGCACGGCACGGACTGTGGGTGCTGACCGACGAGATCTACGAGCATCTGGTCTACGGCGACGCGGAGTTCTGCTCGCTGCCGGTGGTCGTGCCGGAGCTGCGGGACCGGTGCGTCGTGGTCAACGGCGTGGCCAAGACGTACGCGATGACCGGCTGGCGGGTGGGGTGGATGCTCGGGCCGAAGGACATCGTCAAGGCGGCGACCAACCTCCAGTCGCACGCCACGTCCAACGTCGCCAACGTCCCGCAGGCGGCGGCGGTCGCCGCGCTGACCGGCGATCTGACGGCCGTCGACGCGATGCGGACCGCCTTCGACCGGCGGCGCCGCACCATCGTGCGGATGCTGAACGAGATCGACGGTGTGGTGTGCCCGGAGCCGGCGGGCGCCTTCTACGCGTATCCGTCGGTGAAGGGGCTGCTGGGCAAGGAGATCCGCGGGCGGCGGCCGGACAGCAGTACGGAGTTGGCGGAGCTGATCCTGGAGGAGGCGGAGGTCGCGGTCGTCCCGGGCGAGGCGTTCGGCACCCCCGGCTATCTGCGGCTGTCGTACGCGCTCGGCGACGACGATCTGGCCGAGGGCGTCACGCGGATCCAGGAGCTGCTGGCGGGGGCGCGGTAGCCGCGGGGATGCCGTCCGTACGGGCCATCGGGGCTTCCCGGTGGCCCGTACGCGTTTTCCCGGGTCAGCTCATTCGGGGACCGGGGTACCGGCGTGGCGGGTCCGTGCGGCAAGATCGGCGAATGGAGAGCGTTCGTGACGTGCGTCAGCTGCCGAAGGCCCATCTGCACCTGCACTTCACAGGGTCGATGCGGAGCACGACCCTGCTGGAGCTGGCCGACAAGTACGGCGTCCATCTGCCCGAGGCGCTGCGCGGCGGGGAGCCGCCGCGGCTGCGGGCGACGGACGAACGCGGCTGGTTCCGCTTCCAGCGGCTGTACGACATCGCCCGCTCGTGCCTTCGGACCCCCGAGGACATCCAGCGGCTGGTGCGCGAGGCCGCCCAGGAGGACGTCGCCGACGGGTCGGGCTGGCTGGAGATCCAGGTCGACCCGACGTCGTACGCGCCGCGGCTGGGCGGGCTGATCCCGGCGCTGGAGATCATCCTGGACGCGGTGCGCGCCGCCTCGCAGGAGACCGGCCTGGGGATGCGGGTGGTGATCGCCGCGAACCGCATGAAGCATCCGCTGGACGCCCGGACGCTGGCCCGGCTCGCGGTGCGCTATGCCGATCAGGGCGTCATCGGGTTCGGGCTGTCCAACGACGAACGCCGGGGTTTCGCACGGGACTTCGACCGGGCCTTCGCCATCGCGCGGGAGGGCGGGCTGCTGGCGGCGCCGCACGGCGGGGAGCTGTCGGGCCCGGCGAGCGTGCGGGACTGCCTGGACGATCTGCACGCCGGGCGGGTCGGCCACGGGGTGCGCGCCGCGGAGGACCCGGTGCTGCTGCAGCGGCTGGCGGAGCGCGGGGTGACGTGCGAGGTGTGCCCGGCGTCCAATGTGGCGCTGGGGGTGTACGAGAAGCAGGAGGACGTGCCGCTGCGGACGCTCTTCGCGGCCGGGGTGCCGGTGGCGCTGGGCGCCGACGATCCGCTGCTGTTCGGCTCGCGGCTGGCTGCGCAGTACGACATCGCGCGGCGCGCGCACGGCTTCACGGACACGGAGTTGGCGGAGCTGGCCCGGCAGTCGGTACGCGGTTCGCGGGCGCCGCAGCCGGAGCGGGAGCGGCTGCTGGCGGGGATCGACGGGTGGCTGGCGGGCTGAGGCGGCCGGGGCGCGGCGGCGCCTTGCGGGTACGGGCGGTTCCGGATGTCCGGGACGCCATGGCCGGGCTCCCGGCCTCCGGGCGCGCCCGGTGCGGCCCCGGCTCCCCCGGAGCCGCCGACGGCCCGCCTCAGAGGCTGACGCCCACCGTCACCGGCTCGTTGACGAGGGTGACGCCGAAGGCCGCGTGGACGCCGTCGCGGACCTCGCGGGCGAGGGCCAGCAGGTCCTCGGTGGTGGCCTCACCGCGGTTGGTGAGGGCGAGGGTGTGCTTGGTGGAGATGCGGGCGGGGCCGGTGCCGTAGCCCTTGGGGAAACCGGCCTTGTCGATCAGCCAGGCCGCGGAGGTCTTCACCCGGCCGTCGCCCGCGGGGAAGGCGGGCGGGGCGGTGTCCGGGCCGAGGCGGTCGTGGACGCGGGCGACGAACGCGGCGTGCTCGGCCTCGGTGAGGACGGGGTTGGTGAAGAAGGAACCGGCGGACCAGGTGTCGTGATCGTCCGCGTCCAGGACCATGCCCTTACCGGCGCGCAGCGCGAGAACGGTGGCGCGGGCGGTCGCTGCGGGGACGCGCTGACCGGCCTCGACGCCGAGCACCCGGGCCGTCTCGGGGTACTTCAGCGGCGCGGAGAGCCCGCCCGCGTCCTCCAGGGCGAAGCGGACGCGCAGCACGACGTAGCGGTCCGGCTGCGCCTTGAAGCGGCTGTGCCGGTAGGAGAAGGCGCACTCGGCGTTGGTGAGGGTGACCGTCTCCTCGGCGCGCCGGTCGTAGGCGACGACCTCGGTGATCGTCGCGGCGACCTCCTGGCCGTACGCGCCGACGTTCTGGATCGGGGTGGCACCGGCCGAGCCGGGGATCCCGGCGAGGCATTCGACACCGGCGAGACCGGCCTCGACGGTGCGGGCGACGGCATCGGACCAGTTCTCCCCGGCAGCGAGTTCCAGGCGGGTGCCGTCGAGGGCGAAGCCGCGGGTCGCGATGCGCAGGGCGGTGCCGTCGAAGCCCTTGTCGCCGATGACGAGGTTGGAGCCGCCGCCGATGATCAGCAGCGGGGTCCCGGCGGCGTCGGCCTCCCGGACGGCGGCGATCACCTCGTCGTCCGTGACGGCCGTGATCAGTCGGTTCGCCGGACCGCCGAGCCGGAACGTGGTCAGCGGGGCGAGCGGGGCTTGGTGTTCCTCGTGGCGTTCCTGCACGCGCCCAAGGGTACGGGGGCGGCCCGGCGCCGTCCGCCGGCCGCCCCCGAGGGATGTCCGGTCAGGCCAGGCGGACCACGGCGCGGGACATGCCCAGCACCTTCTGGCCGCCGCTCATCGCGGTGAGGTCGACGCGGACGGTACGGGCCTCGTCGTCGAGCTTGGCCGCGACCTTGCCGCTGACCTCGATGACCGCACCGGCGTCGTCGTTGGGGACGACGACGGGCTTGGTGAAGCGGACGCCGTACTCGACGACGGCCGCCGGGTCACCGGCCCAGTCGGTGACGACGCGGGCCGCCTCGGCCATGGTGAACATGCCGTGCGCGATGACGTCCGGCAGCCCGACCTCCTTGGCGAACTTCTCGTTCCAGTGGATCGGGTTGAAGTCGCCGGAGGCGCCCGCGTAGCGGACGAGGGTGGCGCGGGTCACCGGGAAGGACTGCGCCGGGAGTACGGTGCCGACCTCGACGTCGTCGTAGGAGATCTTCGCGGTCATGTCAGGACGCCTCCTCGACGGCGCGGGCGACGAGCTTGGTGGCCGCGGTCACGACGTGTTCGCCGTTCTCGTCGTGGACGTCGCCGCGGATGTCGATGATGTCGTTTCCGGCCATCGTCTTGATCGCTTCGATGGTGGAGGTGACGGTGAGCCGGTCACCGGCGCGTACGGGGCGGGTGTAGGCGAATTTCTGGTCGCCGTGCACCACGCGGCTGTAGTCCAGGCCGAGCTGCGGGTCTTCGATCACCTGGCCCGCGGCCTGGAAAGTGATCGCGAACACAAAGGTCGGCGGGGCGATCACCTCGGGGTGACCGAGCGCCTTGGCCGCTTCGGTGTCGGTGTACACGGGATTCGGATCACCGATCGCCTCGGCGAATTCCCGGATCTTTTCCCGGCCGACCTCATACGGGTCGGTAGGCGGGTACGTACGACCGATGAATGACGGGTCGAGCGCCATTGGCTCGCAACCTCCCTGACTACTGGGGTGATAACGCCGTAAGGCCGCCCCCATTATCTGGGGACGGCCTCACGTACGAGCCTGTGTTATCGCGTCTCGCGGTGCGCGGTGTGCGAGTTGCAACGAGGGCAGTGCTTCTTCATCTCAAGACGGTCCGGGTCGTTACGCCGGTTCTTCTTGGTGATGTAGTTCCGCTCCTTGCACTCCACGCAGGCCAGCGTGATCTTCGGGCGGACGTCGGTGGCAGCCACGTGAGTGCTCCTTGACGGAAAGATGGACGGATGAACGCATAAAAGAGTAGCCGATCGAAGGACCGACCCCGCAATCGGCTACTGTCAGTAGCGGTGACCGGACTTGAACCGGTGACACAGCGATTATGAGCCGCTTGCTCTACCGACTGAGCTACACCGCTGCGATGCGAAGGAAACCTCGTCCGAAGACGAGGAACCTCACACCAGAGCCCCAATACGGAATCGAACCGTAGACCTTCTCCTTACCATGGAGACGCTCTGCCGACTGAGCTATTGGGGCGAGCGATGAAGACATTACACGGCCCGCCGCCAAACGTGAAATCCGTATCCGGGCGACGCCCGCTCCCCCGGACCGCACCACGCCGGTACGACTATTCCGCGCCTGCGCGGGCCGCCCGGGGCCGCGGCCTAGGCTCGGGGCACGCTGCGTGATCTTGCACGCCCGTGGCTTCGAGGAGCGCGATGTCCGACAGCAGTTCACCGCAGCCGTCCCCGCGGCCGGGCAAGCCGGACGGCGGCTCCGAAGCGGGCTCCCTGGCACTGTGCGGCGCGCGGCTCGCCGACGGCCGCGCGGTGGACGTACGGCTCGGCGGTGGCCGGATCGAGGCGGTCGGGACGGCCGGGGCGCTGGCCCCGCAGGGCGCCCGGGTCGACCTCTCCGGCTATCTGCTGCTTCCGGCGCCCGCCGAACCGCACGCCCACTGCGATACGGCGCTGACCGCGGATGCGGCGGGCCCGGCGTCCGACTCCCCCGAGGACGTTCAGCGGCGTACCACCGAGGCGGCGCTGCTCCAGCTCGGGCACGGTGCGACCGCCTCGCGCACCCATGTGCGGGTCGGCGGGGTGCGGGGGCTGCGGGCGCTGGAGGCGGTGCTCAAGGCGCGGCGGTCGCTGCGGGGGCTGGCGGATCTGTCGGCGGTGGCGGTGCCTCGGGTGCTGACCGGGGTGGCGGGCGCGGACGGGCTGGCGATGCTGCGGGACGCGGTGGCGATGGGCGCGTCGGTGGTCGGCGGCTGTCCCGATCTGGACCCGGATCCCGCCGGGCACGTCGAGGCGGTGCTGGCGGTGGCGGCGGAGCACGGCTGTCCGGTGGACCTGCACACGGACGGGGACGATCCGGCGCGGCTGGCCCGGCTGGCGGCGATGGCGGGCGGGCTGCGGCCCGGGGTGGCGATCGGGCCGTGCGCCGGGATGGCCCGGATGCCGCGGAGCGTGGCGGGCCGGGTCGCCGATCAGCTCGCGGCGGCGGAGGTCACCGTCGTCTGTCTGCCGCAGGGCGACTGCACGGCGCTGGAGCGGTACGGATCCCGGGTGGCCCGGCCCGCGCCGGTGCGGCTGCTGCGGGCGGCGGGGGTGCGGGTGGCTGCGGGCAGCGGCGCGCTGCGGGACGCGGCGAACCCGGTGGGCCGCGGCGATCCGCTGGAGGCGGCGTATCTGCTGGCGTCCCTGGGCGAGGCCACGCCGGAGGCCGCGTACGAGGCGGTGAGCGGCGCGGCGCGGGCGGTGCAGGGGCTGCCGGAGGTCCGCGTCGAGGCGGGCTTCCCGGCGGAGCTGCTGGCGGTGCGGGGCGAGCGGATCGCGGGGGTGCTGTCGCTGGCGTACAGCCGGGTGGTGGTCCATCGGGGGCGGGTGGTGGCGCGGACCAGCGCGGTACGGGAGTACTGCGACGCCGCGGTCGCGGTGGCACTGGAGCTGCCGCGGCAGTCGCAGCGGTGAGGTGGGGGCTTATGGGGGGGCGGGCCGGTAAGGGGCGGGGGCGGACGTTCAGGAAGGCATCCTGATGAATACCGGGCGGGAGCAGACGCTCAGGAAGCCTTCCTGATAGTGACCGGGCGGGAGCAGACGCTCACGCGAGCTTCCTGACAGTTACCGGGCGGGCCTGCGCGACAGCGGTGTCGCCCGTGCGGGCCCGGGACGGGCGCAGGGCCGTCGCGGCGGGCGGGTTTCCGGGCGGGGTCGTCTACGGTCGGCGGCATGCGCATTGTCATCGCAGGTGGACATGGTCGGATCGCGCTGCGGCTGGAGCGGTTGCTCGCCGGGCGCGGGGACGAGGTGGCCGGAATCATCCGCCGGCCGGAGCAGGCGGGTGACCTGCTGGCGGCGGGTGCCGAGCCGGTGGTGTGCGATCTGGAGTCGGCGTCGGTGGCGGATGTGGCGCGGCATCTGGCGGACGCGGACGCCGCGGTGTTCGCCGCGGGCGCGGGGCCGGGCAGCGGCGCGGCCCGTAAGGACACTGTGGACCGCGGTGCGGCAGCACTGTTCGCCGATGCGGCGGAGGCGGCGGGCGTCCAGCGTTTCGTGGTGGTGTCGTCGATGGGCGCGGACCGGGAGCCGCCGGAGGGCACCGGCCCGGTGTTCGCCGCGTATCTGCGGGCCAAGGGCGCCGCGGACGCGGACGTACGGGCGCGGGCCGGTCTCGATTGGACGATCCTGCGCCCGGGGCGGCTGACGGACGACGTGGGGACGGGCCGGGTGACGCTGGCGGAGTCGACGGGCCGGGCGGAGGTGACCCGCGACGACGTTGCGGCGACGCTGCTGGCCCTGCTGGACGCGCCGGGCACGGCGCACCGCACGCTGGAGCTGATCAACGGCGGAACGCCGGTCGCGGAGGCGGTGCGGGCGGTGGCCGGGGGCTGAGCCGGCCGTTTTCGTGCCCGGGCACAACGGCGTCACGCCACCGGACAGGCCCGCCCTGGCCGTCTCCGTCGGCCCTGTCGGAGCGGGCCTTGTCCGAGCGGGCCCTGTCGGAGCGGGCCCTGTCGGAGCGGGCCCGGCCGGGCCGCCGCCCTCGCGCCGTCGGACCGACCCGTCCGCTCCCGTCACGCGCCCACCCGTCCGCTCCCGTCACGCGCCCATCCGGCCCGGCCGCCCACCGTCACACCGCCGCTCAGAGCCCAGGATGGATCTGTATCTTGCGGCCCGTTCCGGCGCGGAAGGTGTCCAGGGCGGTGGCGAAGTCGGCGAGGCCGAAGCGGTGGGTGAGCATGGTGTCGGCGTCGATGACGCCCTTGGCCATGAGGTCGACGGCGCGGCCGAAGCTGTGCAGGACGGCCATCGAGCCGACGATGGTGATCTCGTCGTTGTAGACCTGGAACGGCGAGAACGACGCCTTGGCCGCCGACGGCGCGACCCCGAACTGCTGGAACGTGCCGCCGCGGCGCACCCGGGTGAGGCCGTCCTCGATGGCGGGGACGGCGCCGGTGCAGTCGATGACGGTCTCCCAGCCGCCGGGCCGCTCCAGCGCGGCGGCGTCGGTGGCGGTGGCGTCGGCGCCGAGGCGGACGGCGACGGCGAGCCTGTCCTCGTTGACGTCGACGACCGAAAGGGAGGCGGCACCGGCGGCGCGGGCGAGCTGGAGCATCAGCAGTCCCATCGTCCCGGCGCCGTAGATCAGGTAGTGGTCACCGAGGCGGCGCGGCAGGACGTCGAAGCCGCGGACCGCGCAGGACAGCGGCTCGATGAGGGTCCCCTGGACGGTGTCGACGTTCTCGGGGAGCCGGTAGCAGTTGGCGGCGGGCACCGTGACGTACTCGGCCATCGCGCCGTCGACGGTGTCGCCGATGGCACCCCAGCGCTCACAGAGGTTGCCGCGGCCGATGGCGCAGAAGCGGCAGGCGCCGCAGAACAGCGACGGGTCGACGGCGACCTGAGTGCCGGTAGGAAGCCCCGTCACCCCCTCCCCCAGCGCGACGACCTCGCCGGTGAACTCGTGCCCGGGGATGATCGGGTACGGCGTGGGCGCGAACTCGCCCGCCACGATGTGCACATCAGTCCCGCAGATCCCGACGGCCGCGGGCGCCACAACGACCTCGCCGGGCCCGGGTGTCGGGTCGTCGACGGTGGCGAGGGTGTGAGTACCGGGCGTTTCGACGACGACGGCGCGCAAGGGATCGGCCTCTCTCGTTGCAGATGCGGTGCGGTGGTGCGGCGGCGGGTGCGGCGCGGGCCTTTCAGGTCGGTGGGGCGGTGGGCGTGACGGTGCGGACCTCGGCGCCGAGATCGCGGGCGGCGCGCAGCTCGTCGGTGACCAGCAGGTCGTATCCGCCGACGTCGCCGTAGCCGTAGGTGGCGGTGCGGCCGAACTTGCGGTGGCCCACAGCGAGTACGGCCCGGTCGGCGGCCTGGAGGTAGGCGCGTTTGTTGTCGGCGTACTCGCGGACCGGGTGGTAGAGCCGTCCGGCGCTGATCGAGGTGGCGGTGACGAAGGCGACGGCGGCGCGAAGGCCCCGCAGCTCGCGCCGAGAGCGGGGGCCCGCGCAGGACTCGAAGTCCTCGTGGAACCGGCCGCCCAGCAAGGTGACTTCGGTGGACGAACCGGACAACAGGTAGGCGATGCGCAGGGAGTTGGTGATGACGTGCAGGCCCTCGAAGGCGGCCAGGCGGCGGGCGAACGGGAAGAGTGTGGAGCCGCAGTCGACGAGGACGGTGCTGCCCGGGGCGACCTCCTCGACCAGCGCGTCGGCGAGCGCCGTCTTGGCGTCGAGGTCGGCGTGTTCGCGGAAGCGGACCGCGCTCTCCATGGTGACAACGGGGAAGGCGGTGGCCACCCCACGGCCCTTGTGGAGGAGTTGGCGTTCGGTGAGGTTGTCGAGATCGCGGTGCATCGTCATCACGCTGACGCCGAGGCGTTCGGCGAGATCGGCTATCCGTATCTCGCCCTCGTCGGCGACCTGACGCAGCACCGTTCTGCGGCGCTCTTCCACCTCTGCCTCGGACCCACGGCTCGGCCGCATGGCCGACCTCCCCCCTTCGCTGGCTCGACGCGTTCCCCCGGAATGTCGCTCACGGCTCTCTTCGACGATAAGGCGCGCCCCACGAAAGTCACACACTTTATGTGAAGTTCAGGGAACTCTCAGGGTTCCCCTTGGGGGTTGCTCCCGCCCGTGGGGCTCGTCCGGGGCGGACGGCGGGGCCCGGCCATCGGTGGTGTCATGGAGGGAGAAGACGGCACGAGAGGGGCGGAGGGGAGCCGCCCCGGGAGCGCCACCGGGGGGCGCGGTGCTCCGCCACCCGGAAGGAGACTGTCATGCCCGGCACACCCGGCGCGGCCGGTCAGCTGCGCGCCCAGGACATCATGACCGGCGGGGCGCACTGCGTCGGCGCCCACGAGACGCTGCACGCGGCGGCGCGGATGATGCGCGATATGGACGTCGGCTGCCTGCCCATCTGCGGCGACAACAACCGCCTCATCGGCATGATCACCGACCGCGACATCGTCGTCCGGTGCTGCGCCGACGGCATCGACCCGGCGGAGGTGCAGGCCGGGACGCTGGACGGTCCGGTCCACTGGATCGACGCGGCGGCGAGCGCCAGGGAAGTCCTCAACACGATGGAACAGCACCGGATCAAGCGCCTCCCGGTGATCGACGTCCGCGCGGGTCACCGCCTTGTCGGCATGATCACCGAGGCGGATCTCGCGAAGAACCTCAGCGATGCCCAGGTGGCCGAGTTCGCCGGGCGGGTGTACGCGGACGCGTGAGGAGCGGACGGCGGGCGCGCGGTGAACGCGCCCCGGCGCGGCGCATCGAGCCGGGCCAGCCGCCCCAGGGACGTCAGGTCGACGATGCCGACGGTCGGTGTTCACCCTGCGGGCAAGCGATGTCCTGCTGGGGGCCTGGCCGGTCCGCGGCGGTCCTGCTCCGCATGTACGCCAAGGCCCTCGCCAAAACGCGTGAACGGGCGAACAACCAGATCGAGGACGCCATGAGGGACTGGAACGAACCCGAGTAGCTGGGGAACGCCTGGGGAACACCTACTGGCCATCGCTGAGATCGATGCGCCACACGGTGAGACAGGTCGGAGCGGCCGCCAGTCGTCCCGCAGAAAAGGAAAACCCCCTCTCACTTGCTGTTTCAGCAAGCGAGAGGGGGTCTCCACCACCTGTGGCGGCGCCAGGATTCGAACCTGGGAAGGCGAAGCCGGCAGATTTACAGTCTGCTCCCTTTGGCCGCTCGGGCACACCGCCAGGGTTTGCTGCCGGGAGATCCGCTTGGTGCGGCGTTCCGTGGCAACGACGTAAACCATACCTGATGGCAGGGGGTGCTCCGCCACTCGGTTCGATGGCCGGGGTCATGGGTGACGGGGCCGCCTCCTCTAGGCTGGCGGGGCGGTCCGAGACGGGCCGTTTCCCTGACGGACCTATCCACGAGGAGCCAACTCACCATGGCCGACTCCAGTTTCGACATCGTCTCGAAGGTCGAGCGGCAGGAGGTCGACAACGCCCTCAACCAGACCGCCAAGGAGATCTCGCAGCGCTACGACTTCAAGGGCGTGGACGCGTCGATCGAGTGGTCGGGCGAGAAGATCGAGATGCGCGCCAACGGCGACATGCGGGTCAAGGCCGTGCTCGACATCTTCCAGTCCAAGCTGGTCAAGCGCGGGGTCTCGCTGAAGGCGCTGGACGCGGGCGAGCCGCAGCTCTCCGGCAAGATGTACAAGATCTTCGCCTCCATCCAGGAGGGCATCTCCCAGGAGAACGCCAAGAAGGTCGCCAAGACGATCCGCGACGAGGGCCCTAAGGGCGTCAAGGCGCAGGTGCAGGGCGACGAACTGCGGGTCAGCTCCAAGAACCGCGACGACCTCCAGGCCGTCCAGCAGCTGCTGAAGGGCAAGGACCTGGACTTTGCGATCCAGTTCGTGAACTACCGGTAGTCACCGGCGCACGACGGCACCGGCCCGCGGGCCCGGACGTGCCGTCGGCGGAAATACGCAGCAACCGGGTGGGGCGGCGGGCCGTGGGCGCGCCGCCCCACCGGCGTGCGGGCACGGGGCGGCGGTAGCGGTCAGCGGGTGGCGAACGGCTCGTCCGTGGGGACGATCTCGCGGCCGAGCGGCATCAGGGAGATCGGGATCATCTTGAAGTTGGCGATGCCGAACGGGATGCCGATGATCGTGATGCAGAGGGCGATACCCGTGCAGATGTGGCCCAGCGCCAGCCACCAGCCCGCGAAGATGATCCAGATGACGTTGCCGATCGTGGATCCGGCGCCCGCGTCCCGGCGTTCGACGGTGGTACGGCCGAAGGGCCAGAGCGCGTAGCCCGCGATGCGGAAGGACGCGATGCCGAACGGGATCGTGACGATCAGGACGCAGCAGATGATTCCCGCGAGGACATAGCCGAGCGCCAGCCAGAAGCCGCTGAGGACCAACCAGATGACGTTGAGGATGAGCTTCATGATCGATAGCCTTCCACGGCGGGGCGACAGGTGGGTACGCCCTGGTAGACGCGGCGGCCGGTGGGGAACGTTGCGACGCGGGCACCCCTATATGTGAGGGCCGGCCATCTGCTCCAGGCGGTTGATGCGCTCGCGCATCGGCGGGTGGGTGGCGAAGAAGCGGGACATGCCGTCCCCCGCGCGGAACGGGTTGGCGATCATCATGTGCCCCGCGGTCTCCAGCCGGGGCTCCGGGGGCAGCGGCAGCTGCTGGGTGCCCCTCTCCAGCTTACGGAGCGCGGAGGCCAGGGCGAGCGGATCGCCGGTGAGGCGCGCGCCCGACGCGTCGGCCTGGTACTCGCGGGAGCGGCTGACGGCGAGCTGGATCAGGGAGGCGGCGAGCGGCCCCAGGATCATGATCAGCAGCATGCCGAGCACCCCGGGGCGGTCGTCGTCGTCCGAGCGGCCGACCGGGATCAGCCAGGCGAAATTCACCAGGAACATCACTACGGAGGCCAACGCCCCGGCCACCGAGGAGATGAGGATGTCGCGGTTGTGGACATGGCTCAGCTCATGGCCGATCACCCCGCGCAGCTCCCGTTCGTCCAGCAGCTGGAGGATGCCGTCGGTGCAGCAGACCGCGGCGTTACGGGGGTTGCGCCCCGTGGCGAAGGCGTTCGGGGCCTGGGTCGGGGAGAGGTAGAGGCGCGGCATCGGCTGGCGGGCAGCCGTCGACAGCTCACGGACCATGCGGTACAGGCCCGGGGCCTCGAATTCGCTGACCGGGCGGGCGCGCATGGCACGCAGCGCGAGCTTGTCGCTGTTCCAGTACGCGTAGGCGTTCGTCCCGACCGCGACGAGCACGGCGACGATCAGGCCCGTACGCCCGAAGAGGCTGCCGATGACGATGATGAGGGCGGACAGGCCACCGAGGAGTACGGCGGTTCTGAGCCCGTTGTGCCGGCGGTGCACCGTACGCCCTCCAAGCGATCCGGCAGGGGAACCCGCTGCTGCGATGTCCACTCTCCAGTGGACCCTTACTCACTGGTCAACGTGAGATGAGCAGGGCAGGTTCCCTCGGCCGCCGCACCCGGGGAGGGCCGGTTCCGGTGCATGGGGCGTACGCGGAGGGCGTGTGCGGCGGGGCGGGCGCCTACGGCGGAGCGCCGTGTTCCGGCCAGGGCACGGCCCCGGCCGGAGCTACAGGAGGGTGCCGGCGGCGAAGCGCAGGACGAGCTGCGGGGCGCCGGAGAGGGCCACGCCGAGGACGGTGGCCAGGGTGAGCGCGACGGCGAGCGGTACGGGGATCCGGGCGGCCACGGGGCGGACGGCCGCGGCGCCCCCGGCCGTCACGTCCACGGACGCCACGGCGTCCTCGGGGGCGGCGTGGAAGAGCGCGGCCGTCCAGCGGAGGTAGTAGTAGAGCGCGATCACCACATTGACGGCCATGATCACGGCGAGCCAGCCCAGGCCCGCGTCGACGGCCGCGGCGAAGACCGTGACCTTCGCGAACAGGCCGATGACACCCGGCGGCAGCCCGGCCAGGCAGAGCAGGAAGAAGCCGAGGGCCAGCCCCACCAGGGGGCGGCGGGTGGCGAGGCCGCGGTAGTCGGTGAGGCGGTTGGCCGGGCTGGTGCGCGCCACCAGAGCGGCGACCGCGAACGCGCCGAGGTTCACCGCGGCGTACATCAGGGCGTACGCGACGGTCGACCCGATGGCGCGCCCCGGGGCGTCGGCGTACGCGGCGGCGGCGATCGGCACCAGGAGGTACCCGGCCTGGCCGACGGAGGACCATGCCAGCAGCCGTACGGCGCTGTGGGTGCGGCCGGGGTCCTGGCGCAGCGCCGCGACGTTGCCGACGGTCATGGTCAGCGCGGCCAACACCGCCAGCACCGGGCCCCAGACGTGCGCGTACGTGGGAAAGCCCTTGACCGTGACGAGGATCAGGCCGGAGAAGCCGACGGCCTTCCCGATGACGGAGAGGTACGCGGCGATGGGCAGCGGGGCGCCGACGTAGGTGTCGGGCACCCAGAAGTGGAACGGCGCGGCGGCGGTCTTGAAGGCGAAGCCGACGAGGGTGAGGGCGACACCGGCGCTCGCGAGGGTGGCCAGGCGCGGGTCCGGGAGGTGGGCGAGCCCATGGGCGACGCGGGTCAGATGGAGGCTCCCGGTGGCGGCGTACAGGAAGCTGACGCCCAGGAGCATCACGGCGGTGGCGGCCACCGAGGAGAGGAAGAACTTCAGGGCCGCCTCGGAGGACAGTCGGTCGCCGCGGCGCAGGCCGACCAGTGCGAAGGCGGGCAGCGAGGCCACCTCCAGGGCGAGGACGAGGGTCGCCAGGTCCCGGGAGGCGGGCAGCAGGGCGGCGCCGGAGGCCGAGGAGAGCAGCAGGAACCAGTACTCGCCCGCGGGCAGGCCGCCGTCCTTGACGGTGTCGATGGACAGCAGCGCGGTCAGCAGCGCACCGGCCAGCACCAGGAACTGGATGACCAGGGCGAACGGATCCGCGACATAGCTGCAGACGTCGCCGCCGCCGACGCAGAAGGTACGGCGGTCGCCACCCAGCAGGGGCAGCAGGGAGAGCCCGGCCAGGGCGAGGCCCCCGATGGCGAGCCACCCCAGGAGCGGTTTGCGGGCCACCGGGAGGAACAGGTCGGCGACGAGCACCACCAGGGCGACGACGGCGGTGAGGACCGGGGGCGCCAGGGCGATCCAGTCGACGGACTGCACCAGGGACGCCGCTCCGCTCGCGGCCGTCGGGATCATCGGGCTGGTCACTTGCCGCCTCCGAGGAGCTGCTGGACGGCCGGGTCGGTGAGGCCGAGGAGGGCCGCGGGCCACAGTCCGGCGAGGACGGTGAGGGCGGCGAGGGGGGTCCAGGCCGCGTATTCGTGGCGTGCGATGTCGGGGATCACGGGCCCCGCCCCCGGGCTCCCGGTGGCGGGCCGGTTCGCGTCCGGGGCGGCGCGGTGCGCGGCCTCGTCCGGGGAGGCGGTGCCCTCCTCGACCGCGGCGGCGGGCTCGGCAGCCTCGGGGGTGGCGCCCATACAGACGCGGCGGACGACGAGCAGCAGATACGCGGCGGTCAGCAGGGTGCCGAGCCCCGCCAGCGCCATGAAGGTGAGGAACGCGGGGCGGCTGAGACCGGGGGCCGGGTGGAACGCGCCGAACATGGCGAGCATCTCGCCCCAGAAACCGGCGAGCCCGGGGATGCCCAGGGAGGCGACGGCGGCGAAGGCGAGGAGGGCGCCGAAGCGGGGCGCGCGGCCGTAGAGGGCGGCGCCGGTGGTACCGGCGAGGGTGTCGAGGTCGGTGGTGCCGGTGCGGTCCTTGAGGGCGCCGACCAGGAAGAAGAGCAGGCCGGTGATGAGGCCGTGGGCGATGTTGGCGAAGAGCGCGCCGTTGACGCCGGTGGGCGTCATGGAGGCGATGCCGAGCAGCACGAAGCCCATGTGGCCGACGGAGCTGTACGCGATCAGCCGTTTCAGGTCGCCCTTGGCACCCTTGCGGACCAGCGCGAGGCAGGCGAGCGAGCCGTAGATGATGCCGACGGCGGCGAGGGCGGCGAGGTAGGGCGCGAAGGTGTGCATGCCCTCGGGTGCGATCGGCAGCGCGATCCGCACGAAGCCGTACGTGCCCATCTTCAGCAGGACACCGGCGAGCAGCACCGAGCCGACGGTGGGGGCGGCGGTGTGGGCGTCCGGCAGCCAGCTGTGCAGCGGCCACAGCGGCGACTTGACGGCCAGTCCGATGCCGATCGCGAGCACCGCGACGAGCTGAACGGTGTGGCTGAGCTGGGATTTCGGTCCGTTGTCAGCGGCGAGTGCAACCATATCGAACGTGCCGGTTTTTACTCCGATGAGGAGGAAACCGAGCAGCATGACGACGGAGCCGAGCAGCGTGTAGAGGATGAACTTCCAGGCGGCCGCCTGCCGGCCGCCCGACTCCCGGCCGGACGGAGTGCCGGGCGCCGCGCCTCCGGAATTACCGCCCCAGCGGGCGATGAGGAAGTACATCGGGATGAGCACCATCTCGAACGCGAGGAAGAACAGCACGAGATCGAGGACGGCGAAGGTGGCGAGAGTGCCGGATTCCAGGAGAAGCAGCAGCGCGACGAACGCCTTGGGGGACGGCCCCTTGGGCACCGAGAAGTAGCTGTAGAGCGCGCAGAGGAAGGTCAGCAGCGCGGTCAGGACGACGAGGGGGAGCGAAATGCCGTCAATGCCGAGGTGGACGCGGATGTCCAGCGCAGGGATCCAGCGGATGTCGGTGGTGGCCTGCATCCGGGCCGGGTGGCCGTGGTCGAAGCCGATGGCGAGGGCCACGGCCGCCGCGAGGACGACGCCGGTGACGGTCACGCCGTGGCGCAGTACGGCCTGGTCGGGGCCGCGGCCGCGGAGACCGGGCGGGGCCGGGAGCAGCGCGCCGACGGCGCCCAGGAGCGGGAGCACGACGACGCCCGCGAGGAGCAGCTGCATAGCGGTGTGATTCATGGTCAGGCTCCGGTGCCCGTGGCGACGAGGACGGCGGCGACGGCCAGGACGAGCGCGCCCGCGAGCAGCGCGCCGAGGTAGGTCTGCACGTTGCCGGTCTGGGCGCGGCGGACGGCGGCGCCCAGCCAGCGGGGGCCGGTGCCGGCGGCGCGGACGTAGGTGTCGACGACCTCACGGTCGAGGAAGCGGACGAGGACCGCGGCGGCGCGGACGGGCCGGACGAACAGCGCGCGGTAGACGGCGTCGAGGTGGAAACCGGCGGCCGCCGGGCGGTACAGCGGCCCGAGCAGCACCCGGCCGGGGTCGGTGGCGGCGCCGACCGCCGCGGTGCGGGTGGCCGGGGCGGTGGTGTGGCGCCAGGTCGCGTAGGTGACGAGGCCGCCGACGAGGACGATGCCGGTGCCGAGGACGGAGGTGGTGAGGGTCGGGATGAGCGAGCGTCCGTCGAACCAGTCGGGCAGGAAGGGGGCGGCCAGGCCGAAGGCGGCGGTGGGGACGAAGAGGACCCACAGCACGGCCTTCATGGCGAGGGGCTGCGGGCCGTGGTCGGGGGCCTCGGGTCCGCTGCCGCGGAAGGCGAGCAGCCACAGCCGGGTGGCGTATCCGGCGGTGAGGAGGGCGGCGATCAGCCCGGAGATCAGGACGGTCCACCCGGCTGCACCGGGGATTCCCGCGGCCCCACCGGTGGCGGCGTGCTCGGCGGCACCGAGGACGGCTTCCTTGGAGAAGAAGCCGGAGAACGGCGGGACGGCGGCGAGCGCGAGGAGCGCGACGGTGACGGTCCAGTAGGCGTCGGGGACGCGCCGGTCGAGGCCGCTCATCCGGGACATGGCGGAGAGCGAGTTGGTACCGGCGGCGTGGATGAGCGCCCCGGCGCCCAGGAAGAGGAGGGCCTTGAAGGCTCCGTGGGAGAGGAGGTGGAAGACGGCGGCGCCGCGGTCGCCGACGGCCAGGGCGCCGGTCATGTAGCCGAGCTGGCCGACGGTCGAGTAGGCGAGGACGCGTTTGACGTCGTCCTGGGCGAGCGCGGCCAGACCGGATCCGATCATGGTGATCGCGGCCATGACGGCGAGGACGACCAGCGCCGCGGCGGAGGCGGCGAAGACGGGGAGGAGCCGGGCGACGACATAGACACCGGCGGCGACCATCGTCGCGGCGTGGATGAGCGCCGAGACGGGGGTGGGACCGGCCATGGCGTCGGGCAACCAGGTGTGCAGCGGGAACTGCGCGGACTTGCCCGCGACACCGGCGAGCAGCAGCAGCGCGATCAGCGTCGGGTGGTCGAGACCATCGCGGGCGACGGAGCCGAGGATGCCGGTGATGCGGAAGGTCCCGGTGTCGGCGGCGAGCGCGAAGATGCCGAAGAGGAAGGGGACATCGCCGAGCTTGGTGACGAGGAACGCCTTGAGGGAGGCGGCGCGGGCGGCCTCGGTCTCCCAGTAATGGCCGACGAGGAAGTACGAGCAGATGCCCATGACTTCCCAGCCGACGAGCAGCACCATCAGGTCGCCGGTGTAGACGACGAGCAGCATCGCGGAGGTGAAGAGCGAGACCAGCGCGGCGTACGACGGGTAGCGCGGGTCGTCGCGCAGATAGCCGGTGGAGTAGATCTGCACGCAGGTCGCGACCACACCGACCAGCACGGCGATCAGTACGGCGAAGCCGTCGAGGTGCAGGGCCAGGTCGATGGGGACGGAGCCGGTCGGGGTGAGCCGGGTGGCGACGTCGGTGGCGGGCCCGGTGCCCACTCCGGCGGCGACGACGGCGGCGAGCGCGGCAGCCGCGAGTGTGGGCAGCACCGCGAGCGGCCGGACGAAGCCGGGGGCGCGGCGGCCCAGGAAGAGCCCCGCGACCGCGCCGAGGAACGGCAGGAAGGGGACGAGGACGGCGGTGGTCGTGGGTGTCACGCGGTGGCCTCCGCCTTGGTGTCCGGCTGCGGCTGCTGGTCCGTGGCGTCGGCGTCCGGGGTGCCCGGCGTGTCGGCGAGGTCACGCAGCCGGTCGATGTCGGAGATGCCGCGGTGGCGGTGGACGAGCAGCACGATCGCCAGACCGATGCCGATCTCGGCGGCGGCGACGGCGATGGTGAAGAGGGTCAGTGCCTGACCGGCGTGGAGGGTGTCGCGCAGCCAGGCGTCGAAGGCGACGAGGTTGAGGTTGACGGCGTTGAGCATCAGCTCGACGGACATCAGCACCAGGATCGCGTTGCGTCGGGCGAGCACGCCGTACAGACCGGTACAGAAGAGGAGGGCGGCGAGGACGGCCGGATAGACGAGATGCATCAGCGCTGCTCCTCTCGCGGGGCGGGGCCGGGGGTGGCGACGGGGCCGGTGGCCGTGCGGGCGGCCGGGGCCGTGCGGCCGGGGGCCGGGGGTGTACCCGGGCCCGGGGGCGTACCGCCGTCGCCGGTGCTCGCCGTGTCGGTGTCCTTGCGGGAGAGGACGATTGCGCCGACCAGGGCGGCGAGCAGCAGGACGGAGAGGGCTTCGAAGGGGAGCACCCAGTACTGGAAGAGGCTGCGGCCGGTGGTCTCGGTGGTGCCCTGCGGGGTGCCGAGTTCGATCCAGGTGGCGCGGAACGCGTCGACGACGACCCACACCAGGGCGACGGCGGAGGCCGCGGCCACGGCGACGGCGGCCCAGCGGTTGCCGGAGTCGGCGTCCGGCGACCGGCCGATGGGCGCCTTGGTGAGCATCAGCCCGAAGAGAAGGAGGACGACGACGGAGCCGACGTAGATCAGGACCTGTACCCAGGCGATGAATTCCGCGGTCAGCAGCAGGTATTCGACGGCGGTGCCGCCGAGGGCGACGACCAGCCAGAGCGCAGCGTGGACGAGCTGCCGGGTGGTGACGGTGACGACCGCGGCGCCGAGGGTGACGAGGCCGACGAGGAGGAAGGCGATCTCGACGCCGGACGAGGTGAGGAAGCCGTGGCTTGCGGCGGCGAGCGTCACGCCTCCTCCCCG
Organism: Streptomyces sp. NPDC059080; assembly: GCF_042739975.1. Lineage (NCBI taxonomy): Bacteria > Bacillati > Actinomycetota > Actinomycetes > Kitasatosporales > Streptomycetaceae > Streptomyces > Streptomyces sp. NPDC059080. Next base: position 105,353 of record NZ_JBHYGX010000013.1, read on the forward strand.
GGGCTCTCGGCGTCGGCGGCGGCCTGCTGGGCGGCCAGTTTGTCGGCCGTCTTACGGGCGGCGGCGATCTCCTTGGGTTCCTCGGCGGCGGGGTCGAGGGCGGGCGGTTCGGGCACGGTCCACATCCACTCGCGGAGTTTGTCGCGCTCGTGGGTCAGTTCGCGGATGTCGGTCTCGGCGTACTCGAACTCCGGTGACCAGAAGAGGGCGTCGAAGGGGCAGACCTCGATGCAGATACCGCAGTACATGCAGAGGGAGAAGTCGATGGCGAAGCGGTCGAGGACGTTGCGGCTGCGTTCGCGGCCGCCGGGGGCGGCGGGCGGCACCGTCTCCTTGTGGGAGTCGATGTAGATGCACCAGTCGGGGCATTCGCGGGCGCAGAGCATGCAGACAGTGCAGTTCTCCTCGAACAGCCCGATGACGCCGCGGGTGCGCGGCGCCAGGTCGGGCTGGACGTCGGGGTACTGCGCGGTGACGCTGCGCTTCGTCATCGTCCGGAGAGTGACGGCGAGGCCCTTGGCGAGCCCGGAGCCGGGGAAACCGGACGGCTTGGGCTTCTTGTCCACGGCCATCTCAGGAGGTCACCACCTTGACGACGCCGGTGAGGGCGATCTGGACGAGGGCGAGCGGGATCAGGACGGTCCAGGCGAGCTTTTGCAGCTGGTCCTCGCGCAGCCGCGGGTAGGTGACCCGCAGCCAGATGACGCCGAAGGCGAGGACGGCGGTCTTCAGCAGGGTCCACAGCCAGCCGAGGCCGTCGGCGCCGAACGGCCCGTGCCAGCCGCCCAGGAAGAGGACGGAGGTCAGCGCGCAGAGCACGATGATGCCCGCGTACTCGGCGAGCAGGAAGAGCGCGAACCGCAGGCCGGTGTACTCGGTGTACGCGCCGAAGATGATCTCCGAGTCGGCGACCGGCATGTCGAACGGTGGCCGTTGCAGCTCGGCGAGGCCGGCCACGAAGAAGACCACACCGCCGATGAGCTGCCACGGCACCCACCACCAGTGGAAGGATTCGAGGATTCCGGGCAGCGAGAGGGTTCCGGCGGCCATCGCGACGGAGGCGGCGGCGAGCAACATCGGCAGTTCGTAGGCGAGCAGTTGGGCGGCCGTGCGCAAGCCGCCGAGCAGCGAGAACTTGTTGGCCGACGCCCAGCCCGCCATGATCGAGCCGAGGACACCGACGCCCATCACCGCGAGGACGAAGAAGAGGCCCGCGTCGAGGCTCTGGCCGACGGCGTTGTGCGGGCCGATCGGGATGGCGGCGAGGACCAGCAGATACGGCAGCAGTCCGACGGCGGGCGCGAGCTGGAAGATCCGCCGGTCGGCACCGGCCGGGACGATGTCCTCCTTCTGCGCGAACTTCACCCCGTCGGCGACGAGCTGCGCCCAGCCGTGGAACCCGCCCGCGTACATCGGTCCGAGGCGGCCCTGCATATGGGCCATGACCTTGTGTTCGGTCTGCCCGACGACCAGCGGGAGGACGAGGAAGGCGACGAAGACGGCGAGCAGGCGCACCACGATGTCGAGAGCGTCGCTCATGGGGTGTCGCCTCCTGCCGGGTCCTGGGTGGGGGTGCCCTTGTCCGTACCGGCGTCCATACCGGTGCCGGTGTCCTTGTCGGTGCCGGGTTTCTCGTTCTCGTCCGGAACGGTGGCCTTGTCGGTGCCGGACTGCTCGTCCGGGCCGGTTTCCTTGCCGGGGCCGGTTTCCTTTTCGGGGCCGGGTTTGTCGTTCGTACCGGTGCCGTCGGAGGTCGTGTCCGGTTGCGTGGGAGTGGCCTCGTCGGCCGGGGTGGGCTCGGGTTCCTCGAAGGCCGGGCGGGCGTGGTGCCAGGGCGCGTCCGACGCCTCAGGCTTCGCCGACGCCTCAGGCTTCGCCGACGCTTCCGGCCGGGCCGAAGCCGCAGGTCCGGTCGGTGCGGCCGGAGCCGCAGGCCCCGTCGACGTAGCAGGGGCAGTGGCCGGGCCACCGGCCTCGGGCTGGTCCGACGGAGGCTGGTCCGACGCGGGCTGGTCCGACGCAGGCTGCTCCGGCCCGGTGGTGGCCGCACGCTGGCTGGCCGACCCCGCGGTCGCCGAGCGGGTGCGCCTCGCCGGGCGCTCCCCCGCGGCCGGACGCTCCCCCGCGGCCGGACGCTCCCCCGCGGCCGGGCGCTCCCCCGCCGCTCCGGCGCGTCCCGTACCGGCCGTCCGTCCGGCACCGGCGGCGCGGGCGCCACCGGCCGCGCGGGCGCCGCGTGCCGGGCGGGCCGGGGCCGGGGGCAGCTGGCCCTTGAGTGGGCCCCATTCGTTCGGGTCGGGGACTCCGGGCGGCAGCATCTGGCGGCGCTTGGGGCCGCCGTGCTCGGACTCGCCCGGTTCCTTGGCGCCCGGCCATGCCTTGGCGACCCGCGCGGCGAGGACGAAGTCCTTGCGCAGCGGGTGGCCCTCGAAGTTCTCCGGGAGCAGCAGCGGGACGAGGTGCGGGTGGCCGGTGAAGTCCACGCCGAACATCTCGTACGTCTCGCGTTCGTGCCAGGCGGCGCCCGCGTAGACGCCGGTGGCGGTGGGCAGCACCGGCGCGTCGTGCGGCACGGTCGTACGGACGAGGAGTCGGCGGACGGTGCCGGGCCGGGACACATCGGCGAGGTGGGCGCAGATCCGGAAGCCGGTGCCGGGCTCGTCGACGGCGCTCAGCCAGTCGAAGAAGGTGCAGCCCAGGGCGGTGCGGGCGGCGGTCAGGGCCTCGATCCAGCGGTCGGCCGGCACGTCGACGGTCAGCAGGTCGTAGGCGGCTTCCGCGGTGGCGCCCGTGCCGAAGAGGACGCTCGCCGGGCCGGGCAGCCAGCCGACGACGGGCTCGGCCGCCTCGCCCGCACCGTCCACGGCGCCGTCCACGGGCTCGTTCGTCGGCTCGTCCACCGGTCCGTTCGCCGACCCGTTCGTCGATTCGCTCGTCGGCTCGCTCATCGGGGCTCCTCCCCCGGACCGCCGGGTTCCGCCGTGGTGGACAGGCCGGGCTTCGGGGGCGCCACCAGGCCGCTGCGCAGCGCGTTCACCGAGGGCGCGGCGGCCGGGCCGGTCGCGTAGCGCTCACCCAGCGATTCGCGGGCGATCTTCTCCTGGAGCTTCAGGATGCCCTGCAGCAGCGCCTCCGGGCGGGGCGGGCAGCCCGGTACGTACACGTCCACCGGAATGATCTGGTCAACGCCCTTGGTCACCGAGTACGAGTCCCAGTAGGGGCCGCCGCAGTTGGAGCAGGCGCCGAAGGAGATGACGTACTTCGGCTCGGGCATCTGCTCGTAGAGACGCTTGACGGCCGGGGCCATCTTGTCGGTGACCGTGCCCGAGACGATCATCAGGTCGGCCTGGCGCGGGCCGGGCGCGAACGGGATGACGCCGAGCCGGATGAAGTCGTGGCGCGCCATGGAGGCGGCGATGAACTCGATGGCGCAGCAGGCGAGGCCGAAGTTGAAGACCCACAGGCTGTAGCGGCGGCCCCAGTTGAGGACCACCTTCATCGGTTCGGGCGCGAGGCGGGCGAGCGTGCCCAGGCGGCGCGGCATCGGCAGATCGGTGCGGGCAGAGCCCTCGGCCGCTGCCGACGCGCCGCCGGGGGCGGGGGTCACGTCCATTCCAGGACGCCCTTCTTCCATGCATAGAGCAGGCCGACGGTGAGGAAGCCGAGGAAGATGAACATCTCCACGAGCGTGACGCCACCGAAGCCGGGGGCGGCGAAGACCGTCGCCCAGGGGAACAGGAAGATCGAGTCGACGGCGAAGATCACGTAGAGGAACGCGTAGACGTAGTAGCGGACCTGGGTGTGCGCCCAGCCCTCGCCGACCGGGTCCACACCGCACTCGTACGTCAGCAGCTTCTCGGGCGTCGGCACCACGGGCCGCAGCAACCGCCCGGCGCCGAAGGCCACGGCCACGAAGAGGACACCGACGACGGCGACCAGGCCGACGAAGGAATACCCCTGGAAGTACTCCGCGGCGCTGCTGATGGTGCGCACGGTCGTGTCGTCCGGCACGTCCGCCCCTCGCTCCCTGACTGCGCTTGTTCAACGACTTCGACGATCTGTACTCACGGAGTCTAGGCCCTGCGCTCCCCGCGCTGAGCAGCTGCGTCACGTCAGCGGTGGCGTTGGCCCCACTTCGTCCCGGCTCTGCAACCGGCTGCCGGACGGTCCTGCCCACCATGCGGTCAGGCTCCGGCGCTGTCCGGGCGGGGCAGCGGGCCGCCGTCGAAGGGGCTCCGTTCGTCGGGCGGTCCGTCGAAGGGGGACCGGTCCGCGCCCGGGGGCGGTGCCTGGGGGTGCCGGGTGGCGCGCAGGGGTTCCGGTTGACGGGGAGGGGTGGCGGTGGGAGGGGGCTGGTGTGGTGGCTGCCCGTACGGGGTTGCCTGGGGGTGCTGCTGTGCCGGGGGCAGCTGCTGGGCGGCGTACGGCGGGTGGGGCTGCATGTACGGGTGGACCTCTGAGGGCACAGGGGGCTGGAGTGATGCGGGGGATGAAGCGGGTGATTGTGGGGGCGGAGGCTGCTGTGAGACGTGGGGTGGCTGCGCCATCTGTCCTGGCTGCGGGACGTGGGTCGGCTGCGCCACCTGCCCCGACTGTGTCGCCTGGTACTGCTGCGGCGTCTGGTACTGCTGCGGCGTCTGGTACTGCTGCGATGTCCGGCCCTGATGTGCCGTCTGGATCTGCTGCGGGAGCGAGGGCTGCCGGTGGGGTTGGTGTGGGTGGTGGTTCTGGTGCGGGGGCTGGCCCTGGGTTTGCTGCGGCTGCTGCGGGCCGGGCGGCGTGTGGGGCTGCGGCCCGTTACCAGGGAGCGGCCCGGCACCGGGGGCGGCGACTGGCACCACGGGGAGGACCGTGGCCGGACCGGCAGCGGGCGCGACCGGCCCGGCGGCGCCCGGGACGACCGTCGGAGCCGCATCGGGAGCCGGCCGCGGATGAGCGGTCGTGGATCCGGCGGGGCGGACGACGCCGTGGGCGACGTACGGTTCGCCGCCGCGGGCGGTCCGGTCGGACGGGCGGCGGCCTGGTTCGCGGGAGACCGCGCGGTTCATCACCTCGGCGGCGATCCGGGCGGTGGCCGCGAGGGTGCGTGCTCCCAGCAGTTCCGTACGGATCGCGCCGCCCGCGGCCAGGTGGCGGTCGTAGGGCAACGGCAGCACCGCCGCGCCGCCCGCGCCGAGGTGGGTGGCGGCCTTACGGGCGTCGATGCCGGTGTCGGGTGCCAGATGGGTGAGGACCACGACGGTGGTCGGCAGCAGGCCCGGGTGCAGACCGCCCACCCAGTCCAGTACGGAGCGGGTGGCCGCGACGCCCTCGGGGGTGGCCGGGGTGACCAGTACACGTGCCTGCGTGGTGACCAGCGCGGTGCGGGCCACCTCGGCGGGCAGGGTCTCGCAGTCGACGACGGTGGCGGCGAAGTGCCGCCGCAGCGAGGTCATGACGACGCGGTACGTGTCGAGGTCCAGCCGGGTGCCGATCGCGCCCTGGCTGCCGGGCAGCAGCCAGCCGCCGCCCGCGAACGGCAGCAGATAGCCGGTCAGGTCGGTGATCTGCATCGACGGGTCGACGATCTCCGCCAGATCGCTGCCCGACCAGCGCACCTCGCGCGCGCCCAGCCGGTGCGGCAGGGTGCCGAGCGCCGGATCGGCCTCGACGGCGAGGACCGGGTCGGGCCGGTGGTGGGCGTAGGTCAGCGCGAGCAGCGCCGCGACGGTGGACTTGCCCGCGCCGCCACGGATGCTGGAGACCGCGATCTGCCGCCCGGTGACCACCGGCTGCCGGATGGCGTACGCCGCCTTCGTGACCGTCGCCGTCTCGATGGCCGGCGACGAGGCGAACACCTTCCGCAACGCCCGTCCGGCCCGCCGCCCCAACGGGTCACCCCGCCGCGGTGTGGGCTGCCCGTCGGCGAGTTCGGGCGGCAACAGCGGTACGGACACGGGCGTACGCGCGGGAAGCCCGGGTCGCCCGTACCGCCCGGGGACGGGGACGGGGGCGAGGGCGGCGTCCGTGGGGGCGGTAGGGGTGGGTGGGGGCTGGGCCGGGCCTGGAGTGACGGGGGTGGCCGGGGCCTGCGCCGGACCCGGGCGCAGGTCAACGGGGACGGCCGGGGCCTGCGCCCGGGCCGGGGGCCCGGATACGGCCGGGCCCGGGCCCGGTGGCGCGGGCGCGGGCGAAGCCGGGGGCAGCAGGCCCGGGCCCGGTGGCGCGGGCGAAGCCGGGGGCAGCGCCCCGCCTGTCATCGCGCCTGAAGCCCCGCCCGGCGTCGCACCTGAAGCCGCGCCCGGCGTCGGCCCCGGAGGCGCGTCCGACGCGGCACCCGGATGCGGGCCCGTTCCGGCAACCGGCATCGGCCCTGCCGTGCCCCCCGGCCCCGGAGCTGACACGGCATACGGCCCCGGGCCCGGCCCACCCGGCATCACGGCCGGACCGGGCCCCGCCGCCTCTCCCCCGGCGTGCGCCACCTGCCCGGGCGCCCCCGGCACCGCCGCAGGCGCCCCTGAGACACCCCCTCCGGGCACCCCCGAGGCGTCTGCTCCGGGTGCCCCGGACACACCGCCCGTTCCGTTCTGCGTCTGCGCCTCCATGCCCCGCCGCCCCTCTTCCCCCGGTGCTCCCGGTGCCTCCGGGCGGACCGGCCGCTCCGTTGCCTCTGGCCGTTCTCCTGGGCCCACCCGCTCCGACCGTTCGGGTACCGCCTGCGGTTCCAGCCGGCCGGGTGCCGCCAACGGGTCCGCCGCCTCCGTAACCGGCAGTCCCCGGCCCCGGCTCACCCGTTCCGTACCGTTCATCCGCTCGTCCGCTCCTCCGCCGCTGCGCGTCAGAACGCGTCCCGCAGCAGGGCGTACCCGCCGAGGGCGCCCACCGTCACCGGGATCAGGGCCACGACCGCCGCCGACTCGGTGCGGGCGACGGCGCGCCGCAGTGCGGTGCGCGGCGGGTCCATGGTGCGCAGGGCGAGGAGCGTGACCGGGAGGGCGGCCAGAAGACACAGGAGGCGCAGGAGGGCGGCGAGCAGCGGGGCGGCGACGTCGGCGGCAAGGCCGCGCCCGGGGCGGGTGCCGGGCGTGAACGGGGCCTGGACGAGAGGGAGTTCGGCACCGTCCGCGAGACGGGCGGCGGCGGGGGAGCCGTGTAGCGCAAGGGAGTCGTGCGGTGCGAGGACGGCGCCGTCGGCGGTGGCCAGCCGTTGCGCGCCGGGTCCGGCCGGGCGCTCGCCGAGCAGCCGCAGCAGCTCCGGCAGGAGCGCCCCTACGGGCTCCCCGGACGGGGCGACGAGGCCGGCGCGGCGGCCTCGCCCGGTGACGGGCGGGACCCGGCTCAGGGTGGTGCGCCGCTCCTCGGGGGCGCCCACGGCCGCGCTCACGCCGGGGCCCCCGTCCGGTGGAGGCGGCATGCCCAACGGCCGCCATCCGTCGGGTTTTTGGCCCCGTACGGGGGTGTGTGCCGGGTTTGCCGCGGCCGAGTGGTGTCCGCCCCCGGCGACCGGCCGCCGATATCCCGCGCCATCTCCCCTCACCCCTCCCCTGTACGCACGGCGACACCCTACGGTCACCTCCGCGTCCCCTGTCCACCGGAAGCGCCGACGGAACCGGCAAACGGGCAGGTCAGAGCCGGTACCGGGGCGAGTACCCCCGCACAGGGGCAAGTCGGCCCGAGGGGCGGGCGGGTGGCCTCCCCGGGGACGTCCGGGGGCGGCCGCACCCGGGGAGGCCCGGCCGTCCCTGTGGGGGTGGGGACAACCCCACCCCCACCCGACCCGTGCACCCCATGGCAGGCGGCGCGGCGTCCGGGCAGGCTTGCCGTATGACACAGACCGTGACCCCGGACGGCGGACGCGAGGACGAGGGGGCGCCAGCGCCCCGCCCGCGCGCCGCCCTTTCCCCCACGACCTGGCGGGAGATCGGGTACCTGCTGACCAATCTGCCGCTGGGCGTGCTCGCGTTCGTGGTGGTGCTGGTGTGGCTGGCGCTGGGTCTGGGGCTGTCGATCACGGTGGTCGGGTTGCCGCTGCTGGCCGTGGGCCTGGCGGCGTGCCGGTGGTACGGACGGCTGGAGCGGGCGCGGGCCCGTGGGCTGCTGGGCCTGCGGATACCGGAACCGTCCCCGCTGCGCGCCCGCGAGCCGGGGTTCTTCCCCAGGCTGTGGGCGCGGTTGACGGACCCGGTGGGGTGGCGGCACGCGCTGTTCGCGCTCGTCCGGCTGCCGTGGGTGGTGCTGACCTTCAATCTCAGCCTCGTCCTGCTCGTCGCGGGCTGGCCGCTGCTGCCCTGGGCGGCGCGCCTGCTGACCGACGTCGACCGGGCCATGGTGCGCGGACTCCTGTCGCCGTCGGACGAGCTGGAGCGGCGGATCGCCGAGCTGGAGGCGGACCGCGAGAAGGTGACCGACACCGCCTCGGCGGATCTGCGGCGCATCGAGCGGGATCTGCACGACGGCGCGCAGGCCCGTCTGGTGGCGCTCGCGATGGGGCTCGGGCTGGCGAAGGAGAAGCTGACGGAGGATCCGCAGGCGGCCGCCGCGATGGTGGACGAGGCGCACGGCGAGGTGAAGCTGGCCCTCCAGGAGCTGCGGGATCTGGCCCGGGGCATCCATCCGGCGATCCTCACGGACCGCGGCCTCGGCCCGGCCCTGACGTCGCTGGCGGGGCGCTGCACGGCCCCGGTGTCCGTCTCCGTGGAGCTGACGGAGCGCCCGGTACCGGCCATCGAGGGGATCGTGTACTTCACCGTCTCCGAGCTGCTGCAGAACGTCTCCAAGCACTCCGGGGCGCGGTCCGCCGCCGTCGGGGTGCGGCGGACCGGCAGGCGACTGCTGGTGACGGTCACGGACGACGGACACGGCGGCGCCCGGCGGGTACCGGGCGGCGGCATGGCGGGGCTCGCCGACCGGCTGGCGTCGGTGGACGGCGCCTTCACCCTGGACTCGCCGCCGGGCGGCCCCACCCGGATCACCGCCGCCCTCCCCTGGCGCGGCCGCACCACGGGCACCGCCCCGGCCCCCTGACCACACCGCGCCCGCACCACGGCGCCACGGCCGCCGCGCCACGCCGCCACACCGCATCCGGACGCCCGGGCCGCCTCCAGGCCGCGTCCGGCGATCGGCCACGCCCGACATCAGGCACCCCCGACATCAGGCACCCCCGATATCAAGCACCCCCGACTCCAGGTACACCGACAGGACGGACGGCATGACGATGGCCACGGCTTCCGAGCGGCGGGCGGGCGCCCCCCGCGTACTCCTGGCGCTGCGCGCCCCCTTCTCGGGGCGTACCTGGCGCGCGTTCCTCTACCTCCTCACCAATCTCCCGGTGGCCGTGGCGCTGTTCGCGTACGCGACGACGCTGTGCGCCCTGAGCGCGGGACTGCTGGTGACGGTCGCGGGGATCCCGGTGTTCGCGGCGGGGCTCGCGGGGGCGCGGGGGCTGGGCGCCATGGAGCGGGCGCGGGCCCGCGCACTCCTGGGGGTGACCGTGGCGGCACCGCCACCGGTGCGGGCGGCCGGGGGCGGCGTGGTGCGGTGGACCGGCGCGTTGCTGCGGGACGGTTCGTCCTGGCGGCAGTTGCTCTGCTGCTTCCTGCGCTTCCCCTGGGCGGTGGCCGCCTTCGTGTTCACGGTGACGTACTGGGCGCTCGGCTGGTCGCTGCTGCTGTATCCGCTGTGGCGGTGGACGTTCCCGCGCTACCTGAGCCAGCCGGGCATCCAGGTGTGGAACCCGGACACCGCCCCCGGCACCTTCTCCGGATACGTCGAGACCCCGCCCGAGATCGCGCTCGCCGCCGCCGTGGGCCTGCTGCTCGTCCTCGCCCTGCCCCGGGTGACGTACGCGCTGACCGTCCCGGACCGGGCCCTGGTACGCGTCCTGCTCGGCCCCTGGCCGGGGGCCACCCCCGGGCCGGGAACGGGCGCCGGGCCCGGGGCGGCACCCGCCCCGCACGGCGGCGCCCCGGAAACCGTACGGAGCCCGGCGCTCCGGGAAGGCCCGGCGCCCCGGGAGAGCTGACCGCCCCAGGAACCTCATGTTCCCCTTCCGCCCCGCGCCTCGCTCCCCCCGTTTCTCCCCCTCCGCGTCCGGATGCTGGGATGCTGAGGTGCCGCGCCGGGGTGGCGCGGGGTGGCGGCGCATGGGCGCTTCGGGAGAGACGGGCGACGTGGAGGACAGGGTGCGGGTGGTCATCGCCGAGGATTCGGTGCTGCTGCGGGAGGGGCTGACGCGGCTGCTGACCGACCGCGGGCACGACGTCGTGGCCGGTGTCGGAGACGGTGACGCGCTGGTCGCGGCGGTCGGCGAACTGGCCGCCGCCGGTACGCCGCCCGACGTGGTCGTGGCCGACGTACGGATGCCGCCGACCCACACCGACGAGGGGGTGCGGGCCGCTCTCACGCTGCGGCGGGCGCATCCGGAGGTCGGTGTGCTGGTGCTGTCGCAGTACGTCGAGGAGCAGTACGCGACCGAGCTGCTTGCCGGGTCGACCCGCGGCATCGGCTATCTGCTCAAGGACCGCGTCGCCGAGGTGCGGGAGTTCGTCGACGCGGTGGTGCGGGTCGCAGGCGGCGGTACCGCGCTCGACCCCGAGGTGGTGGCCCAACTGCTGGGCCGCAGCCGTCGACAGGAGGCGCTGGACCGGCTGACACCGCGCGAGCGGGAGGTGCTGGCCCTGATGGCGGAGGGCCGGACGAACGCGGCCGTGGCCCGGGAGCTGGTGATCAGCCACGGCGCGGTGGAGAAGCACATCGGCAACATCTTCCTGAAGCTGGGCCTGGCGCCGAGTGACGGGGATCACCGTCGGGTGCTCGCCGTCCTCACCTACCTCCGGCCGTGACGCCTCCGCCGCGCCGCCCTGGACCAGGCATGCGCCGCGCGCCCCCGAGGACGTAGGTCCGGGGTCCTACCACCAATGTCGGACCGTCACCGGAGCCCGGAGCGTCCCCGGCGAGGGCGACGTAACCAGTGTTTTCATGACAATTCGCAACCAGCCGTCATCTCATGGCGACGTCCACCATGCGATCGACCCAGGGAAGGCGACCCTTACCCCCGTACGATGGTGAGGGGACCGTCCGGTCGGCACGACATGTCCCGATCCCGCCCTCCGGCGGGGAGCCGTACCCCTCTAGGGAGGTCCGAAGCAGTGACCAGCCAGGTCAGCAGCACAGCCGAACAGGCCGACGGAGCGCACGTCGGGGAACAGCGCTCCTTTGGTGACGGGGGCACAGACAAGGAGATCCGGCGTCTGGACCGGGTGATCATCCGGTTCGCGGGCGACTCCGGTGACGGCATGCAGCTCACGGGCGACCGGTTCACATCGGAGACCGCGTCCTTCGGCAACGACCTGTCGACGCTGCCGAACTTCCCCGCCGAGATCCGCGCCCCCGCCGGGACCCTCCCCGGCGTCTCCAGCTTCCAGCTGCACTTCGCCGATCACGACATCCTCACCCCGGGTGACGCCCCCGACGTCCTGGTGGCGATGAACCCCGCCGCCCTGAAGGCGAACCTCGCGGACGTGCCGCACGGCGCGGAGATCATCGTCAACACCGACGAATTCACCAAACGCCCGATGGCGAAGGTCGGCTACGCCACCAGCCCGCTGGAGGACGGTTCGCTGGAGGCGTACCGCGTCCACCCGGTGCCGCTCACCACGCTGACGGTCGAGGCGCTGAAGGACTTCGGGCTCTCCCGCAAGGAGGCCGAGCGCAGCAAGAACATGTTCGCGCTGGGCCTGCTGTCGTGGATGTACCACCGGCCGACCGAGGGCACCGAGAAGTTCCTGGCGGCGAAGTTCGCGAAGAAGCCGAACATCGCCAAGGCGAACGTCGCGGCCTTCCGGGCGGGCTGGAACTTCGGTGAGACGACGGAGGACTTCGCCGTCTCGTACGAGGTCGCCCCGGCGTCGAAGGCGTTCCCGACGGGGACGTACCGCAACATCTCCGGCAACCTGGCGCTCTCCTACGGGCTGATCGCCGCGGGCCGTCAGGCGGATCTGCCGGTCTACCTGGGCTCGTACCCGATCACCCCGGCCTCCGACATCCTGCACGAGCTGTCCAAGCACAAGAACTTCGGCGTGCGGACGTTCCAGGCCGAGGACGAGATCGCGGGCATCGGCGCGGCGCTCGGCGCGGCGTTCGGCGGTTCGCTCGCGGTGACGACGACGTCCGGCCCCGGTGTGGCGCTGAAGTCGGAGACCATCGGCCTCGCCGTCAGCCTCGAACTGCCGCTGCTGATCGTCGACATCCAGCGCGGCGGCCCCTCCACGGGCCTGCCGACCAAGACCGAGCAGGCCGACCTGCTCCAGGCGATGTACGGCCGCAACGGCGAGGCGCCGGTGCCGATCGTGGCGCCGAAGACCCCCGCGGACTGCTTCGACGCCGCCCTGGACGCCGCCCGGATCGCGCTGACCTACCGCACCCCGGTGTTCCTGCTCTCCGACGGCTACCTCGCCAACGGCTCCGAGCCCTGGCGCATCCCGGAGACCGACGGGCTCCCCGACCTGCGCGTCCAGTTCGCCACCGGGCCCAACCACCAGCTGGCGGACGGCACCGAGGTCTTCTGGCCGTACAAGCGCGATGAGCAGACCCTCGCGCGCCCCTGGGCGGTTCCCGGCACGCCGGGCCTGGAGCACCGTATCGGCGGCATCGAGAAGCAGGACGGCACGGGCAACATCTCCTACGACCCGGCCAACCACGACTTCATGGTCCGCACCCGCCAGGCGAAGGTGGCCGGTATCGAGGTGCCGGACCTGGAGGTCGACGACCCGGCCGGTGAGGACGGCGCGGGCGCGGGCCTCCTCGTACTGGGCTGGGGCTCGACGTACGGCCCGATCACCGCCGCCGTGCGGCGCGTCCGGGGCGCGGGGCAGCGCATCGCGCAGGCCCATCTGCGCCACCTCAACCCCTTCCCGCGGAATCTGGGCGAGGTCCTGGCGCGTTACGACAAGGTGATCGTGCCGGAGATGAACCTCGGCCAGCTCGCCACCCTGCTGCGCGCCGAGTTCCTGGTGGACGCGCGCTCGTACACCCAGGTCAGCGGAATGCCGTTCAAGGCCGAGCAGCTCGCCGAGGTCTTCAAGGAGGCCATCAATGACTGAGACGATCCCGGGGCCGGCGGCCGGGCCGCAGGCGCTGGCGCTGGTGCCCAAGGCCGAGGCCAAGCAGTCCATGAAGGACTTCAAGTCGGACCAGGAGGTCCGCTGGTGCCCCGGCTGCGGTGACTACGCCGTCCTCGCCGCCGTGCAGGGCTTCATGCCCGACCTGGGGCTGGCGAAGGAGAACATCGTCTTCGTCTCCGGCATCGGCTGCTCCTCCCGCTTCCCGTACTACATGAACACCTACGGGATGCACTCGATCCACGGCCGCGCCCCGTCGATCGCCACGGGCCTGGCGTCCTCCCGCCGCGACCTGTCCGTCTGGGTCGTCACCGGCGACGGCGACGCGCTGTCCATCGGCGGCAACCACCTCATCCACGCCCTGCGCCGCAACGTCAACCTCAAGATCCTGCTGTTCAACAACCGGATCTACGGTCTGACGAAGGGCCAGTACAGCCCCACCTCCGAGCTCGGCAAGATCACCAAGTCGACGCCGATGGGGTCGCTGGACGCGCCGTTCAACCCGGTGTCGCTGGCGCTCGGCGCGGAGGCGTCGTTCGTGGCCCGCACCGTCGACTCCGACCGCAAGCACCTCACCTCGGTGCTGCGCGCCGCCGCCGACCACCCTGGCACCGCGCTGGTCGAGATCTACCAGAACTGCAACATCTTCAACGACGGCGCCTTCGAGGTCCTCAAGGACAAGGAGAAGGCGGAGGAGGCCGTCATCCGGCTGGAGCACGGGCAGCCGATCCGGTTCGGCGTGCCCGCCCCGGACGGCCTCGGCGCCAAGGGCGTGGTCCGCGACCCGGCCACCGGTGACCTGCGGGTCGTCGACGTGCAGGAGGAGGGCACCGACTCCATCCTCGTGCACGACGCGCACAGCCCGTCGCCCACCACCGCGTTCGCGCTCTCCCGCCTCGCCGACCCGGACACGCTGCACCACACCCCCATCGGTGTGCTGCGCGACGTCGAGCGCCCGGTCTACGACACTCTGATGGCCGAACAGCTGGACGCCGCCGTCGAGCAGCAGGGCAAGGGCGACCTCGGCGCCCTGCTGGCCGGTAACGACACCTGGACGGTCGTCGGCTGAGGGCCGCGCCTGCGCGTTCTCCCCGGTGCCCCCACGGGCGCGAGCCACCCGGCTCGCCCGGTGGGGGCACCGGCGCGTTCCGGGGCCGTGACCAGGGCGTTCGTCGGTGGCGGGCAGTGTGCCGAGGCGTCGCCGGACAGTCATGACCGTATGCCGATACGCACATGACAGGCGGGCGGCGCGGCGCTACCGTCACAGGATCGGCGCCGCGCCCGGAGCGGCCGGGCAGCAACGGGAGGGCCCCTTGGAGTCTGGGAACACGCAGCGCACGGGGCTCACGTACGGTCTCGCCGCGTACGGCATGTGGGGGCTGCTGCCGCTCTACTGGCATCTGCTGGACGCCGCCTCTCCGGCCGAGATCCTCGCGCACCGCATGGCGTGGTCGCTGCCGGTCGCCGCGCTCATCCTGGCGGTGCTGCGCCGCTGGTCGTGGGTGCGTCCGCTGCTGCGGCAGCCGCGCCGGATGGCGCTGGTCGCGGCGTGCTCGGCGGTCATCTCCGTCAACTGGTTCCTGTACATCTGGGCGGTGAACTCCGGGCACGTCCTGGAAGCGTCGCTCGGGTACTTCATCAATCCGCTGGTCAGCATCGCCTTCGGGGTGCTGGTGCTGCGGGAGCGACTGCGGCCGTTGCAGTGGACGGCGGTGGGCGTGGGCACCCTCGCGGTGCTCGTGATGGCCCTTGCCTATGGCCGGGTGCCGTGGATCTCGCTGGTCCTGGCCTTCTCGTTCGCGACGTACGGGCTGCTGAAGAAGGGCATCAAGCTCGACGGCGTGGACGGTTTCGCCGCAGAGACGGCGATGCAGTTCGTGCCCGCGGTGGGCTTCCTGGTCTTCCTCGGCGTACGCGACGACTCGGTGTTCGTGAGCGGCGGCATCGGCACGGCGCTGCTGCTCGCGGGATGCGGGGTGGCGACGGCGGTGCCGCTGATCTGCTTCGGCGCCGCGGCGGTCCGGCTGCCGCTGACGACGATCGGGATGCTGCAGTATCTGGCGCCGACGTTCCAGTTCGCGCTGGGCCTGCTGGTCTTCCACGAGTCGATGCCGCCGGAGCGGTGGGCCGGTTTCGCCCTGGTGTGGCTGGCGCTGGCGCTGCTGACCTGGGACGCGCTGCGGACCGCCCGCGCCGCACGGGCGGCGGTGGCGGCTGCGAGGCGCCGGGCCTCCGCCGCGGTCTCCGAGGGCACAGCCTCCGAAGTCGCAGTCTCCGAGAGCGCGGCCGCGGCGACCGGGGGCCCGGCGCACCGGGAGGCGGGGGGCCCGGACCCGCTTCCGGCGGCTGCGGATGAGTCGTTGGGCTAGGACGGGGGCGGCGGCCCGGGCCTGGCCGGTGCCGGGGGTGTCCCGGCTCGTACGGGCATCGGCCGTTCCGGCCCAGGGGCGCGCCGGTTGGCGTCGGGCGCCCCTGAGACCGATGGGCCTACTTGGCGGCGTGGGCCGTGTTCGCCGTGCTGACGAGGGTCTGCTGGTCGACGGCGCCGACGTAGACCGTGCCGTCGTCGGTCAGCAGGGCGTTGACCAGGCGGGTGCTGAAGACCCGGCCGGAGCCGAAGTCGCCGTGCACCGTGTCGCCGAGGCTGTCGAGGAACGCGGCCGCACCGCCCTTGCCGGTCGGCAGGGAGCCGGCCCCCTTGAGCACGGCGACGCCGGTCCAGCCCTTGCCGAGGACCGTGACACCGTGCGGACCCGCGGCGTTTCGCGCGCCCTCCTCGCCCCGGAACTCCTTGAAACCCTCGAAGTCCTTGCCGCCGTGCTGCCCCTGGAGACCACCGCCGTGGCCCTTCCCCTGGGCTATGCGTGCGCCGTCGACGATCTTCGCGTCGTGGGGCGGGGCGAACGAGGAGGCGGCCGGGCGGGCGAAGTCGACGGTGGTGAAGCCCGCGTCCACGACGGCGTCGCCCCCGCTCCGGGGCAGCAGTGAGAACTTCAGCGGCACGCCGTTGGCGGCGTCGACCGCGATCCGGACCGATCCGACCGTCGACCCGGACTGCTTCGGCGTCAGCACCAGCTGGTACGCGTCCCGCCCGGCGACCTTCGCGGTGGCGCCGACGGTGACGGACGTGGTGTCCCCCGCTGCCTTCAGCGCCTGCCGGGCGAGGTCCTGCGGGGTGGCCCCGGCCAGGTCCCGCGGCAGACCCGCACCGAGCCGCGGGCCGTGCGCGGCGCCCGCGGGACGCCCGGAGCGGACGGCGGTGTTGCTGCCGCCGTCGTACGCCCAGGTGCGGTCGCCGTCGCGGATCAGGCTGTACTCGGAACCGCCGTCGACGAAGGTGACGCGCTGCTTCGCGGGGCCGTCGGCCGCTATCCGCAGAGTGTGGGCGCCGGACGCCAGCTCCATCAGCTTGTTCCGCGGCGACTGCGGGGCGTCGCTGCCGTCGCCCTCGCCGGAGCCGCCCGCGCTGCCGAAGCCCGGCATCGCGCCGCCCGCGCCTGTCAGCGACGGCAGGCCCAGGTCCGTGGTGACGCGGACGGTGCCGGACAGCTGCTGGGTGCCGGACGCGGCCATCTTGGCGAGGAGCTGCTGCGCCGTGATCTTCGGCAGGTCGGGCGAGCCGGATCCAGCGAACGCCGGGACCAGCCCGACCGTCGCCGCCACCACCCCCGCCACCGCGACCGGGACGCCGTACCGGACGGCCTTGCGGCGCCGCACCGGGACGTCCGCCTCCGGGCCCTGGCTGCCTGCGGTGGCGTCTGTCGGTTCGTTCCGTGGCATGTGCCTAACCTCCGGTCATGAGCGGCGGGCCCGCGCTGCGCACCGGTCCCCCGGGCCCCTTCGTGGCCGTACCGCCGCGTTGTGGTGACTCCCATCCCACCAAAACGCCCGGCACACCGCGTCAACCCACGGAGCCAACCCGTCCTCCTGCTGGGGTATGACATCCGGTCAGCGCACCACGGCGCACCTACACCGGGAGGGTGACGCGCACCCTGACGGAGGCTGGGGGCGAGGCGGATCGGCCGGTCCCGGGGACCGGCCAGTCGCGCCGCTGCCGCCCGCTCCGGTCAGCCCGCCCGGTGCACCACCGCGTCGCAGAGGCTCTCCAGCGCCGTCTTCGCCATGCAGTCCGGCAGCGGCGCCAGCACGGCGCGGGCCTCCTGGACGTGGCGGACGGTGTCGCGGCGGGCCTGTTCGAGCGCGGGGTGGGCGCGGAGCGCGGCGAGCGCCTCGGCGTGCCGGGCGTCATCCGTGAGGTCACCGGCGAGCAGCTCGCACAGGGCGCGGTCCTCGGCGGTGCCGGACGGGCTCTCGGCGCGGGCCCGCAGATACAGCACGGGCAGGGTGGCGACGCCCTCGCGCAGGTCCGTGCCGGGCGTCTTGCCGGACTCGTGGGAGTCGCTGGCGATGTCGAGCACGTCGTCGGCCAGCTGGAAGGCGGTGCCCAGCCGCTCGCCGTACTGGGTGAGGATGTCGACGGCCGTCTCGTCGGCGCCGGACATCATCGCACCGAAGCGGCAGGCCACGGCGACCAGCGAACCGGTCTTCCCGGCAAGGACGTCGAGGTAGTGGCTCACCGGGTCACGCCCGTCGCGCGGCCCCGCGGTCTCCAGGATCTGGCCGGTCACCAGCCGCTCGAACGCCTCCGCCTGGATACGGACCGCCTCGGGCCCGAGGTCGGCGAGGATGTGCGAGGCCCGCGCGAAGAGGAAGTCGCCGGTCAGAACGGCGAGGGAGTTGCCCCAGCGGGCGTTGGCGCTGGCCACGCCGCGGCGCACGTCCGCCTCGTCCATCACGTCGTCGTGGTACAGCGTCGCCAGATGCGTCAGCTCGACGACGACGGCCGAGGGCACCACACCGGGGGCGTACGGATCGCCGAACTGCGCGGCGAGCGTGACGAGCAGCGGCCGGAACCGCTTGCCGCCCGCGCGGACGAGATGCTGTGCGGACTCGGTGATGAACGGCACGTCGCTTTTGGTGGCCTCCAGCAGGCCCTCCTCGACAGCCGCCAACCCGGCCTGGACATCGGCCTCAAGAGCCTGGTCCCGCACGCTCAGCCCGAAGGGCCCGACGACGGTCACGAGGGGTACTCCTGTCTGCTGACGATCAAACGGAACGTCGATCTGTCGCTGTCTCCACCGCCTGCCAGCGTATCCGGTCCCAGTTCGATCACCGTGAGCGCCCGCCCCCCGAACCCCATCGGCAGCCGACCAGCCCTGTGCCCGGTATGTTCCGTGGTCCCTTTTTCTCCGATATCACGCGGATGGGGCGGGCGCGGGCCCCTCGACCGGGCGGGGCCGGGGCGGGCCCGAGGGGGCGAGGCGGGCGGCCCGGGGCAGATACGCGGGCCCTGCGTGTCCGGGGCGGCTCCCCCCGTACGGGCATCGCGCATGTACGGCCTCGCGCACGTACGAGCCCCGTCCGCCCGACGCCCGATCCCGCGGCGCCCCTCGCCCCGCTTCCCCCACCTGGGCAGGCATCCGGGGAGTTGTCCACAGGGCCCACGGCGAGCGCCGGACGGGCCGTAGTCTGCTGATCGACCGCACGGCCACCGGCCGGGCGGGCGGGTTCACCACGCCGCGCCCGCCGGTGACGACGAACGCGAGGAGCTGTCATGTCCGAGCAGAGCCCGTTCGACCTTCCCGAAGGCGACCCCTTCGGCCCGCACACCCTGCCCTACGGCGTGTTCAGCACCCCCGCGGCGCCCGCGCTGCGCCGCCTCGGCGTCCGCTACGGCCGGTATGTCCTCGATCTGAGCGCGCTGCCCGAGCCCCTCCGCCCCGCCCACGCCGAGCTGCTGGCCGCGCCAGTCCTCAACCCGCTGCTGGCCGCCGGGCGGCCGGTGTGGACCGAGGTCCGGGCCGCCGTCCGCGCCGCGCTGACCGATCCCGCGCACCGCTCCGCCGTCGCCCCCCTGCTGCACCCCCTCGACGACGTCACCCTCCACCTCCCCTTCGACGTCGCCGACTACGTCGACTTCTACGCCAGCGAGCACCACGCCACCAACGTCGGCAAGATCTTCCGCCCGGACGGCGCCGCCCTCCCGCCGAACTGGAAGCACCTGCCGATCGGCTACCACGGCCGCGCCGGGACCGTCGTGGTGTCGGGCACCCCCGTCGTCCGCCCCAACGGCCAGCGCAAGGCCCCCGCCGACGCGGCGCCGACGTTCGGCCCCTCCGGCCGTCTCGACATAGAGGCCGAGGTCGGCTTCGTCGTCGGTACCCCCTCGACGCTCCACGAGCCGGTCGCCCTGGAGTCGTTCCGCGAGCACGTCTTCGGGGTCTGCCTCGTCAACGACTGGTCCGCGCGCGACATCCAGGCGTGGGAGTACGTCCCCCTCGGCCCGTTCCTCGGCAAGTCCTTCGCCACCTCCGTCTCCGCGTGGATCACCCCGCTCGACGCCTTCGACGACGCCCGCACCGCCCCGCCCGCCCGCGACTTCCCGCTGCTGCCCTACCTCGACGACACGACGGGCGAACCGGGCGGCATCGACCTGCGCATCGAGGTCCGGATCAACGACGAGACCGTCTCCCGGCCCCCGTTCGCCTCGATGTACTGGACGGCCGCCCAGCAGCTGGCCCATATGACCGTCAACGGCGCGTCCCTGCGCACCGGCGACCTCTACGCCTCCGGCACGGTCTCCGGACCCGAGCCGGACCAGCGCGGCTGCCTCCTCGAACTCACCGAGGGCAAGGGCCCGTTCCTCCGGGACGGCGACGAGGTGACCCTCACCGCCTGGGCCCCCGGTGCGGACGGCGCCCGCATCGGCCTGGGCGACGTCACCGGCCGTATCCTCCCCGCGCCGGCCACGCCGCTCGCCCCATGACCCCACAGTCAACGACCGTGGGGACAACGGCAGAAGCGGTGGCGGAGGCGGGCGCACGATCGTCACCTCGCCTCCACACCCCTCCTGCTAGCCTCACGGCTTCCCCCTCCCCACCGATCGAGGAGACGTAGGTGCGCAAGGCAGCGCAGATCACCGGAGCGGCCGCCCTCGCCGCGATGCTGCTCAGCGGCTGCGGCAGCAGCGGCGGCAACTCCGAGGACAAGCCGGGCAAGCAGGAGACGACCGCGCCGTCGGCACCCGACGCGGGCGGCAAGCCCTCCGAGGGCGCGGCGCTGGAGGGCGCCTGGGAGACCAAGGAGGGCGGCGACCCGCTCATCCTGGTGTTCAAGAACGGCACGGCCGCCCTCAGCCGGGGCCACAAGGCCGGGTGCCTGGGCAAGGTCCAGTCGATGGCCGGTATGTCGATGGTGGCGCTGAAGTGCACCGACGGGGACACCAGCCGCACGGTGGGCCGCCTCAAGCCCGGTGCGGACGGCAAGAGCCTGACCGTCAGCTGGGAGGGCGGCCCGACGGAGAAGTTCCAGCGGTCGACGGACGGCAAGGTGAAGGTTCCCGATCTGCCGGAGCTGCCCAGCGGCGCCCCGAACGGCGGCTGAGCCCGGTCCGTACGACGGCCGCGGGGGGGCCCCCCCCGGGGGGGGGGGGGGGGGGGCGGCGGGGGGGGGGGGGGGGCGCGCCCCCCCCCCCCCCGGGCAGCCGCACCGGCT